>CP036424.1:2843376-3156785 GCA_007745835.1 Planctomycetes bacterium MalM25
AGCAGAGAACGCATCGCCTCCAATCGTTGCGGTTTCTCGGCGGCGAGGTCTCGCGATTCGCCCGGATCGTCATCGACTCGATAGAGTGAGCCGGGCTGAGAAAGATTACGCACCTCCCAAGGGCCGAGCCCATCGCGGGTCTTGCCCGCGGGGACGTACTTCCACGGGCCCATGCGGAGGGCGAGCCCCTTCGCTTCGTGGACCAGGTGCGGGCGGCCGACGGGGTCTTCGCCGAGCAGCGTGTCGAGTTCGTCACGACTATCGGGCAGGCCGCCGACCGGCAGCTTGGCGCCGGTCAAGGCCGAGAGCGAGGCGGCCAAGTCGATCTGGCCGAGCAGCGCATCGCTCACCGTGCCGGCGGCGATCCTCTCGGGCCAACGGGCCACGAACGGGACGCGCGTGCCTCCCTCGTACATCGAGTACTTGCCCGCGCGGTGCGGTCCCGCCGGGACGTGGTCGCCCAGGAGTTCGTTGGCTTGATCGACATAGCCGTCGTCCAACACCGGGCCATTATCGGAAGTGAAGATGACGAGCGTGTCGTCGAGAACTCCGAGCGCCTCGAGCTTCTCGGTCAGCCGGCCCACGCACCAATCGAGTTGCAGCATGGCGTCGCCTCGCGGGCCGAGACCGCTCTTTCCGGCGAAGCGTGAATGCGGCATCCGGGGGACGTGGATGTCGTGAGCCGAGAAGAACAGGAAGAAGGGGGCCTCGCTGCTGGCGTCGAGGAACTCGTGGGCGTGCTCGACGAGGACGTCGGCCATGTCCTCATCGACCCACCGAGCGGCCTGCCCCCCCGTCATGTACCCGATGCGTGACACGCCGTTGACGATCGTGTGGTTGTGCCCGTGCGACCAACGCTGCTTCAGCAGGTCGGGTCGCTCGGCGCCGGTCGGCGCGTCTCCGATCCGCTTGCCGTAGCTCACGGCGATCGGGTCCGTGGGGTCGAGGTCGATCACGCGGCCCTGCTCCAAGTAGACGCACGGCACGCGGTCCCCGGTCGCGGGCAGCAAGAAGTGGTAGTCAAAACCGATCTCGTTCGGGCCGGGGCGGACGTCCCCGTTCCAGTCGATCGGCCCGTCCCCCAGCCCGAGGTGCCACTTGCCCACGACGCCGGTCCGGTAGCCGACCGACCGCAGCTGACTCGGCAGGGTCGGCGTGCTCGGGGCGATGATCAGGTTAGCGTCGCCGGGACGGATGCCGCTGTTCTCCTGACGGAAGGCGTACCGACCCGTCAGCATCGCGTACCGCGAAGGCGTGCACGTCGCCGCCGAGCAATGCGCGTCCGTGAACCGAACCCCCTCCGCCGCCAAGCGATCGATGTTCGGCGTGCTGAGCGTCGTCTGCCCGCTGCACGAAACATCGCCGTAGCCGACGTCGTCTCCGTAGATAAGCACCACGTTCGGCCGCTCGGCCGCCGTCGCGACCGCAACGCCTGACAGGCAGACAAGGAACAGCAGGTAAGCACGCATGAGAAGCCTTGGTGTCCTAACGACGATTGAGCCCGGGGACCTCTGACCCCCGGAAAGCCGGTCTGCGGGTGACGCCGCCACTATAACCACAACCGCGGAGCGTTCCTCAAGGGGAGCGAGGCCTTCCCGACTGGAAGCCAAGCAACTCGCTGAGGCAAATCGACCCAGAAGGCTCCTACGCAGACAACCTCCCTGAACTGGGAACGGCCGCGACGCAACTCAATCCTTCGTAAGGCTGACCACCTTCGGGGCGCCCGCTTGCTGATAAACGCGGACATAGTCGATCTCGTATCGGACCGGGAACGGCGTGTCCGAAGGGTCGCCACCGTGAACGCCAGCGACCGCCAAATTGAGCAACAAGTAGTGCGGCCGACGGAAAGGGTTGGCGCCATCCTCATCGGCGTTCCGAACGGCTCGGGTATCGATCGCATTAACCAGCTCGTCATCCACATAGAGTCGGATCGACCCCGCGTCCCAGTCCATGCGGTAGACATGAAACGACTGACTCCAAGAGCGATCTCCGAAGTCGGCGAGAGGCCTCTTGGAGGCGTCCCATTGAGGCCGCCCCCCTTCTCCCAGCCAAGCCGCGTTCGCCAGCAGGCTGTCGTCGTAGTACTCCATCACATCGATCTCGCCACAAGCGGGCCATCTGCCTTCTCCAAGAGTCCAGAACGCGGGCCAGGCACCTTGAACGGCGGGGATCCGAGCCCGCATAACGAATCGGCCGTAGAGCCAGCTCCGCTTGCCTCGCGTATTGAGCGAGGCCGAGGTGTATTCCGCCTGCGTCCGCTGGCGGACCCAGGCTGGAACCCCGCGACCGCTCGCCGCGGGCTCGACCTTCCGCGTCTCGCGCCGCGCTTCGATAATGAGTCGCCCCTTCTCGCACCAAGCGTTCTCGGGCTGATACCACTGCGCTTCGTGATTCCGGACGAAGCCCGACTCAAAGCCCCAGTTGTCCGCGGAGGGAGAACCGTCTTGCTCGAACTCGTCCGACCACCGCAGGACGTACTCCTCGTTACCCGGGGGATCCCCTCCCTCAGACGCAAGGGCCGTGCTCAAAGCCAGGAGCAAGGTGAGTGACGCAGCCAACGCAGACGAGCTGGGTGCCGTTCTGCCAGCTGCGCCCCGACTGAAGAACATAAGTGATTGTCTCGGGGTGGCTCAGGTGGAGGCCGTCAAGTGTCGCCGTGCAGCCTCGATCTCCTCAATGGCGACGAACCCACGGTGGGGTGGTTCACAACTCCGCTGACAACTCGCTCGTTTTCTGAGGGGACCGACTCGCTAAGCTGTGAACATTGCGAGATCGTCGGCCTCCGCTCCCGCTCAACTTGAAATCGATCCAATCGAATCAGTGACTCGCGTAGAGCTCGCCCAGCGGGGTCGGTTCCCCCTCGTCATCGACCAGGGATGAGGTGCCGAGGGGCGCGCTCTTCGGCGAGGCGTTGAACCAGGCGTAACGATCGACGAACGACGCCTCGTCGAGTGCGGGGAGCACTTCGCGCATAAACGCCGCGATGCGCTCGGGCCGGTGCCGGTTGGCGGCGGGGCTGCTGGCTTCCCAATCACCAACGGCAAACTCGGTGAGCCAAAGCGGCCGCCCGAACTCGCGGTGGACCGCTTCGAGCTTGCGCATCAGGTGCTCGACGCTCGGGCCCATGTAAGAATGCACGGCGATCGCATCGACTCGGAGCGAACGCTCCTCAACCCCCGCCATAAAGGACCGCATCCACTCCTTGTCGGGGTGGACGCACCCCGGGCTCACCAGCGGGGCGCCGATCTCCATGAGCTGCGGCCAGAGGTTCAGAACGCGTTTCACGGCCATGTTCGATTGGTCGGGCTGGTCGGGCTCGTTGAAGCCGAGCACGTGGCGCACCTCGCCCGATTCGTAGCGTGATTTGAGGTCGACGATCAGACGCCGGCGGCGTTCTTTGCTGTCCTCGCCCCACAGCATCGGGGTGAAGTCGATGTCGGGCGCCAGCCCTTCGGGGCGGTGAGCGCCCCACGAGTACATCCAATTCGGCTGCAGAACCTCGACCCGCCGACGCCACTTGCCATCCGCCCGCGCCGCCAGGCAGCAACCCCGCTTGGGCGACGACAGCGCAGACGAGGCGAGGGCGGGGCGTGCGGCCGCGGCCGTCGCGGCGGCGCCAACGATCTGGGTGAAGCGGCGTCGGGTGATCATCGCGTGCCTCTGCGGGCGACAAGGAACAGGAAGCCGACCAGCGCCAGAGCGGACGGCTCGGGGATGGCGGAAGCGGAGGCGGCCACGGCGCCGTAATTGGCCCGCCACTCGTTCAGGTCGGCGGTATCGACTTGGCCGTCGCCGTTGCTGTCGCCCGCCGTGTAAGCGGCCACGGCCTGGCCCTCGGAGTCACGCCACACGCTGTAATCCGCGGCGTCGACCCGGCCGTCGCCGTTGAGGTCGCCAGCGAGGACGACCTCGATGACGCCATCGGCCACCAAGCGATCGGCCCGCCAACGGAGGCCGCTCGCGAGGCCCGGCAGGGAGATCGTTTCAAACTGCCCGCTCGCGCTGGCGAAGTCGAACAGGTCGAACGCGTCGCCGAGCCCCGGGGTCCCGGCCCCGACGAGCTGGACGACGAGCGTGGCGTCGGTGACGGCGAGCGTGCCGTCGATGGCGATCTTGTCGGCGTCCCCGTCGGCGCGGATATCGAGACGCAACTCGCTGCCGTTCTCAGCGAGCAGGTCGCCCTCCACAACCAGCAACGTCGGGTCCGAAGCGGGCGCGACGGTCAGGGCTTGGTAGTTCTGCAACGCGTCGGCGGCGTCGAAGGTGGTGTTCTGGTAGTAGCGAGCGAGCGCGAGGTCACCGTGGAAGGGGTCACCGACACCCGAGTCGACTCCGGTCACCGAGCTGGCGCCCGCCCCGATCCCGGCCACGTTTCCGCCCGCCCAGTCGTCGATCGTTTGTCCCGAGAGCGAGCCGACCTGCTGACCATCGACGTAGAGGGTGACCGTGTCGCCACCGCTGGTGAGATCGATGACGCCCACCGCGTGACGCCAACCTGACGCGACCGGATGCGTCAGATTGATGTCGGCTCCGTCGCCATCGACGTTGAACGTGAGCACACCGTCGTCCAGCACGAAGGCGACACCTCGCGCCGCCCCGCCGACCTCCATGAGGACCTGGTCGGCGCCCGCGCTCGTGTCATCAACGCGGAAAGCGACCTCGAAGGTGGCGTCCTGGCGGCTGCGGGGGCCATCGGTCTCGAAGTACTGGTTGAGCCCCTCGGCGCCGCCGGTCGTCGCGATCGGGTAGGCAGCCGTCAGGCCCGGGAAGGCAGGGTCGTTGACCGTCACGGGCGAAGCGGCCTGGCCGAACGCGACCGAGTCAACCGAGCCGAGCGCGTCGGACCAGACGTTGTCGCCCGGGGTGTCGAGGGCGGCGTCGTAGTTGAGCTGGAGACCCGCGGTCACGGGCGACACGGCCGGAGAGAGGACCGTGAACCCGGGTCCGCCGACTTCGATCACCGAGTCCCCCACCGTGAGATTCGAACCGAAGTGAGCGACCTCGCCCTGGGCGACGAGGGTCGTCCGATTGGTAAGCCGGACCGGGCCCTCGACGCGCCCTTCGACCTCCAAGCGGGTGTCGCTGAGCGAGTACGTTCCCCGGCCCCCTTGCAGGGTCAACCGGAGAGCCGCGCCCTCGTCGACATGGATGGCGCCCCCGCCGCTGTAGGAGCCGTCCTCCAACAGAAGCTCTCCCTCGACGACTTGCAGGGCCCCTTGGTTCGAGATCGCCCCGGTCAGGCGGACCTGCGCCGGTCCCTCCTTGCGGAGCGTGGCCCCGTCGCGGATGCGGACGTAGCCGTCTCGCAAGTTGGCGAGCGACCAGTCGGCGGCGGCGGAGATCGTACTGACCCCGCCGAGGGCGTCGAGCGACCGCATCGCGTCGGGCGTGGCGGCGCCCGTGTTGGTGAGCGAGCCGCCACGCAGGTAGACGACATCGGTCCCCAGGCTCTGGCCGCTTAGGTCATGGGTGTCGCCCGGCAAGAGGGTGCCGACGTATTGATCGCCGATGACGGTCGGGGCCCGGTTGGGGTCCTCGAAGACCATCGCGTCGTCGAACCAGTTGTAGTAGGAGTAGCGCTCGACATAGCTCCGCGACTCGAGCGCCGGGATGACGATCTCCAGGAAATCGGCGTTCGCCTGGATCATGGCGGCGGTCGGGTCGTTCCCCTCCCAGTCGTGCATCGCGAACTCGGTGATCCAGATCGGTCGGTTGTACCGGTTGTGGAAGAAGTCAACGCGGTTCAGGAAATTGTTTGCGGCGCTCACGCCGTTAGGACTGCTGGCGCCGTACCAGTGGAAGGCGACCGCGTCGAGTCGGATGTCGTCGTTTGGGTCGGCGTTGCCGTTGAGCAGATCGACCTCGGTCATGAACTCGTCCATCCAGGCGCGTCCGCCCGCGTCGTCGCCGAACCCGGGACCAACCAGCCGGTGATTCGGCAGCGTGTTCTGGATCGTGGGCCAGATGCTCAACGCGGTCTGGACCGACGTGTTCGACTGGCTCTCGCGTTCGGGCTCGTTGAGCACCAGCAGCGTATCGACATCGTTGAGGTTCGCGACCCCGTTCACCTTGGTCTGGATGTTGTTCGGGTACTTGATCAGCGGCACAAAATCAGCGTGCGTGCCGCTCGCGTCGGACGGGATCGTGTGCCACCAACGGTAGTACCAGCTCGCGTTCGACGCGTTGTGGTCCGCGGCGCTCGAACCGGCCCAGCCGAGCTTCGGCGAAGCGGCGTCGACCGTCGAAACGACGGCCGCCGCCATTGCGGCAACGGCCAACAAGGTTAAGCAGTGAGGTTTCATATTCAGCTTGCCTGTTCCGAGGGAAGCGTGGCTCAACGCCAGGTGCGTGCGTAAGCGATCAGCCAGCCGAGGGCCGTCGCCGTGAGGGCAGCCGGCTCGGGCACGGCGGTCGCCTCGACGAGCGCCGGCACGCTCGCACCGTAATTGTCTCGCCAGATCAGGTAGTCGGCTTGGGTGACTTGGCCGTCGCCGTCGCCGTCGCCGCCGACGCCCGCGTCGACGGCTTGGCCTTCGGCGTCACGCCACACGGTGTAGTCGCCCGCGTCGACGAGGCCGTCGCCGTTGTAATCGCCCGCGAGGGTGACCAGCAGCTGCACGCGGTCGGCCGCGTAGTTCACTTGCCACATCAGTCCCGACACCAGGCCAGGAAGGTCGTACGAATCGAACTTACCCGAACGGGCGGAGCCGCTGGCGATGTCGAACCGGTCACCCGCCGCCGGGTCGAATCCGTCCGAGGCGGCGACGATCAGATCGCCCGCCAGCGCGACGAGGCCACTCGCCTCGACGCGGTCCGACTCGTCGGTCGTCAGCAGGTCGAGCGCGAGCGATGAGCCCGCTTCGAGCGTGAAGTCGCCGTCGATCGCCAGCGTGACGGCCGGCTGACCGGTCGAGGGCGCGATGTCTTGCAGCAGCCACTGGTGGTTTTGATCGACCTCGGTCGTGCCGAAGGCCGTGCCGCCGTAGAACCGCGCGACGGCGATCTCCCCATGGAAAGGCGAGCCCGTGCCCGAGCTGACGCCGGTCACCGAACTCGCCCCCTCGCCGAGGCCGAATACGTTGCCTCCGGCCCAGTCGTCGATCGTTTGGCCGCTGAGCTGGCCGACGAGCTGGTTGTTGAGATAGAGAGCGACCGAGTCGGTTCCGCTCTCCAGATCGATCACCCCGACGGCGTGGTTCCAGCCCTCGGTGACGCCCGTGGTCAGGTTGATGTCGCTGGCGTCGCCGTCGACGTTGAAGGTGAGCTGGCCGTCGTTGAGCACCATCGCGACACCCCGAGCGGCCCCGCCCGCTTCCAGCAGCACCTGATCGGCGCCGGCGGAGGAGTTGGTCACGTTGAAGACAACCTCGAAGGTCGCGTCCTGACGGCTGCGCGGTCCCGATTGCTCGAAGTAGTTGTTGAGTCCCTCGGCGCCGCCGCTCGTGGGGATCGTGTAGGCCGCCGAGAGGTGGGGGAAGGTCGCCGTATCGACGGGTGTGGTGGTCGCGGCGGAGCCGAAGCTCAGATTATCCGGCGAGCCAGCCGCGTCGCTCCAGAGTGAATCGCCCGACAGGTCGAGGGCGGCGTCGTAGTTGAGCTCGAGGTCGGTGGTTACGATCTCGAGCGGGTCGTCGCCGCTGCCCCCCTCTCCCGGCACAATGCCCTCAGGTCCCACCCGCACGGCGACGCCGGTCCGCGCGAGCACGTGGCCTCGGACGGAGCCGTTGGTGAACGCGACGGCTCCCCCTTGCAGGTCGAGCGTGCCCGACAGATCAACTCCGCCGGCGAAGGTGACGTCCGCCGAGCCGGCCTTCGTGACGCTCCGCCCCGGGCGGAACTCGCGGACCTGACCGCCGAAGACGAACCGCTGGTTGCCGTTGCCTTGGAGGGTGAGGTCGTCGTAGACCTCGATGTCGGCGTCGACGTTGAAGGTGAACGCGCCGGGCGTGGCGTCGAGGGCGTCGAGATCGATCACGGGCGCGGCGCCCGCGCGGCTGGCGGTCATCATCAGCGGCAACCCGGCGATCGTCGCCGAGCGTTCGCCCACGAGCGGCGCGTCGGCGCTGGCGAGCGTGAGGCGGTTGGCCATGTAGGCCAGACCGCCGGCCCCTTTCAGGTCGTTAGTCACCGTGTAGTCACCGCTCGACTTGGCGCGGAAGGTCATCCGGTTGTCGGCGTAGCCGTCCCGCCAGCTCGCGGTGACCGAACCGCCCGGGTTGTCGCCATCGACCCACGCATTCGCGGACGAGAAGGCGCCGTTCGTGACCGCGTTCTCGCGGAAGCGGAAGTGATCGAACTGATTGGTCAGCGGCGCCTGGTTGTCGTGCCGCGGCTTGTCCATCTGCACCTGGTAGCCCGCCATGAGCTGATGCAGTTCCTCGACCACCGCGGCGTTGGCGAGCGAGCCGACCACGTTGTTCGATTCGTCCAGGTCGTTGTCCAGGTCGTAGAGCTGGAAGCCTGTGCCGTTCTGGTGCATGTACTTCCACTTGCCCTTGCGGACGGCGGACTGCTGGTTGTTGTAGCGCGAGATGAACAGGTCCTCGTGCGCCACGCCCGGGAGTGTGCCGTTGATGTAGGGCAGCAGGTTCTTGCCGTCGACGACGTCGCTCGGCCCGAACGCGCCCTCGCCGGCGCCGCTGTAGGCGGTCGGGACGAGGTCGATCGCGTGGACCAAGTCGGTCGAGACCGTCCCCTGCACGCCGGCGTTCACGCCCGCGCCGGCGACGATCATCGGCACGCGCATGCCCCCCTCGAACTGGCTCCCCTTGCCGTTGCGGAGTTCGCCGTTGTCGCTCGAGTTGGGCCCGCTGTCGCAGCAGTCGCCGCCGTTGTCGTTGATGAACAGCAGCATCGTGTCGTCGGCGATGCTGTCGGACGTGTCGCCGTCGTTGTTCGGGTCGTCCAACGCGTCGAGGATCTTGCCGACGTTGCGGTCCATCGAGTACTGCATCGCCGCGTAGGTGCGGCGCTGGCCGGTGAAGCCGGGCTCGTTCAAGGAGTCGATGAACGCCAGGTCGCTCGCGGTCGCCTGCATCGGCGTGTGCGGCGCCGTGAACGAGGTGTACAAGAAGAAGGGGTCGGCGTCGTTCGTGGCCTTGTCCCGGATGTAGTCGACCGACTGGTCGCCGAACACGTCGGTCACGTACTCGCCGTTGTACTGGCTCTCGACGACCGAGGTGGAGCTGATCGAGCCGGCGCCGTCGGAGATCGTTCGGCGGAGCGCCTGGGTGCCCGTGGCGCTGCCGGCGAAGTAGCCCCGCGACCCGCCCCAGAGACCGTCGAAGTGCTCAACGCCCTGGTTCTCGGGGCGGTTGCCGAGCTGGCCGCCGCCGTTGGCGTGCTGGCCGATGTGCCACTTGCCGACCGCCGCCGTGTCGTAGCCGACCGTCTGCATCCGCTCCCAGACGGTGACCGCCGAGGTCGGCAGGCCCTGCACATACGAGGCGTTGTTGATCGCGGTCAAGTCGCCTTGGATGTTCGATCCGTAGCCGAACCGGGTGCCGTACTGACCGGTGGTGATCATCGCCCGAGAGGGAGAGCACACACTCGCCGTGTAGGCGTTCGTGAACGTCACCCCCATGCCGGCCAAGCGGTCGAGGTGAGGCGTCGGCACGGCGCCTCGATTGCCCGGGTCGGCGTTCGGGTCGGCGTCGCGCATGAAGCCGTAATCGGCCCAGCCGGCGTCGTCGGTCACGATCAGCACCACGTTCGGCTTGTCCGCCTGGCAAGCGTGCCCGGCTAACAAGAAGGAAGCAGCGAATAGGGAAGCGATTCTCACAAGGGGCCTCTTCAGTGGCCGCTTCGCGTGGTTCCGTCACGTGGCGGGCCGGGGTGAATCATCAAAGCAATAGAACGGGGCGGCGCGACGCGGGTGACGCGCCGCCCCGGGAGTCAATCGTGCAATCAAAGACGCCGAACGCGGATGAAAAGGCAAGCCGTCAGCAGCAAGGCCACGGAACCGGGCTCGGGGACAGCGACCGCCGAACCGCCGGTGATCGCGTTGTAACGAGACAGCACCTCCGTCGCGTCCCACGCGGTCCCGGGGTCGTACTCGAAAATGGCGATCTGGCCCTCGAACGTGTACGGCGTCGCGCCGGTTCCGTCGAGGAGCGGGCCGCCGCCAGCGACGTTGCCACCGACTTGGCCGAGGCCGGCCTGGTTGCCGCCCGCCCAACGGTTGATGTCGGTTGTCGCCCCCGAAGTCGAGGCGACCAGGACGCCGTCCACGTAGAGATCAACGAAATCGTCCGACGAAGCGGCGTCTGCGCTGAACGTGTTGTTGATGACAACCGCCACCTGGGTCCAATCAGCGTCGGCAAGGGTCGTGGTGATCGTCTGCTCATTCCCGTCGAACTGGCCGTTGACGTAGAAGCTGAGCTGATCGTCCTGCAGCGAGAGGTACGAACCGGTGCCGGTGCCGCCGATCTCGAAGAGGACCTGATCGCCCCCCGACAGGTCGTCGGGCTGGAACCAGATCTCGAACGAGCCGTTCTGCCGGCTCGCCTGCAGGCCGCCCGTCGCGTTCTCGTAGACGTTCGCCTGGCCCGTGGCGCCCTGGTCGAAGGCGCGGGTGATGCCCGGCACGGCGGGGTCGTTGACCGGAACGGTGGCCGGCGAACCGTAGTTGTCCGCCCAGTAGGTGCGGTCGGCCTGATCGATCACGCCCACGGCGCCCGGGTCGCGGCTGCCGCCGACGAACGCCGTGGCGTCGGCGCCGAGGTTGTCACGCCAGACCGTGTAGTCGGCCGCGTTGGTGAAGCCGTCCCCGTTGTAGTCGCCCTTCTGAGGCACGTTGAACGCGAACTGCTCGATCGCCGGCTCGACCGAGTCCCAGCGGCGGTTGCTCGGGTCGTCGAGCGACGCGTCGAAGCGATACGGCAGCACCGGCGGGGGCGGGGCGTCGAAGAACGGCGTGCCCGCGAGCGTCCACTGGTGCCCCGCACCGTTCGCCTGCTGCGCGCCGGTGTCGACGACAAAGTGCAGGCCCTCGACCGGCTCGGGCGTCGTGTCGAAGCGGGTGCGGATCGAGCCCGTGCTGTCGACGCCGATCGCCAAGCCATTGCTGCTCGATGTGAAGTTGATCGGCGTGTCGAACGTGGCGTACGGGATGATCGCCCCGCCCGTGCCAGCCAGCGTGAATTCGACGTCGGCGGTCGCCAGGACGGTCTCACCGTTGTCGGTGCCGTCCCAGGCGTTCGGGGCGCCGCCGGTCAGCTCGTAGAAGGTGAACGTGAAGGTTCCGTTGCTCGTGTTGTTGGCGGTGCCGGTGTTCGGGGAGCGCAGCGGCAGCGCGATGCCGGTGAGCGAGACGTCCGTCCCGATGTCCCACATCTCGGGCCAAACGGCGACCCAGTTATAGGCGCCGGCGCCGTTGCCCGTATCGTTGGCGCGGATGTCGAACGTGCCGTTGCCGGCGTGCGTGGCGCCGTCGAAGATCAGATCGTTGCCCAACAGGCCCGAGCCGATCGTGTAGCCATTCTGAAAGCTGGCCGCCGGGGCCGACGCGGCCAGCAGGCCAACCGCGGTCAGGGCGATCGCGTGTCGAAACATGAGAGGTTGCTCCAGGGCGCCCCCTCCGCACACGCGGGTGCGAAGAACGACGCGGGTTGAGATAAGGTTGAGAAAGGCCCGCCGCGCCACCCCGCGCGGCGGGCCGTGTCCGTCAGCGTCGCTTGAAGGTCGTCGCCAAGCCCAGCAGCCCCAGCAGGGCCATCGAGGTCGGCTCGGGGATCGCCAGGGTCGCCGTGCCGCCGACACTCACCTTCAATCCGTTCTCACCGGAAGGCGATTGGACGGCGTTCCAGCTCTTGAAACGGAGGTTGCCGGTCGAGCTGATCGCGATGCGGAACCGGTCCTCGACTCCGTCGATCTGGCCGGTGATCGGCGTGTCAAAGACCGCGGTGTACTGATCGACAGCGCCCAGGTACTGGAGGGTGGCCGTCCGGGAACCGAGCACGACGTTGTCGGCGGCGAGCCCGAAGTTGTTGTCTGCGCCGAAGTACGTGATCTCGACCGTTACGGTCTCCTCGGTGGTCGACGTTCCGCCGCGCGGGTTGAGACCGATGCCTGTGATGCTGATGTCGACCGGGCCCATCCCGGTCGGGACGTCCAGGTTGCGAGCGGGCGTGAACGTGGTGGCCGTGCCGGTGTCTTGGCCCGAGCCCATCGTCACGTCGTCGATCAGCAGGTCGCTGAAAGTTGTTGTCGGGTCGGCGCCGGCCACAAACATGGCGGCGTGCACCGGCGCGGTGACCGCCGCGAGCAGGAGGAAGCAAGTGGTTCGGATCATGAGACTCTCCAAGTTGCGTTTCAGAAGGAGTAAGAAAAGGAACAGAGTAAGGAGCGCCGCTTGGCGACCCTCGGTGAATCAGCCGCTGGTTAGGTCGAAGTTGGCGTCGTCCGCCCCGCCGCGTGAGACCGAATAGGTAAGCTCGGAGGGGGAGCGGTAACGCGGCGGGACACGCTCTTCGGACACGATCTCGACTCGGTCCGAGTTCTGCGGGTCGACCATCCGCGACTCGAACGTCGAGATGCTCACCCGGTGCTCGCCGACGACGGCGCCGGTGTCGCTGCTTTGGGCGCGGAGGTTGTAGCGGCCCTGCTCATCGGTCACGCCAATCGACGGGGGACCGACCACCGGATCGGCGCCGGTGCGCTGGGGCTGGAAGTAGAGTGAGGCGTTCGCCAGCGGCTCGCCGTCGAGGGTCACCACCCCCGACACGGGCGCCATCTGGAACTCCCCACCGCAACCGACCAGCAGCGCGAGCGGAACGAGCACGGCGACGCGATCAAATGCTGTCATCAGTCAACTCCTCCCCGCCGATGGTGCCGAGCGCCAAGTAGACCTCGTCGTCAATGACGTCGCGGACCGCGTGAATCGAACCGTCGCAAAACGCGAACTGAATCACCCCGCCGGGATGGACGGTGGAGAAAGACCGGAAGCAGAGGCTCGGGTTCCCGCCGAGTCCGGGAGGCACTTCGCGTGACGACTTGCGGCACTCCTCGACGGTCGCGGTCCTGTAGATCGAGCTGCGTCCTTGATCGTCTCGTATGAAATGTCCCTTGCTGTGGTACCTCCAACCGGAGGCCCAGGCGTTGCGTCGGATCGCATCGGGGCCCGGGTGGAACTCGCCCACCAACGCGGTCTTCGAGGTGCCATCGGTGACCTGAGCTAGGGTTGTCGGCGCGATCTCGATCCGCCCCCCCGCCGCGACCAGAGCGCCGCGGAAAGCACGGTTGTCCCGCCGCCCCGCGTTGCCGTTGACGTTCAAACGATCCCACCAAATGAGGCCACTGGTTTGCCGGGTCTGATCGACCGTTCCCGAACAGGCGCGGTAGGAGCTGGCGGCCCAGTTCACGCCGTGTGCGAAGAAGGGCTCGCTGGCGAACTGCTCCTCGGGACAGACGTAGGCCGCCATGGACTGTTCACCCGCTTGGCGATTCGACACGCCGGAAGCGTTTACAGCAGTCGACAGATAGTTCTTGTTGCCGCTGAAGTCGAACTGGTCGAAAGCGGCCTGCTCTTCGAGGTACGGCAGGATCGTAATCCCCCAGACCTGGCCCACTTCTTCCTTGCTCCCGCCCGGACCGTCGTCGTCGTTGAAACGCCCCTTGCCCTCGACCCCCGCCGGCAGCGAGCCGGTCGTTGACTCGTAGTTCAAGCAGGCCAGGCCGATCTGCTTCAGCTGGTTCTGGCACTGGCTCCGCCGCGCAGCGGCGCGGGCGGCCTGCACCGCCGGAAGGAGCAGGGCGACCAAGATGCCGATGATCGCAATCACCACCAGCAGCTCGACCAGCGTGAACGCGGCCTGCGGTCGGCGGAGACGATTCGATTGGATGAGATTCGGAAGAGGAGTCATGCGTTACTCAGGTCATGGATGCGCCGCGAGATCGGCCGCCGCGGCGGGCGGATCCTTCTCGCGGACCACGTAGAACCCCCAGCGGAAGCGGTCGCCGTAATCAACGCCGTTCGGGCCCACGCCGGCGTAGATCGTGTCGCCCGCTTTGAGCTCACCGAGCGGACCACGAAAAGTGAGGTAGCTGCTTCGGTCGCAAATTTTATGAAGGAGCCTGGGCCCGTCGTTCACGTTGACCGCGACATCGAGAACCTGGTCTTCGTCCCAACGGTGTGGCCACTTGCGCTCGAGCCAACCGGCCTCGATGCGGTACACCCCGTCCTCGGGCACGGTGAAGGCCGAGATGCTGTAGTGGTCAAGCTTCCGCCCCGACTGGGTGCTCCCGAGTCCCGGGTGCCCCCCCTCACGGTGAACACGCACGTAACGTCGAAACGCGGGTTTCTTCTCGCGATCGACGGGGCGGTAGCTCTCACTGGGGGCGTCCCAGACCAGCTCGGCGTAGCCGGAAGGATCACCGAACGGGCTCACTGCATTGGTGTAGTACCGCCAAGGACCTTCACGGGAAGGATGGCCTTCAATCCCAGGCTCCCAATCGTGCCAGCGGTCGGCGATCACGACGGCGTTGTTCAACTCCTCTCGATCGGGCAGCTGCTCGGTCAGCTGGCGAGCTGCGGCGTCGTCGCCCGCTTCGACAGTCGCGCCGCTGG
Source organism: Planctomycetes bacterium MalM25 (assembly GCA_007745835.1). Taxonomy (NCBI): domain Bacteria; kingdom Pseudomonadati; phylum Planctomycetota; species Planctomycetes bacterium MalM25. Next base: position 2,857,943 of record CP036424.1, read on the forward strand.
AGCGGACGCCCTCGCCCGCCTTGAGACGCCGCCCGCCATCCGCCTGGCCCTCTTTGAGGACTTCGACCTCACCTTCCGTGACGACCACATTCACCTTGGGGTCCCCCCCCTCGTCCGAGACGCTCACCGCAAACTCGGTCCCGTGGTCGATCACGTCGACCCCGGGCGTATCGATGCGGAAGCCGGTGGCCCAGGGGGGAGCGACCGCCGCGAGCTTGCCCTTGAGCAAGGTCGCCCCGTTGGCCTCCTCGGCGATCAGGTGCGCCGGTCCTTCCAACACGACAACGGCGCCCTGACGGAACTCGATCTCGACCAGCCCGCTAGCGATCGCGATCGCTTCGCCGGCGGCCACCAGATCGGCCGGCTCGTAGCGACGCGCATCGGCCTGCCAATCGGCCCCATCGACGCGCGTGATCGTGGCGACAAGACCGGGCCAGCTGGTCTCTTGCAGGTCGATGGCGACCGGTAACTCGTCGGGATTCTGGTCTGGCCCCGTCGGTGTGCCCGTCAGAGTAAGCGCCATCAACAGCGTGGCCGCGACAGCGAAGACGCCGAGCAGCCAGCGCGTCGCGACGGCGGGCTGCGTTCCGTTTACGGCGGCCGGAATGGGAGGGTCCTCAATCATCTCTTCAAGACGCGCCCGCACACGTGCTGCCGCGAGTGTCCCGAACAAGTCGGAATGCAGAGACGCGTAATCCAGGTAGTGCCGTCGCGACTCGGGCGAGCTGCGCAGCAACTCTTGCAACTGGGTGTACGACGACGCGTCCAGCCGGTCGGTGCAGGCCGCCTCGAAGAGGGCGTGCTCTTGTTGGTCGAGCGATCCGCTCACGAGTGCCCCTCCGTGGCCAGGGTCGCTTGGATGCAACCGAACAAGAGCCCACGGATGCGAGCCAGCGAGTTGTAGACGCCGCCCGCGGAACGCCCGATCTCATCGGCCAGCTGTTTGATCGTGCGGCCGTCGGTGTAGGCCAACTCGACCAGGGTCCGGTCCTTCTCAGGCAGTTTCTTTAAGCAACCGGCTAGCGCTCGGCGACGGGCCTGACGCTGCTCGGGCTCCTGCTCGCTCTGCGCTACCAGCAGCAGCTCGATCACGTCGTCGGCAAGCGGGGTGACGCGGCGGGATTGCATCAGATTCATCGCCTTGTAGCGTGCGATCCGGCAGCCCCAGGCGATGAAGCTCGTGCCCGGCTCGAAGTCCGAGAACTTCTGCCACATCGTCAGCACCGTCTGCTGGAGCAGGTCCTCGGCGTCCTGATGATTTGGCGTGATCGCGCACAGGAAACCCATCAGCTGAGCCTCATGGTCCGCCAGCAATGTCAGAAAATGTTCGCGATCGCTCGCCATGCCTATCGATCCGCCAATCAAGACAAGTCGTGTCAGCGCCTCGGGGCACTGTTATTCGCCTCAAAAGGGGTATTTGGCGACACCCGAGAATCACACGCCAAATATCGAGATTTTTTTCCTAGCCTGTATCGGACGCCGGGCGTTTGCCCCGGGCCTCTATAGGCAGCGAGGGCAACCGGAGTAGGTTGGCGACGGGGGCAGCGAGCCAATACGGGCCGGCCCAGTGGAACCGGCGCCGTTCTGGAGTCGTTGGCTAGCGACGCTGCCAAGAGTCGGCCGAACCACTGCACCTGCCTACTGATCAGGCAGGACTCTGCCCGGGCAGCCTTCCAACGTGATGGCAGGAATACGTTGCGGCCTAACTAGCAAACAGCTGCCCGGCGATGTCTTGGAACGCTTTGAATTCCAGGGCGTTGCCGCTGGGATCGAGGATGAACATCGTCGCCTGCTCGCCCGGCTCGCCGGCGAAACGGACGTACGGCTCGATGACCCACTCGACCGGCTGCGACTTGAGCCGCTCGGCGAGCCGCTGCCAGTCAGCCATCTCCAGCACGACGCCGCTGTGCGGCACCGGCACGCCGTGGCCATCGACCGGGTTCACCAGCTGGTCGATCTTGCCGTCGGGGCCGAGCGCGGGATTGAGGTGGACCACGAACTGATGGCCGAAGAGGTCGAAGTCGATCCAGGCCGAATCGCTGCGGCCCTCGGGGCAGCCGAGCACCTCGCCGTAGAACCGGCGGGCCTCGGCGATGTCGCGCACCTGGAGGGCGACGTGGAACGGAGTGAGCTTGGGCATGGCTTTAGTTGCTGACGACCTCTTCCCCGTTTGGGGTGGCCAACGCGTGCCAAACGGAGAGTTCGACATCGTCCGAGATGAAGGTCGAGCTGCAGTCGACGCGAACGAGGTTCACGCCGCCCGGGTGGTTGCTCCTCGCGGTGTGCTGGAACTGGCCACGCCAGCCAGAACTGTTCCCCGGGTTGTTGACCTGCGTTGGGTCGTCGCACGGGGTGGCTTCTGTGGGCGTGCAGTACCGCGTGTAGTCGGGCCAGTCGTTCGTGGAGCCGTTGATGCTAGCGACTGTGGTGTTGGGGCCCTGGTCGTGCATATACAACGCCGTGCCAGGGAAGTGGTAAGCCCCGCGTGAATCGAGCCCTTCAACGGTTAGCAGTTCGCTGAACAAGGCGGTCTTGCTCGTACCATCGATGACTTGGCCCATCCGCAGGCGACGGTTGACTTGGAACACGCCCTGTCGCAACAAGCTGGACAGGCCGTTCGGGCATCGCTCCGCGTGCAGGGGCGGTGTGTTCAATCCCGAACCGTACGGGTCTTGCCCCGACTTCAGCAGGAAGATGAAGGGATTGGGGTTCTTGCACTGATTCGGGTCGGGATCGTTCATGTAGATCCAACCGATCCCGGCGTTGCCGACGTAGTTGCCCCGCGCCCCGTAGAAATCGATCCCGTCGGGAACCGGTCCCACCGGCTCGGATGAGGGGCAGCGCAACGTTTCGATTTGAATGTGATGCGACAGGTCGCCAGAGTCGACCCGCTCGCGCATCGGGATGTTCCAATCGACTTGATCGAACGCGGCGGCCTCTTCGATGTAAGGCATGATGCGCGTGACCCAACTGAACTCGGTCGGGTTGCTGCTCGTGTCACGCAGGCTGGCGCCTTCGGGCAGTTCTCCGTTGGTGGTCTCGAAGTTGGTGATCGCCAGACCCAACTGCCGCATATTGTTGAGGCATGACGAACGCCGCGCCGATTCGCGGGCCGCCTGGACCGCGGGAAGCAACAGGGCGACCAGGATGCCGATGATGGCGATCACCACCAGCAGCTCGACGAGGGTGAACCCCAAGGATCGACCGCCCCGAGAGCGAGCGGCGGAGAGAACGCGTTGGCGAAAAAGCATCGCTAGAACCTCGAGAGCAAAGAAACCGTGCCTGCCGCCCTCAGCCCGTCTGATCTGCCGCCAATATAGGAGTCAGACAGCCCGCCAGAAAGCTTATTCGACCTGTTTCTTGCCAGACGCCCAGCCGCCAATCGCACACCGCCTTGCGCATGGCAGTCGTGCTTTTGCGGCGGCTCTTGCAGAAAAGGCTTAGACGGACCCCGCCTGCCGTGTAGATTGTATGGGCGTGCGACGGCCAGCGAACCCCGCACGCTAACGAGGCAGAGAACAGGCGAAGCGATCCCACAGGGCCTAAGAAGGCTCCCGGGAGGGCTTCGCCTTTTTTTTACGCCATCGAGACAACTAGGTGAGAAGCCGGCGCCGAAACGCCATGCTTCGATTGATTCCACGCCCCGACTAACACCCACCACGGAGTGATCCCATGCAAGCTGCGTTTCATCCTCTCTACTTTGGCGCGCTAAGCGTTGCATTGATGGCGACGCCCGCCTCGGCCTCGATCCTCGATGACTTCAATTCGGCCACACTGATCACGGACTTCCAGTTCGACGATGCGCTCGGCACGGCGATCGAAAGCACGGCGAACACGGCCGATCCGGCCGCCCCGTTCGATTCGGACGCCGACTTCAGCGCGGCCGCCACGAACGGCCTCGGTCAGTTCGATGGCTCCGGCAAGGACAACACCGCGTTCGGTTCGGTCTACTCGGACATCACGGGCATCTCCTCCGGCCGCGTGCTGGCTTACTACGATGTGACCTGGGCTTTTGACGAGCAGGTCTTCGACGGCAGCCAAGACGAAGAATTCCGGCTCTCGCTGGTTACGAACGACCCGCGGTCAACGTTCATCACCGGCGAGACGTTCTTCACACGCACTTCGGCGACGGAAGTGGAACTCCGTGGCAACGCGGTGGGCACCGGGTCCGTCGACACACCTACCGTAACTTTGGGCAGCAGCGGTAGCCTGCTGACAATCCTCGAAGTCGATCTGGACGCGGAAACGATCGAGCTCTGGTACTCGGCCGATGGCGGAGTCAGTTTCCTCTCGACCGGGGCCGGATCGATTGAGCCAACCCGTGGCGTCGAGTCGGTCCGGCTGGTCCTCAACGAGGACTTCTCCGATGACAGGCTGCTGATCGAGCGGTTCGCCGTTGCAGTGATCCCCGAGCCGACGTCGCTCGTCGTGCTGTCGCTCGGCTGCCTCGTCTCGGCTTGCCGGCGAAAGCCCGCCCGTTGAGCGGCGCCTTTTACGGTAGACGCCTCTTAGCCGCCGCCCCCCGGGGCGGCGGCACGTTGGAACGCATGAAGTTGGCCCGGTCACCCATTGCCCGTCGTGGATTGCTCGCGATGAGCGTCGTTTGCGTGTTGAGCGCAGCGGCGCCCGCGGTGCAGACGGCGACCGGCGTCTCGTGGGCGATCGCCACGGGGCACCCCGAGGCGACCGAAGTCGGCGCCGAGGTGCTGCGTGCCGGGGGTAACGCGATCGACGCCGCTGTCGCCGCCTCGCTTGCGCTCGGTGTGGCCGAGCCGTACGGCTCGGGCTTGGGCGGCAAGCTCGTCATGCTCCACCGCAACGGCAAAACGGGCGAGGTCACCTGCATCGAAGCGCTCTGCGCTTCGCCCGCAGCGACCGACCCCGCCGAGTTCGCTTCGCTCAGCTCGCGACAGCGCAAATACGGCTACCGTTCGGTCTGCGTGCCGGGCCTACCGGCGGGGCTGCACGCGGCCCACGAGCGCTGGGGCTCCAAGCCGTGGCGTGGGCTGACCGCTCCGGCGACCAAGCTGGCGCGCGAGGGGGTCACCGTCTCCCAAGCGATGCGTGAACTCTGGGCCCCGCACCAGAAAGACCTGGCGGCGGACCCCGAAGCGGGCCGGCTCTACCTGGTCGATGGTGAGACGCCCGCCGTCGGCGATCGCTTGGCGAACGCCGACTTAGCCGCCACGCTCGATCGCTACGGCGAACGGGGCGCCGACGGTTTCTACCGAGGCGTGACCGCCGCACGCATGCTCGACGCGGCGCAGGCCGCGGGGTCGCCGCTCTCAGCCAACGACTTGGCGACCTACAAGGCCCGGGTCACTCAACCGTTGGCGGTCAACTACCGTGGCTACCGCGTCTTCAGCAGCCCGCCGCCTCTGACCGGGGGAGTCACCGTGTTGGCGGCACTCAAGTCGCAGGAGTCGGCCGACTGGGCAGCGGGCCAACCACGCGACGCCGTGTACGTGGATCGGCTGTCGCGAAGTCTCCAAGTCTTCTATCCGAGGATCAGCGAGCGGGTCGCCGACACACCGGACGCGGCCGACTTCGCCCGCCGCTTGCTCGCCCCCGCGTCGATCGAAGCGGCGACTCGTCGAGCGCTCCAGCTCGATCCGGCCAACCCCGCAGCAACGCCCGCGCTCAGCCGAGCTGAGGGCTCCAACGACGACCTGCCCAACGCGAGCACCAGTCACTTGGTGGTCGCGGACTCGGAGGGGAATCTCGTCAGCTTGACGCAGTCGCTCAGCCTGCACTTCGGAGCCGCGGTCGTGGCCCCGGGCACCGGCGTGCTGCTGAACGACAGCATGAGCAACTTCGCGACCAGCTGGAAAGCCTCGCCCAACTACGTGGCCGGCGGCAAACGCCCACGCAGCACGGTCTCGCCCGTGATCGCCACGCGCGACGGCCTACCCGCCCTCGCCCTGGGCATCCCCGGCGGCCAGCGCATCCCGACAACCACGCTGCAGCTGTTGGTCGACACGCTCGGCTCGAACGTGCCGCTCGACGAGGCGTTCGACCGGGACCGCTTCCACCTGCGTCGCCCGATCAGTTCCAAACAGCCCAAGAACCACCTCGACGTGGAAGAGGGCGCCGACGCCGCGGTGACCGCCACGTTGCGTGCCGGGTTGAAAGAGCGTGGCTGGCTGACGACCGGCAAGCCGCGCAACGGGCGGTACTTCGGCGGTGGCAACGCGATCCGCGTGCGTCCGGGCGGGGTTCTGTTCGCGGTCGCCGACCCCCGCCGCACCAACCACGCCGCGGCCGAATGACCCCGTCTCTCTCAGTATCGCCGATCCCTTTGAATCGCGTCCGAGCCCTCGCCGTCCTGCTGCTGACACTCGCCAGCGGCGTTGCATCGGGGCAGATCACGCTCAGCGGGAACTTCGACCACGGCTCGCTCGATCTCGCGAACAGCTCGGTGGCCGGTTCCTTCGTGCAGCTCGCCGGGCGCGACAACTTCAACCCGGGGCAGTGGAAGTGGCTCTACTTCTCGGCCGACGGGGTCGCCGGCGAGGCACCCACCTTCCAGATCGACGACGATTTCGTCACCGGCGGCGGGAATCTCAACGACCACGAGATGGTCTACAGCTACGACCAGGACGAGTGGTTCTTCTTCGATAACAACGCCCGCAACGCGGCGGCCGACACGTTCACCTTCTCGAACAACGCCGCCTTCGCAAACGACCGCGTGTACGTCGCGTACGGCTTACCTTACTCCGTTGGCCGAGCGGTGAACCACGTCGCAGCGATCGCCTCCAGCCCCTGGGTCGCGCCGACTCTGTCGGGCGACGCGAACCTCGTTGTGGGTCAATCCCCCGGCGGGTTCGACGACCTCGGCCGTGGCGTGCCCCAACAGGACCTCTACGGCTACCGCATCACCGACCCGGACGCGACCAACGCCAAGGCGAAGGTTGTGCTCGCGGGCGGCGTCCACTCCAACGAGACCCTCGGCAACCACACGCTCGAGGCGATGGTCGATTACTTGCTGGGCGACACGCTCGAGGCGGGCTTGCTCCGGCGCCGCGCCGAGTTCTACGTCTACCCGATGGTGAACCCTGACGGCCGGCTGGCGGGGTACAACCGCAGCACGGTCGAAGAGCCCAACCTCGACCCCAATCGGTTCTGGGACCCACCCAACTACGGCGGTCAGACCGAGATCGAAGCGATCGGCGAGGCGATGATCGCCGACACGGGGGGCGACGTCGATTTCTTCATCGACTTCCACTCGACGGTCCAGAAGGGCTCGGGCCATTTCGCCTTCATCGATCTGGACCGCAACTTTCACCTGAACCCCGTCTGGCAACGGTTCTTGGAGTTGGAACCAACAGTCGGCGAATCGGACGCCAGCCTCATCAACAACACGGGCGCCAAGTTCGGGCTCGAACAGCTCGACGCCGGTTTCACGATCACGTTCGAGACTCGCTTCCTGGCGGGTGAGAACGAGGATCGCTTCGTGACCCTCGGGCAGAACTTTGGCCAAGCCTTCGCGGACGTCCTCGCGACTCCTTTCGGCGATCTCGATTTCGACGGCTTCGTCGGCGGCGACGACTGGCTGATCTTCACGCAGTTCGCCGAGACCGAGACCACCGGCCTCTCCGCCATCGCGTCCTACGCACGCGGCGACCTGAACCAGGACGGAGTGGTCGACGTGTTCGACTTCGGCCTGTTCAAAGAGGCTTACGAAGCGGAGAACGGCGCCAGCGCCTTCGCCCGCCTCCTGGCCGGGGTTCCCGAACCGGGCGCCGGCACGCTGCTCACGCTGGCTATGACGCTATTGGCTACTCAGACGAGACCCATCATCCGCGGCTGAACGCCGAAGGGAGGAGTTCCACCATGCAACGCTTCTACGCCATCATCGCTGTGATCTGGCTCGCCGTCGGGACCGCGTCCGCGGTCGACCTCGAGTCGTTCGAGTTCGGCGACGCCAACGACACGGCCCTGACCGCCGCTGCCAACACCGCCAACCCGGGCAATTCGTGGTTCTACGACGAGGAGGCGACCACGCCGGGCGACGCTTCGACGGGCGACGTCTCCTCCGTGCAGACCGGCTCGTACCGCGTGGTCACGGACAGCGCGTTCGATACGGGTTTGGAGTCTCGGTACCTGGACATCGCTAACGTTGACAGCGGGCAGGTCTTCCTCTCCGCAACCCTGAGCAGTTGGCAGTTCAACGCCTACGACAGCACGAACAACGAACAGCTCCGCTTCACTTTCCTTGACGACGACACGGGCAACAGCGGATCGACCGTGACCGCCCAGATGCAGATCCGCCGCAACGCCGACACCGGCTCGATGGAGCTGTTCGGCGACGCGATCGGCACGGCGGGCTCGTTCGACATCGCCAACACGGTCGATCTGCCGGACGGGCAGGCCACGCCGTTCACCATGGTGCTCGCGCTCGATAAGTCCTCGAACAGCTTTGAGGTCTTCTACAAAGACGGATCGAACCCGTCGCAGTCGCTCGGCCTGGGGGGCGTGTCGCGTGCCCGGGACGCCAACTCGATCCGTATGGTCACCAACAACTTCGGGGCGGAGAACTTCCCCGACTTCAACGTGTTCAACGAGTTCGCAAACATCGACCGCATCGCGGTGAGCGACACGAACCCCCTCACCGACCTGATCACCCTAGAGGTCGATCGCGACACCGGCGCGATGACCCTCAACAACACGTCTGGGGCCTCAGTCGCCGGCGTGACGGGCGTAACGCTCGATTCAGCGACGGGTTCGGTTGATCTCTCCGACTTTATCGATTTCAGCGGCACGCTCGCAAACAGCCAGATCGTGGCTCTCGATTCGGCCCCCGGATCGGCCCCCGGCCTTTGGGTGCGCACCCCGGTCGAGGACATCACCGCGACGCTCAACATCGCCGGCGGGGACCGCACGGTCGACGTCAACTTCGTGGGCAACGGCGGCCTCAAGTGGATCACCGGTGACCTCGACTTCGACGGCGCCCTCGACGCCGACGACTACGGCATCCTCACCCTCAACGCCGAGACCGATCTGTCCGGGCTGTCGTCCGCCGCCGCCTACCAGCTGGGCGACCTCAACGACGACGGCGCGAACGACGTGCTCGACTTCGGGATCTTCAAGGACGACTTCATCGCCGCCAACGGCGCGCCCGCCTTCGCCCGCCTGGTCGCCGGCGTGCCCGAGCCGGGCACGGGCGTGCTCGCCTTGGCTTGCGTCGCCACGCTGTTCGGAGCTCGCCGGCGTAGCGGCGGGTCAATCACCGCCAATCACCGCATGACGAGCCACCCGATGACTCCCAGACACGCTCCCCTGTTCGCCCTGCTCGCCTCCTTCGCCCTGCTCAGCGCGGCTCGCCCCGCCAACGCCGTGGTGCTGCACGACTTCCTCTTCAACGACACCGCGGGCGTCGCAATCGAAGCCGCGGCGAACAGCGTCGATCCGCTGACCCTCTTCGACGCCGACTCCGACTCCACTGGCGTGACAACCAACGGCTTGGGCCAACTCGACCTATCGGGCAAGGACAACACGTCCTTCGGTTCGCACTACATCGACATCAACCCCGGGATCACGGACGGCAAAGTCTACGGCGTCTTGGAGGCGACCTGGGACTTCCAGAGTGTTCTCGACCCGGCCGAGAACGAGGAGCTGCGGATATCGCTCATCAGCAACGACCCGAGGTCGACGTTCATCACCGCGCAGGTCGAGATCGAGCGGACCGACGACGACGAACTCGTCATCTTCGGCAACGCGTTCGGGACCGGCTCTTCCAACATCCCAGCGGCCACCCTGAACGGCGGCAGCCTCACCCAGACGGACACCTTCGTGACGGTGCTCGAGGCCGACCTGACGCTCGACACGTACGAGGTGTTCTTCTCCGCCGACGACGGGGCTTCGTTCCAATCGATCGGCGCTGGGGCCATCGACCCCACCCGTGGCGTTGAGTCCGCACGGCTTGTGTTCAACAACGACTTTGTCGGTGACAACGTGCTGCTCGATCGGTTCTTCTTCGCCGAAGACGAGCTCCCCTTCGACCTCGACCCGGAAGCTCCGGACCGCCTGACGCTCTATGTCCACCCGATCTCCGGCCACGTGGCGATCGTCAACGACACCGAGACCGACTTCGACATCGATTACTACCGGGCGCAGAGCGGCGACGACTCGCTCGTGCCGGCGCGATGGAACAGCCTGCAAGACCGGACCGTCGACGCGGTTGATGGGGCGGACGGCGGCTCGATCGCCGGCGACGGCGTGGGCGAAACCTGGACCGAGGCGGGCGGCTCCGACGCCGGCGTCTTGTCCGAGTCGTTCTTGCTTTCCAGCTCGGTCGTGTCCGGCGGCGAGACGCTCCCCCTCGGCGCCGCCTTCGACCTGAACGGCGACGACCAGCAGCTTACCTTCGAGTACCGCGACGCCACGGACAGCAACGTCTTCGACGGCGAAGTGGTGGTCGGCGAGCTGCTGCCCGGCGACTTCAACCTCGACGGCGTTGTCGACGCGGCCGACTACACCGTCTTCCGCGACAACGTCAGCGGCCTGTTCACCCCCGCCGACTACACGACCTGGGCGAACAACTACGGCGCAACGCTCGCGGCGCCAGCCGTAGCCGTCCCCGAGCCAGCCACCCTCGTGATCGTCGTCTCTGCGGTCATCCTTGGCTGCCGTAGGAGGCAGTAACTCCCTACAGCAGGATGCCACACGCTGCTTTACCTAAGCGGTCACGACGGCACAGACGCTGACCGGCAGGGTAGGGCCGCGGAGCGATGGACTACCGCAAATCCCAGAGGCAACGCAAGTCGTTGCCGCACAGGGCCTTAGAGAAAGGCCCATAGCGAGCGACGCAGACGGGACTCGAACCCGCAACCTCCGGATCGACAGTCCGGGGCTCTAACCAATTGAGCTACTGCGCCAGGCTCGACGGCCCCCGAAGGGGCCCGTGTGTCGAGCACAGACCCCTAATCATATTCGCCATTTGCGGCCCGTCAATCGGGGGCCCCCGGGGAGTTTCAACCTCGTGGCGGCGGCGGCGGTCCGGGTGAGCTGGTGCTGCGGATTACGCCGCGTCGATCGGCCAAAGTGGTCCCGATTCGGGCCGGTCGGGCGGGGCAGGGTGGCCTAGGTTTTTAGCTGGGAAGGCCCGAGGTGCGGGCCGCCACGCCTCACGCCGAGGGCGAGACCATGCAGCACTGGCAAGACAACGCAAGAGCCTTCGCCGCCGAGAGGACCGGTGAGCTGTGGGCTTGGTTCGATTCATTGAGCCGCGAAGAGTGGCTCATCGTGCTGGCGGTCTGCTGCGCCGCCGGCTTCCTATTCCTCAAGAGCTGGGGCCGTCGCGGTCCCTGCTGATCCTCCGAAGGTCCCGGCCCGATGGATATCATCTCGTTGTGGGGGGGCGGAGTCGGTCTGCCCGAGACGGTCGCCCTCGCCGCCGTGGCGGTGATCGGTTACGTGTTCGGTCGCCGCCGCGACGAGGCCGCAGATGCTGTGCGGCCCGAAGAGCTGGTCCGCGCCGCGGAGGTCGCCCGGCAGCTGGAGACCGTCGCCGCGAGCCTGCGGAACGACCTCGCCGCGCATCGCGCCGAGGTCGAACGATTCAAACACAAACTGCGTTCGGCCGATGGGGAGGGCTCCGACGCCTCGCGAACGCTCCAAGACGAGGCGGAGCGGATCCTTGAGCCGACGCTCCGCTTGGTGGGGCAGGTCGCCAGCGCCTACGACCAGATCCGCCGCCAGTCGCGCGCCCTCGCCGACTTCAGCGGCGGGCGCACGGACGAACTCACCGGCCTCTGCAACCGCCGCGCCCTGAGCGAGTTGCTCGGCATCGAGCTGTGCAGCCACGAGGCGACGGGCGGCGCGTTCTCGATCGCCGTGCTCGGGCTCGAAGCCCCGGAAGGGGAGGGCTCGCGTGCCATCCAGCAGGAGCGCGTCCTGCTGGCGACCGAGTTGCTTCGTCCGCAGCTCCGCGAGACCGACCTGCTGGCGCGGTACGGGCTCGACGAGTTCGTTGTCGTGATGCCGAACACCCGCCTCTTCGGCGCGAGCCGATTCGGCAAACGCGTCCGCGAAGCCTTCGTCGAAGCCGGCCTGACCGTGAGCTGCGGCCTCACCCAGTCGCAACCAGACGACACCGCCTCGACCCTGCTGGGCCGGGCCGACTCAGCCCTCTACAGCGCCAAAGCGACCGCCGCGGGCGAGCAGTTCTTGCACAACGGCTCGGCGATACGCAACGATGTGGCGCGGCCCGTCAAAGCGGCCGAGGAGCCGAGCGTCGCCGCCACCGCCTGAGCAACCCAACCCGTTCGCGACCACCATGACTTCGATCAACCGCCCCTTCGCCTGCGCCACGCTCCTCGCTCTGTTCGTCGCAGGCGTGGCCGCCGCCGAAGACAAGCCGGCGATGGCGCGGCTAACGCTCAACAGCGAGAGCTACAACGTCCCCCTCGGCAAGCCGTTCGCCATCCGACTGGGGGGCGAGAAGCTCACGCTGCGGATCGATCTGCAAGACGAGCAGACCTTCTCCGAGGCGGGGGTCACATTCCGGTACCCCACCGGCTTCGAGGCGTCCGACGCCGCCCCCAGCGGGGGCGTCACCATCTGGACCCTCCAGGGGCAGTCGGCCGCCATCATGCTGCAGCGCTACGACGGCGAGCTCGACGCCAAGTCGCTCCGCCAGGTGCTGGTCGATAACCTGGTCGAGCAATCGGGGGGCGAGCAGCAGGCGGTTAAGCTGACCGGCGCCAAACGAGCCTACCAAGGCGTGCAGCTCCGCAGCTCGTCGCCGGGCGAGGCGGGCTCGCCCGCCACCCAGAGCGTGCAGAACGTCTTCACCTTCGCCAACGCCGAGGGTGTCTTCGCCCTGGTCGTGCAGGACGTCCGCCCGCCGGGCGAGAAGGACTCCAAAGAATACGGCGAGGCGCTGCGGCTGCTCGGCGAGTCGCTCGCCACGGGCAAGCCGCCCGCGCCCAAGCCGGCGCCCGAAGCCGAAGCCGCCGGAACACGTTGAGCGGGCTTACTTCTCGCCTTCGGCGTCGTCCACCGCCTTGCGGACGCGGTGGAAACCGGCCTTCATCTCGTCGGCAGCCAGCAGCAGCGCCGAGAAGACGGCACCGGCCGCCTCTTCGACCGCGTCCTGAACCGGCTCGTACTGGGTCGCGAGCTCTTCGACCTGGCCGCTGAGCCGGTCGTACTCCTCTTTGGCCTCCATCTGGGCCAAGTGAATCCTGAGCTTCAGCTCGTCGCGCTGTTGCTTCACGGCGCTGAGGGCGTCTTCGAGATCGTTCTTCTTGCCTGCCATAACGAAACTCCGCGTTGCGGGGAGAGAAAACACCGCCGCATCATCCCGGCTAACGCTGGAGAAAGCAAACGAGTCGATCCCTCAATCAGCGGGCGGGTGCTCTTCGCGCCACGCGTCCGCGGCTCGCAGGTCCTCGAGCAACGACTCGGCAAGCTGCGCGCGGCGCTGGGCGTCGGCCACCGCCGCCTGGCTCGCTTCGAGCCCCTCTTGCGACTCGGTGAGCGCCGAGTGCGCCCCTTTCTGCTCCTCACGCAGGTCGGAGAGCTCTTGCCGGAGCGTAGCGATCTGCTCGCGGAGCCGATCGACCGTTTCCGTCACCCGTTGCGAGGCCTCGGTCCGCGTAGCGTGCTGCGAGGCGGCCTGCTCGGCCTCCTGCGCAAGATGATCCCGCTCTTGGCGGGCCGCCTCGGCTTCGCCCGCCAGCCTCTCCGCGGCTTGGGTGAAAGCGCTGATCTCCGCGTTGATCGCGTCGTGCTCTTCTTGGGCGGATGCGATCTTGGCCTTCTTCTTCACGAGCTGCGTTTGAAGAGCACTCACGCCGGCTTCTAGCTGCTCGAGATCGGGCAGGCCGGCGGACTGATTCACAACCTTTGCGAGCAACGCCTCCGCGTCGCGTTTCTGCTTGTTCGATTCGGCCGCGGCCTTCTGGTCGGCGGCGACTAGTTCCTTGGCGGCGGCGACCGCCTCGCGAGCCGCGTTGCGCTTCTCGCGGGCCGCGTCGAGCGCGTTCGCAAGACGCTCGGCCTCCTCGGCGTCGGTCGTCTTCACTTGATCGCCATTGACCGCCTCGCGGGCGGCGACGAACGCCTGCTTGGCCTTGGCCAAGGCTTCACTGGCCGACTTAAGCCCCTTGCCGCGTTGGGCGACCGACTTTGCTGACTCGCCGGCCACCTTCGCGGCGTCCGTCGCGGCAAGCTGGGCGTCGGCGACCTTCTTATCGTGCTCGGCGTGGCGGGCACGTCCCGCCTCGAGGGCGGCGAGCGTCTCATCGAGCTTCGCCTGCGACTCGGTCAACGACTTCTCGCTAGAGTCGACCAGTGAGGCCGCTTCCGCGAGCCGTTGGGCGAGGCGGGGAGGGTTCGGCGCGAGCGGGGCGACCGTCTCCTTCTTCTCGATGTCGATCGCCCGCACGCCGCCCGTCCAGTCGCTGGCAATGACCTGGGCGCCGTCGTGCGTGAAGACGGCCGCCAACGCGAGATCGGGCATGGTCGCCACATCGGCCAGGTGGCCGCCGTCCGGTTTCCAAACCTTGACCTTCCGGTCCCGCCCCGCGGTCACAAAGCGTCCGTCCGCCGCGAAGGCGACCGACAGGCCGCCCCCGCCGTGCGCGTTGATCGACTTGATCTGCTTGCCTTCCGGGTTCCAGAGCCGGACCGAGCCGTCCTCGCTCGCCGAGGCGAGCAGGCCGCCGTCGCGTCGCCAGGCGATCGCGGTGATGGCTCCTTTGTGCCCGCGGAGGTCGTTCCTCTCGTAGCCCTCGGCCGCGTCCCACAGCCGCAGGCCCGACGCCCGATCGCCGGTCGCCAACTGCTTGCCGTCCGGGCTGAAGGCGAGCGTGGTGATCCAGTCGGTGTGTTTCGCGCAGGTGTAGGCGACTTCACCATCGGCGACGCGGTAGACACGCACCTTCTTGTTCGGCCCGCCGAGCGCGACCAGCGTGTTGTCCGCGCTGAGGTCCGCGGCGAGCACCGCGTCGAGTTCGTCGCCCACCGTGGCGAGGCGGGCGCCACTCTTCACGTCGAACAACGCGGCCGAGCCCGTCGCCGCGTCACGCCCGCCGGCGACCAGCAGGAGCGACCCGTCGCGGCTGAAACGGACAACGCGTGGCGCGCCGTCCAGGTACGGGATCACGCCCAGCAGCTCGTGAGTCGCCGTGTGGTAGAGCGAAACTTGCCGCTGCCAGGGCGTCGCCACGAGGGGCGCCCAGGGGCTGGCGGCGAGCGAATCGATCGGCCCGACCGCCGGCGCGGTCAGCACCGGCTCGCGGAACCACCCGGCCGGCATCGCGGGCTCGCCCTGCGGCTTGCCGAGCGAAGCGGGGTCGACCGCCGCGATCGCCGCCCGCTTCGAAGCCATCGGCTTCGAGCCGGCGTCTTTGAGCAGGCCTCCCTCGATCCATTCGCGGATGACGGCGAGCTGCTTCTCGGGCAGCTTGTCGGCGCCGGGCGGCATGACCGGCTCCTCGTCGTGGTTGACGAGGCGCCACAGCCGCGACGCGTCCGGGTCCCCCGGCACGACGACCTCCCCGCCGGCGCCCCCTTCGAGCGTGGCGCCGAACCCGTCGAGCGCCAGCCCGCTCGCCGCGCTGTCCTGGTTGTGGCACCCGGCGCACTGCTCGCGGAGGATCGGCTTCACGTGCTCTTCGAACGTCACCTTCGCCAGAGCGCCTGGTGACGCCAGCGTGACGAGGACGATCGCAATCGTGTGAGGTAGGGTGCGGATCATGGTGGGTTAGTGATTGAACAGGAACTCGCGCGAGTTCAGCACGGCCCAGAAGATGTCGTTGAGCTCTTGGACCGGCTTCTTCTTGTCGCCCGCCGCGGCGAGCAGCTCCGTGCGTTCTTGCTCGGTCGGGCGGCGAGAGAGAGAGCGGAGGTAGATCTGGTCGAGCACCTCGGTGGGCGACTTGTCCTCGTCGAGCAACCGCTTGACCACTTTGCCGCGGCCGACCTTGCCTTGGGTTGTCGAGCCGTTGAGCAGGTGGAGCGCCTGAGACAGGGTCGGGTCCCCCTTCGCCTCGCAAGCGCAGACCGTCTCGCGTTTCGAGCGGCCGAAGGTCGTCAGGAAGTAGTTGCCGGCGCGGCCGTCGGCGATCTGGGTCGCGTAGGAGCCGAGCGGCAGGTTGGGCAGCTTCTCGGGTGCGTCGGTCGCCTGGCTGAGGCAGTCGAGCAGCACCTCCGCCGGCAGGCGGCGGGCGTGGGCGCGGGCGAAGTTGCTGGTGTCGCCCCGATTGGAGTCGTTCGGTTCGCAGCTCCGCTGATAAGCGTTCGAGTTGCAGATGTCGGCGACCAACCGGCGGAGGTCGTAGTCGTACGCGATCAGCCGCTCGCCGAGGCGGTCGAACAGCGCCGGGTTGCTGGGCGGGTTGCTCACGCGGATGTCGTCGACCGGCTCGACGATCCCCTGGCCGAAGAACTGCGCCCACACGCGGTTCGCCACGCTCGGCGCGAAGTAGGGGTTCTCCGGCGAGACGACCCAGTCGGCCAGCACGGCGCGGCGGTCCTGGCCCTTGGTGTCGGGCTCCTCACCGCCGAGGAACTTCGGCTTCATGTTGCGGCCGCCGACCGGGTGCTTCGATTCACCCGCGCCGCGGTTTGAGACGTACCACTCGCGGTAGTCCTCGCCCGCCTTGCGGCCGATCTGTGAGAAGAACGCGGTGAAGCTGTAGTAGTCGTCCATCGTCCAGCGATCGAACGGGTGGTTGTGGCACTGGGCGCATTGCATGCGGATGCCGAGGAAGGTCTGCGCGACGTTCTCGGCGATCTTCTTCTGGTCGCGTTCGATCTGGTAGAAGTTGGTCGGCGGCGTGTCGAACGTGCTGCCGCTGGCGGCGAGCACGTCGCGGACCATTTGGTCGAGCGGCCGGCCGCTCGCGATCTGCTCGGTCAGCCAACGCGAGTACAAGAACATCGGCTTGTACTCGACCCGGTTCACCTCGGTCCGCACGAGCAGCAGCTCGGCCCACTTTAGCCCCCACACGCGGGCGAAGCCGGGGTCGTCGAGGAGGGCGTCGATCCGCTCGGCACGTTTCGTCGGGCTGGCGTCCTCCCCGAACGCGGCGATCTCTTCGAGCGTCGGCAGGCGGCCCGCGATGTCGATCGTCACCCGGCGGAGGAACTCCTCGTCGGTGCAGAGCGGGCTCGGGTTGATCCGCAGCGTGCGGAGCTTGTCGCCGACCAGCTCATCGACATAGTTGACTGCCGCCTCCTCGGTCGGCTCGAACGGCTCGTCGGTGGGCAGCACCAGGACCTGGCTGCCCACGGTGTGCGTGTCGAACCGCGCGGTGACGAACGACTCGCCCCGCCGGTCGGACGTGACCACGCCCCGCGGGGTGATCGCCGCGGAGGCGGTGTTGCTCGACTGGAAGACGGTCAGGTGCGTGACGTCGCGTGTCGAGCCGTCGGAGTACTCGGCCACGGTCACGAACCGCTGCGACTGCCCGCCGGCGCCGATCGCGGCCGCGGGGGGATAGAGCGAAACGGCCTCGACGCTCGGGGCTCCCTCCAGATCGTTGGGCGCGCCGGCGGCGATCCAGTCGCGGAGCTTCTCGTAGTACACGCTCTCGGCTTCGAACCGCTTGCCGCCCGTGTGGGTGACCGCGGCGATCGATTTGAGCAGCAGCAGGCTCTCCTCGGGCAGCGCAAGGTTGACTCGGCGGTTGACCATCTCGCGGGTAAGCCGGTGGTGGTCGCTCACGGGATCGAAACCGAAGAGCGAGAGCCGGAAGCCGTCCTTGCCGCGCGAAGAGCCGTGGCACCCGCCCGAGTTGCACCCCGCGACCGCGAGGATCGGCTGGACGTCGTGCGTGTAGCTGACGGGCTTCTGTGTCGCGAGGTTCGAAGCGTGAACATCGGCTTCGGCGCGGAGGCCGGCGAACTCGGCGCCGACGCGCGCCAGCCCGTCCGCCGACGCCCGCAGCACGCCCTCTTCGAGCGTGAACGCCGCGGCGTCGCCGTGCTCGACGCCGACGCGCCAGCTCGCGAGCTCCGTGACGTCGATCGTCAGCCCGTCCGCTTGTTTGGCAACGGCGATCAGCGTTTGGTAATCGTCGGCGTGGTTCAGCTCGATCACCGGCGGGTAGATCGCCAGCTCGACTAAGCGCGTCGAAGAGGGTTCTTCCGCTGCGTTCTCAGCACCATCCGCCACGGGGGCGGGGAGCATCAGCAAAGTGATAAAAACCCCAATCGCTTTAGTCCGAGCCGCGCCCGTCAGGAAGCGACCGAGCAAGCCACCTGTCCGACATCCGGGCGCCACCGCTTGGTCGCTTCCTGACGGGCGCGGCTCGGCGCTAGACGGGTTCGTGAATCGCGGATCGTTGCTCGGCATGGCTCTTGGGTTGCGTGCGTTCATTTCTTGACGCCTCCCTCGGCGGCGCCGCGGGCCGCGGTTCGGTCCTTCCGTTTTGGGTCGATCCGCAGCTCGGCGTAGCCTTGGCGGTAGGTGACCGGCTCGCCCTCGACCGTCAGCTGCACCTGGCAGCCGACCCCCCGGTGGCGGCCCGGCTTCGCGTCCTCGGCGATCGTCAGCGCGAACCGCGCTGACTCCGCGTCCGCCTCAATCTGGAGCGGCTCGGCCGTGACCCCCGGTGGCAATCCGACCAAATCGAGCTTCGCGGCGCCCTCGAAGGGCGTGCGTGGCGAGAGTTTCACTTCGAGCTCCGCCGCCTCGCCCTGCTTGGCGGTGAGCGTCGGCACGCTCACGTCGAAGTACGGCTCGGCGACGGTGAGTGTCACGAACCGGGTCGCCGTGTAAACGCGCCCGTCGAGGTTCGTCTCGCCGACAACGACGATCGGCCAATCGCCCGTGCGGGCCTTGCCGTTCGCGGTGACCGGGATGGTCGCTTCGAGCTTCCCCTTGGTGATCGATCGCGAGCGGTTCGACGACACGCCGGGAGAGTGGTAGAGCAACTTCACCCCGATCGGCTTATCGAAGCCGTCGCCGCGCTGCGCGGTCACCTTCAGGTCCAGCGAGCCGTTCCGGCAGATCGGCGCCTTCGGCGCTTGCAGGTCGATCGAGAAGGGGAGCTCGTCGGTCACCGCCACCGGCGCGCGCTCCGCGAAGTGGCTCCACACGGGCCGGTTGTTCCGGCCGCGCGCGTGCCACGTCTGCTGGCGGAAGCGGGTCGTCTGCGGCTCGGGGCTCTCCGACTCGGTGCGCGAAGCGACGAGCGTCGCCAATGCTGCGGCGTGCGGAGTTTCGGCTGTGGCGCTGAGTAGCACGGGCACCCGGTTGTAGTCGCCCGCGAGCGGCGGCGCCTCGACCGTCACGCCCGGCGGCAGGCCTTCGAAGTCGATCCGCAGCTCCCCCCCCACGTTGCGCCGGGTGACCGTCAGCAACGCGGCCGCCCGGCCGCCGCGCGGGACTTCCAACCGGGTCGCCTCGTAGCGGCGGCGCTCTTCCATTTTGATATCGACCAGCGGCTGGATCGGCTCGACCACGAGGGCGTAGACCTTCTCGGCGTCGCCCCGGTGCAGGTTGTCCTCGACCTGCAGCACGTAGTCGCCGTCGGCGGGGGCTTTGAAGCGGACGTAGCTGTCGGGGAAGGCCTGGTCGTCGTCGTTGCCGGCGAGGCGTTTGCCTTTGGCGTCGTAGACCCGCAGCACGGGGTCGAGCGAGGACCGCAGCCGCCGGGCCAAGACGCGCAGCTCGAAGGTCTGCCCCTTCTTCGCGGTGATGCGGAAGTGGTCGTAGTCGCCCGGCTCCTGGACGACGCCCGCCGCCACGCCGGGCGCAGTCATCGGGGTCGCCTCGCTCTGCTTGTTGTTTGGTTCGACTTCGAGGGCGGGCGGCGTATCGACCAGACGGATCGGCAGCGATGAGGGCGCGACGCCGCGGTCGTCTTCGCACCAGGCGTCGAAGGTCTCCGTGCCATCCAGCGGCGGAGTCACCGTGGTGACAACATCGCCCGTCGCGTCGCCGATCCAGCGCAGCTCGGTCGGCTCGCCCCGCACGGCGACCGGCGGGTAGACGGCCGTCGGGCGGGGGAACCGTCCGACGTGCAGCAGGTAGTTCGAGCGATCGTCGCCGCGGAAGGCGGTCTCGCGGACGCGGACGTAGACCTTGCCGCCCGCGGGGGCGAGCAGCGACAGGAAAGCGTCCGAATGGGCCGCCGCGCGGTCGTCGTTCGAGGCGATCAGCGCGCCGGCGGTATCGAGCAACTCGATCATGGGGTCGAAGAACGTCCGCCCGAGCCGCAGACCCTCGACCTCAACCGACAGGCGTTCGCCCTCGGCGATCTCGACCACGTAGAGGTCCTCGTCCTCGCGTTTCACCACGCCGTGGACCGTCCGATCGAGCGGCACGGCTTGGGCCGCGTCGAGCGTGTTGTTCGGCTCGACTTCATCGAACGACTCGAGCGCGCCGACGTGCAGCGTCACCAGGTTGCTCAAGCCGGTCTTCGTGCGGAGCCGCAACGCGTGGCGGCCAAGCGGGCAGTCCTCGGCGATGCGGAGCGTGGCGGCCGCCTTGTTCTTATCGACCGACTCCACGCCGACCAGTTCCACGCCCGGCTCGTAGAAGAGGACCTCTTCGGGGTTCAACCCGAGTCGCACCCCGGCCAGCTCGACCTTCACCTCGCGGCCGCGCTGCACGCCCTGCGGGATCAGGCGATCGATGCGGGCCTCGTAAGCGCTAGCCGTCAGCGCGAACCCCAACAACGAGCAAGCTAAGCCAGCTTTCGATAAGGAGGACACCGTGGAGCCTCGGGCTGCCGGGCAGGAAACGGGGCACGGCGGGGGACGCCGCGCGGGAGGAGGGGAAGCGACTAGGCGAGCAACTCTTCGCGGACGCGGCCACCCTTGACGATCTCGATCGGTCGGTCGCCCGGCGCCATGAGCTCCTTCTCGGGGGCGATGCCGAGCTGGTGGAACACCGTCGCCGCCAGGTCCTCGGGGGAGATCGGGGTCTCTGCGGGTTCGTTGGCGGTCGCGTCGGACGAGCCGACCACCGCGCCCCGCTTGATGCCCCCGCCGGCGAGGGCGACGCTGAACACCTTCGACCAGTGGTCGCGTCCCGCGTCGGCGTTGATCTTGGGCGTGCGGCCGAACTCGGAGGAAACCATCACGAGCGTGTCGTCGAGCAAGCCGCGCTCGTCGAGGTCGTTGATCAGGGTCGAGAAGCCTTGGTCGAGCGCCGGGACCAAGCGTCGCATGTTCTGGGTGATCTGCTGGTGGTGGTCCCACCCGCCATAAGTGAGGGTCACGAACCGCGCGCCCGACTCCACCAGCCGACGCGCCAGCAGCAGCCGCTGACCCGCGGCGTTGCGGCCGTAGCGATCGCGGACCTTGCCCGGCTCCTTCTGCAGGTTGAATGCCTCGCGGGCGTGCTCCGAACCGATCAGGTCGTAGGCCCGTTGGTAGAAGGTGTCCATCGCCGAGACGGCGTCCGACTCGGCCCGCTCGGTGAACCGCTTGTTGATGGTCTCGAGCGCGGCGAGGCGGCGGTGGTAGCGCTCGTCGCTGACGTCGGCGGACAGGTTGAGGTCGCGGACGGCGAACTTGGCGTTCGCCGGGTCGCCCCCCACGCTGAACGGCGCGTACGCCGAGCTGAGATAGCCCGAACCGCCAAACTCGGTCACCTCGCCGGGGATCGAAATGTACGGCGGCAGGTTCTTACGGGGTCCGTACTCGTGGCTCACCACGCTGCCCAGACTGGGGTAGAGCAGGGCGGGGCTCGGACGGTAGCCCGTCATCATGTTGTGCTGGCCGCGCTCGTGGGCCGCTTCGCCGTGCGTAAGCGAACGGACAACCGTCAGCTTATCGGCAATGCCGGCCGTCTTACGGAGCAGCTCGCTGAACCGCACGCCCGGCAGTTTCGTGCCGACCGAGCCGAGCTCGCCGCGGTACTCGATCGGGGCGTCGGGCTTCGGGTCCCATGATTCCTGGGCCGCCATCCCGCCCGTCAGGTAGATGTGGATGACGCTCTTCGCCCGCACCGGTGGGGGAGTGAACGCGTTCGACGCGGCTTGCGCCGATCGCAGCGCAAAGAAGTCGCCCAGGTGCAGGCCGAGTCCGGCGAGGGCGCCGGTCGCCAAGAAGCGGCGGCGACCGACCTTCCGCGGATCGCTGAGGAACATAACGGACACATCTCCGGGGACATCGCGCGTCGACCACGTGGCCTGACGCGATCGCCAATGGGAAACAGTTTAACCCCTGCAACTCCCCAGATCACGCAGCGACTGCGCAAAGGATCTGATAAGTTGCAAAACTCCGCACCGATCCGCCCTGAGTAGAAACAACTCAAATCAGAGCAAGGGTTTGCGCGATGCGGCGAAGAGCAACCAGAACCCCATTCCCCAAACGCAACTGCTAGTCTGGGCCACGCTGGCGAGATAGGTCGCCGCCCGCGTCCACCGATCGAACAGCCCACGGCGCACTCGATGAACGACTCGACGCACCAAGACCTCGACCTCGGCGACGCGGTGACTGCGCCGCAGATCGTCGAGGCGCTGCTCCGCCGGACACTGGAACGCGGCGCGAGCGACCTGCACCTGCTGCCGACGCGCGAGGGGCTGCAAGTCGAATGGCGCGTCGACGGTGTGGTGCAACGCCTGGGGCTCATCGACCGGGACGTGGCGAACAACGTTACCACCCGCCTGAAGGTGCTGGCCGGCCTGCTGACTTACGAGACCAACAAGCCGCAAGAGGGCCGACTTCGCGCCGAGGGATTGGACCGGCCGATGCGGATCAGCACGCTGCCGACCGTGTTCGGCGAGCGGATCGTGGCGCGGGTCTTATCGGAGGACGGCGGCGAGTTGCTGCGACTCGGCGACCTCACGTTGCCGAAGGGCGTCGCGGACACTTTGAGCCAAGCGCTGGCGGCCACCAGCGGCGCCGTGCTGATCGTCGGCCCCTCGGGCAGCGGAAAGACAACGACCGCCTACGCCTGCTTGCGCGAGATCCAATCCCGCTGGGGCGGTGGCCGCAGCGTGGTGACGCTCGAGGACCCGGTCGAGGTCGTGCTGCCGGGCGTCGCCCAATCGCAGGCGAACCCGGACGCCGGCTACGACCTGGCGACGGCGCTCCGGTCGCTCGTGCGGCAGGACCCGGACGTGCTCTTCGTCGGCGAGATGCGCGACGCCGAGGCCGCGCGCATCGCCTACCAGGCGGCCATGACCGGCCAGCTGCTGCTGACCACGCTGCACGCGACCGACGCGGCGACCGCCATCGCCCGTCTGCTCGACATGGGAGCGCCGCCCTATCTGGTGCGCGGGGCGACGCGAGCGATCGTCGCCCAACGGCTCCTCCGCAAAGTCTGTGAATGCCGCCAAGGGGACGCGGCCCTACCCGACTGCCCACGTTGCGATGGCGTCGGCTACGACGGCCGCCTCGCCATCGCCGAGTCGATCGACCTCGCCGACACCGCGCTCGCCCGATCGATCGATAGCGGCTATGATCGCGCCCGGTTCAACGAGGAGAGGCGGGCCGCGCAGTCGGCCACCCTCATGGACCAAGCGGCGAAACTCGTCCATGCCGGCCTGACCGATCAGCTCGAAGTCGATCGCGTCTTGGGCTGGGAAGTCGGTCCGTGAGAGGGGGCGGATGGCGGAGCACGCGCGACTCGAAGAGCTGATCGCCCTCAACGGCGAGCTGGCCGCTCTGGCCCGCGCGGGGCTACCGATCTCCTCCGAGCTGGCCCGCGCCGCCGAGTCGCTCCCCGGTCGATCGCAAGAACTCTCCCGCCGGCTCGCCGGCCGGATCGACTCGGGCGAGCCCCTCAGCGAGGCGATCGCCGCCGAGGCCGATCACCTGCCCCCGTACTACGCAGCGCTCGTCCGCGGCGGCGAAGCGACGGGGCGGCTCCCTTCGGCGCTCGAGGCCATGAGCGACGCGCTCACCCGGACCCTCGGCCTCCGCCGGACCGTCTGGCTCGCGACGCTCTACCCCGTGCTCGTGGCGTTGCTCTCGTTCGTGGCGATGGTGCTGGTGCTCCGCGCGGTCGGACCGAGTTACGACTGGGTCTTCCAGCAGCGGGGAGAAGCGGCGAACGCCTTCCGCGACGCCCGCGAGCTGATCGTCCGCCTCGCGACCTGGACGCCGGTTGCCTTGACGTTGGGCGCGGTCGTCTGGCTGGTGTGGCCGCACCGGCGCGGGGCGCTGGCGGCGCCGCTCGGCTGGGCGAACCGCCTGCCGGGCGTCGGCGAGGCGTTGCGTTTGCAGGCGTCGGCCAACTACTGCCGGCTGCTCGGGATGCAGCTCGGTCACGGCACACCGCTGCACGAAGCTCTGCCGCTCAGCGCCGAGGCGACCGGCTGGCGCCCCTTCGTGGAGCCCTCGCAGGGACTCTCCGAATGCCTGCGCGCCGGGGGAGGGCTCAACGACCTGCCCGAAGCACGCGACGCGTTGCCCCCGCTCGCCGTGCCGGCGCTCACCTCCGACGCGGGCGCCCCTTTCGTGCTCAGCGCGATCGAGTCCGCTTCAGCGGAGTACGACGACCGGGCCCGCCTCGCGCTGGAAGCCGCGTCGACCCTGCTGCCGCTGGTAGCGACCACCGTGATCGGCGGCGGCTCGCTCGTGCTATACGGCCTCGCGATGTACGGCCCCTACATCGCCTCGCTGATCGAAATGACCACCTGGCATTAGGCCCGTGATCCCCGATGACCCCGCGTCGCCGACCGCCCCCCCCAACGCCGAGGGCGTGCTGGGGCGGATCGCCACGTGGACCGACGCGCGCCTGCCGTTGCCGGCGGTGATCCGGGCGATCGCCCTGGAGTCCCGCGGGCGCGACCGCGAAGGCCTCGAAGCCCTCGCCGATCGGATCGAGGCGGGCGACCCGATCGACCAGGCGTTCGCCGCGACCGAGTCGCACTTCCACGGCGCGCTGCGTCGTCAGCTGAACGCCGCCTGCCAGAGCGGCGGCGACCTGCGGGCGGCGTTGCCCGCCCTCGCCACGCTGAAGGCGGCCCAGCGGCGGATGCGTCGGCAACTGTTCGTGACGCTGACTTACCCGCTCTGCGTGCTGGCGATCCTGGCGGTGGTGATCGTCTTCATCTGCTGGTACATCGTGCCGAACTTCGAGGAGATCTTTACGGAGTTTCAGCTCACCCTGCCGACCCTCACCACGTTCTTCATCGAGACCAGCCACCACCTCCCGGGCCTGATCGGCCTGATCGCCGCAGGGATGGGGGGGCTGTTCGTGGCGGGGCTGATCCCGGGGCTCTCGCGCTACGTCCACTGGCTCGCCACGAGCCTGCCCCTGTTCGGCCGGCTGTGGATCGCCGAGGGTCACTACGCCTTCGCGGAGCTGCTGGGCGCTTACACGGCGACGCGCCTGCCCGCGCCGCAGGCGCTGCGGTCGGTCGGCGCGGGGCTGTTCGATCGCAACCTGGCCCGCGCCGCGTTGCGGGCGGCCGATCGGTGCGAGGCGGGGCAGACCCTCGGTGAGGCGGTCGGCGGGTCGATCCACTTCGAGGGCGAGCTCGCCGCGATGATCGCCGACGGAGAAGCCCGCGGCGACCTGCCCGCCGCGCTGCGCGAGGCGGCGGACGTCTACAACGACAACCGGCAGAACCAGGTGACCTTCCTCGTCTCGGTGATCCCGCCGATCCTGATCATCGCGATCGGGATCTTTGTGGTGGTCATGGTGGCGGCGTTGTTCCTCCCCCTGATCAAGCTGATCGAAGGCCTAACCTGACCCCGAGAACTACGGCCCGTTGAACCCGAATCCCATCCTCACCGTCTTCGCGTTGTTCGCCCTCGGGGTGACAATCCGGATGGCGATGCGCATGTACTACGGCGTGCGGGGTCCGGCGAGCAGCGACCCGGCGGGGCTAGTGCTGAGGGTCGTCGCGTTGCTGTTCTTGCTGAGCGCCTGGGTGGCGGTTGGCGGGGTGTTCCTCATCGCCGGCTTTGTTCTCTCCGTTGTGCTCGGTTTCTCTCTGACCGACTTGCAGCTAGCGCGTCGCCGCCGACAGCAGAACGCGGCCTGGTCGATCGTCAATCGGGCGATCGAGCACGGACACCCCATCCAGGACATGCTGCGGAGCAACCTCGGCCGGTTCACCGGGAAGATCCGTTCCGCCATCCTCTCATGCGTCAACCAACTTTCAAACTCAGCGCTGATCGAAACCGCGATCGCCGACAACCCCAACGCCTTCCCCCCCGAAGCACAGGCCTGCGCCGCTCTGTCGACGGGAGGGGGGCTGCCCCTACCGAAGCTAGCAAGAGCGGCCCGCCTTGAGGACAAGCACCAATTGGGGCCCATCCTTCAGGGGTTGTTCTATCTAGTCATGATCGGTCTCGCCGCAGTCTTGATCGCCACGTTCGTCATGATCTCGATCGTGCCGGAGTTCGAGAAGATCTTCTATGAGTTCGGACTCGACCTGCCCCCGATCACCCAAAGCGTGGTCTCTGCAAGCAACTGGTTCGTCAACTACTGGTACCTGCCATTGGCTCCATTGCTCCTTTTCCTAGCGCCTCTGTGGGTCATCTGCTCTATCGTTTGTTGGCTGGCGCCGATCGGCTTGGTTTTCTACCTGTTCAAGAAGAACGTTTTCTTCTTCACGGTGATCAAGAAGCTCTTCTATCCTTACTGGTTTCTGATCACGTGGCTCAGCCAGCTCTTCTACCCTTGGCATCGCTACCGCACCCTGAACCTTCTGGCGGTCACGGTCGAGGAGCGGATGCCCATGGAAGAAGCGGTCCGTCGCCTCGGCGAGAACGCCGACGGGGTGGCGCATTACCCGAACGCCCTCGTGCGGCGGCGGATGGACCGGGCCCACGACGCGATCGTCGCGGGCGGCGACTGGCGCGAAGCCCTGCAATCGGCGCGGCTGCTCAGCGGCGCCGACGTCCAGCTGCTCCGCGCCGCCGAGCCCGCCGGCAACACGCCGTGGGCGCTCCGCTCGATCGCCTCGCGCCAGCTCGGACGCGCCGTCTTCCGCTACGAGGCGTGGCGTCAAGGATTGTTCGCCACACTCATCCTCCTTTTCGGGGGCTTGGTCGCTTGGTTCGTCATCGCGCTGTTCATCCCGCTTGTGCGTCTGATCGAGGGCCTGGTATGACCCGAACCGAGCAACCCGCCAAGCCACGCCGGGGCGTCACGCTGCTCGAGGCGGTCGTTGGCCTCGCGGCGATCGGCGCCACGCTCGTGCTCGCTGGCAAGGCGACACGAGCGGTCGATCGGCAGTGGCGGCTCAACGAGCAGGAACGCCTCGCCCGCGAGACGCTCGACCACGCCCTGGAACTCGCCACCTGCGTGCCGGCGGAGCGACTGGACCAAGAGCGGCTCGACTCGATCGGCGCCTCCCTCTCCCCCGAGCGGCTGCCGGCGGTGGAGCTGACGGCCGCGTTGACCGAGAGTGACGACAAACCGTTCGGCGAGAAACGCGTCGTCTGGACCGTCGCCTGGACGCCCCACCCGGACGCCGATCCGATCCGCCGCCGGCTGACGGCGTGGGTTTACCCGGCCGCGGAGGAGGAGCCATGAGACGAGAGGCCCTGAAGCAGCGACGACGCGGGCTGTCGCTCATCGAGGTGTCGGTCACGATCGCGGTTGCGACCCTCGCGATGGCGATCGTCGGCACGGGGATCGCCTCGCTGCTGCGGGTCGACGCGCGCTTCCGCAACGCATCGACCGCCGCGGCCGACCTGCCACTGCTCAAGCAAGCCCTCCGCGCCGACCTGCACGCCGCCGTCGATTGCCAACTAGCGGGGGACACGCTCACCCTGTCCGGCGAAGCGCCCGTCACCTACACCTGGAGCGGCGACACCATCCAACGCGACACGGCCCAACGCGACACGGCCCAACGCGACACGGCCGACTCGCAGCGCCGGTTCGGCGTGCCGGAGGGCGTTTCATGGAACCTTCAAGAAGAGAAGGTCGAGGGCGCTCGCCTTGTTCGGCTAACTTTCAAACCTAAGGCGGAAGGCCAGCCACTGATCACGCAGCTGGTCGCCGAACTCGGCCGCCACGCCCGCCTCACGACCGGGGCGGGGGAGGGTGCAAGATGAACCAAGCAAAGCCCAGACCACGTCGCGCGTTCGTGATGATCTCGGCGCTCGCGTTGCTGATCCTCGTCGCGTCGCTCGCGACGAGCTGGACGAGCGGCGTGCTCCGCCAACGGGGCCAGGCCCGCCTCGCCTCGCAGCACGCGCAGGCGGAGTGGCTCGGCGAGAGCGCCTTGCGGCGCGGGCTCGCCCGGCTGCGCCGCGAACCCGACCACCCGGGCGAGGCGTGGCTCCTCTCGCCCGACGAGCTGCAACAGGCGTACGGCGCGGCGATCACAACCCGCGTCGAACGCCCCGAAGAGGGCCCGCCCCGGCTGATCGCCGTGGTCCGTATCCCGAACGAATCCGACCCGCGCGTGACGCACACCGCGTCGCTGCGGCTCCCCACCGATACCGCAGGAGAATCGCCATGAGGCCCAACCCGACCCCCGCCCCGCCGCGGCGGGGCTTCACGCTGGTCGAGCTGCTGGTGGTGATCGCCATCATCGGCATCCTGGTCGCGTTGTTGCTGCCCGCGGTCCAGGCCGCGCGCGAGGCGGCGCGGCGGACGCACTGCCAGAACAACCTGCGGCAGCTCACCATCGGCGTGCACAACTACGAGGCCGCCAAGGAGGTCTACCCGGTGGGCTCGACCAACCCGACCGGCCCGATCCGCAACCTCCCGGCAGGCGATCACAAAGGGTGGATCGCCCGCATGCTGCCCTACTTTGGCGAGCAGGTCCGTTTCAAGCACATGGACTGGTCGGTCGGCGCGTACCACCAAGCAAACGACCGGGTGCGGCAGTCGCTCATCGACGTGCTGATGTGCCCGAGCGGCTGGAACGACGAGTACCCCGGCTCGAGCTACGCCGGCGTGCACCACGACGCCGAGGCGCCGATCGACACGACCAACAACGGCATGTTCATCCTCAACCAGAAGCTCCGCATGGAGGACGTGCAAGACGGGCCGAGCTACACGCTCCTGCTCGGCGAGAAGCTGATGGACGGCGGAAGCGACCTCGGCTGGATCACCGGCACCCCCGCCACGCTCCGCAACACGGGCACGCCGATCAATCAACCCTTCGTGCCGACCGCCACGGGGACCGACGAGACCGAACCGGTCGAGGACGAGGACGAATTCGGTGGCAGATTCGGCGGTGAGTACGGGGGTGGATTCGGCGGCGGGTTCGGCGGCGGGGGACCCGTCCCCTGGTACGAGCCCTACGGCGAAGAGGCTTATCAAAGCTATAGCAACAACTACTGGGGCGATTACGAAGAGGAGGAGCCCGAAGAAGAAGCGGAACCCGAGGACGA
Organism: Planctomycetes bacterium MalM25; assembly: GCA_007745835.1. Taxonomy (NCBI): domain Bacteria; kingdom Pseudomonadati; phylum Planctomycetota; species Planctomycetes bacterium MalM25. Next base: position 2,887,163 of record CP036424.1, read on the forward strand.
CAAGCCACGCCAAGTCGATCCCTACCTCACCACCGGGGGCGACCCGACCTTCCCCCTCGCGGTCGGCGGCTTCGGCAGCCCCCACCCGGGCGGCGCCCAGTTCGCCTACGCCGACGGCTCGGTCCGCTTTATCCAAGAAGACATCAACCCGAAGCTGCTCGGCCAGCTCGCCAACCGCGCGGACGGCGAGATGATCGACCAATCGTACTGAGGCGCGCCGCATGAACGTATCGAGCAACCCAACGGACCACCGGTTCAGCCTCGCCAACCTGATGCTGCTGACGGCGGTGGCGGCGGCGCTGGCCGTGTCGATCAACGTCGGTGAGTTGGCCGAGCAGCTCAGCGGCGTCCGTCTCCTGCGTCCCGCCATCCTCGTGCCGGTCGGCCTGGCGGGGTTCGTCGGCTGGATCGTGGGGCTGCTGGTCGGCGTGGGGCAGACCCGCTCGCTGCGGGGTGCGCTGATCGGTTGCGCGGTCGGTTGGGCGGCCGGCCTGTACTTGGCCGCCCTGATCGCCGCCCCCTCCGGCGGCTTGCGGATCGCCTCGGGCGCGATGATCGTCTGCCTGGCGCCGCTGGCGATCCGGGCGTCGGTCGACTAAGCAAGCCTTATCGAGAACACCCAAAAAATTAACTACCCTTCACCGCACGCTGACCGTCCCCCCCCGCATGAACGCTCCACTCGCCAGCCGCACCGCCCTGATCACCGGCTCGACGCGTGGCCTGGGCAAGGCGATCGCTCTGGAGCTCGCCCGCCGCGGCGCCCGGGTCGCGATGAACTACTTCGGCAACCAAGAGGTCGCCGACGCGGCGTTTGCCGAGCTGCAAGCGGTTGGCGGCGAGCACTGCCTCGTGCGGGGCGACGTGACCGACGAGCCGAGCGTCGATCGGCTGCTGGCCGAGATCACGGAGCGGATCGGACCGGTCGATATCCTCGTGCTCAACGCGACCTGCGAGCAGCCCGAGCTGCCGATCGAAGAGTACGACTGGGCCTTCTGCCAACGGATGGTCGACTTCTTTTTCAAGAGCCCCTTCCTGCTCACCAAGGCGTGCCTGCCGCACATGAAGTCGCAGCGGTGGGGACGGATCGTCCACCTCACCAGCGAGGTCTTCGCCGAAGCCCGCGCTGACTTCTGCCCCTACGTCGCCGCCAAGGGGGCCCAGATCGGCCTGGCCAAGTCCAGCGCGGCCGAACTCGCACCGCACGGCGTTACGGTGAACTGCGTGGCCCCCGGCTGGGTGCCCGTCGAACGCCACGCCGACGCGACCGAGGAGGACCGCGCGGGCTACCTAGCGAGCAGCCCGATCGGCCGCTTCGGCACGCCGGCGGACATCGCCGGCGCGGTCGCCTACCTGGCGAGCGAAGAGGCGGCGTTCGTCAACGGCGCCTCGATCGACGTGAACGGCGGCCGGACCATCGGGTGAGGTCCGATGCCGAGTGGCCGGGCCCGGAGGCGCTGGCCCTAGCCCCGGTGGTGAGCGAGTGGGCGCAGCCTGCGATTTGTCTGTAGGAGGCGGGCCAGGTGGGGGTGGAGCTCATTCGGCCCCCCGTCGCCTACCCCTCATCGTGCTTGCCCAAGGCCAACCACGCCCGCTCGATCTGTCGCTGCGCCTCGGCGGCGTCGTCGATGCCCATGAAGCCGATCTTTCTCGGACGCCGACGCGTCGGGCCGCCGGACGAGGTGACCTCGAACACCAAGTTCTCAAACCCGTAGAGATCTCTTGAGGGGCGGGCTTCGCGAGCTTGCTCTAGGGGGTAGCTGTTCGTGGGTGGCTGGAAACGGCTGCTCGCGATCAGGACACGCTCGCTGGTCACCAGATAGTAAGCGCCACGGAAGCACCAAGCGGCCAACCAAGGGGCGGAGGCCATCAGGGCTCCGCACATCAACATGATCGCGAACACCACGTCGAGCCCGAGGTCAGGGCCCGCAAAGCGAAGGGCTGCGGTTGCGATAGAAATCCAGAACACCCCCATCAGCAACAAAGGCAAACGACGCCAACACGCCGCGCGGATGCCCGGGCGAGTGAACCAGATTACCTCCTCGCCTTCACGCAGGAGAGCACGCACCTGATTGTCGATCTCCACTGCCTCGGCCATGCGCCGCTCACTCGGCCGTCGGGAGGTGCTTCTTGAGGTGCGCGTCGAAGCGCTCGAAGTCCTGCTCGATCTGGGCGTTCTTCATGACGTCGTAGCAGGCGAACGTCTCGAGCGGCTCCAAGCCGAAGAAGCGGAAGTTGAGGTGCATCGGCCAGAACAGATCGTCCGGCGTCTTCCCCTCGAAGAAGGTCTGCGCCGGGTCGCCGAACGACTCGCGAGGCGCGTTGAACGTGAGCGACATCAGGTACTTCTTGCCGGTGAGCTTCCCGCCCGAGCCGTACTGCTTGCTGGGGTCGCTGCGGGTGCGGCCGTCGCCCGAGCAGAGCCGCCCGTCCATGCCGGCGGAGTAGACGTGGTCGAGGTAGCGCTTGAAGCTCCACGAGACGCCCATCCAGTTGACCGGCGTCTGCAGGAGACGACATCGGCCCACGTGTGGTTGTCGATCTCGCGATCGACGTCCAACTCGTCGGTCATCGTCGTGAGCCGCGTCTGGTACCCGCCGGCGTCGAGGTGCACCTGCAACCGCTCAACGAGCGAGGCGTTCAGCCGCCCCTCGGAGAACGGATAGGGCTGGTGGCCGTTGATGATGAAGGCGTTCTTCATGCTTCGCTCGGGGGAGGCTTAGCGGTTGAGGTCTTCAACGACCTACCGCTACCCGAGCCGGCGTGGCGTGTCAACGACAACGCCTGTCAACAACGACTCTTGGCCACGTGCGCGAACCCGAATTGTTTGGCGCAGCGCCCGACCAATCCGCGGCCAGAAGGCCAAAACGGGTGGCTCGCTTACAACAATCACCAGACTGCGAAGCGGGATCAGAGCCCGTCGGTGACCTCGCCACCGTTTCGCGAGCCGTAAGCGGCGTAGACGTACTCGTCCACGCCGTAGGCGATCGTCAACACCGAACCATCGCACAACGCGAACTGGCAACCGCCGGGGTGAGCCGAGCCAAACGAGCGATAGCTCTTGAATCTTTCCTCTCTAACGCTTTCATTGAATTCGTACGAATCAGAAACCGGCGTGAGCGGTGTAACAACCTCGGTCCAATCAGTAGCGGCTGCGAACCGCGATTCGAGCACGGCAACCGAAGTGGCGTTCTGCGTGAGATAAGAAGTCTGCCGCACATTGTCGTGGTCCCAACCTTGGTTCCACCCCTGGTCGTTCCCCGCGTTCAGAGAGTCGTCGTAGTGCTGGACGTACATGTACTTCTCACCCACGAAGAAAGTCTTCGAGGTGCCATCCGTGATCTTAGTCAGCTTGAGCCCACCGCCTGCATGAACCACCCCGTTGCCGCCGGGTTTCGTGCCAGATGGCTTAGCCAGAATGAACGGGGAGAATCCACTCAGGTTGGGGGAAGAGGTCGCCAACTCACTCGTGTTAGGACCAAACCACGCCCATTGGGTTAGATTACATAGCGTGCCACCATTCCCGGCGTAGTCGTTCCGTGCCACCACGTCAGGCTTTGGATTGGTGAAATTAAACTGGACACTATTGTGAAGGTAGGGGTAAACCTCCGCCCCACGGCGGCTGGGACAGATAAACGTCGAGATCGAGGTTTGGGCCGCTTGCGTGGTGCCGATCCGCTGTTCCGCGGTGATGGCTCCCGCATTCCCGTCGCTGCCCAATTCTCGGACCTGCCCCTCCTCGATGTACTCCAGAATGTTGTAGTACCAACCACCGGGCTGCCGCTCGTCGTAGCCCCGATCGGGGTCACCCGACCACTGCCACCCCCACCCGCCCGAGGGCAAAAAACCATGGGTGCTTTCGTGGTTCAAAGCGGCGAGGCCCATCTGCTTCAACTGGTTCTTGCACTGCGACCGCCGCGCCGCCTCACGAGCCGCCTGCACAGCGGGGAGCAGCAAGGCCACCAAGATGCCGATAATGGCGATCACCACGAGCAGCTCCACCAGCGTGAAGCCCAACCGATGACGCCGTGCCGACCCGCGATTACTTGTAGTATCCAAAACAGTCCTGCCCGAAACGACGGTATGAGAAAAGAGGCTCGAAGTTGAGCCATCGATAAGCGTCTAGAGAAACGATAAGTGAAGAGTCAAACCGCGAGCTGTTCGCTAACCAACCAACCGACCGAGACGCTTCGACTGGCAGCACGTAGCATACAATCTACTTCGCCGGGGTGAACCGGTATGGCCTCACCCCTGCACCGCCTCGCCGACCAGGAACCTCACCTTGCCGCCCTCCTGACACCGGTGTCACTTACATCTTTTTAGCGGCCTCTCGATTGGGTGTCAAGGAAAATGGCCTGCTATACAGGTGCCTAAGCAGCTAGCGTACGTCCTCTCTCGAAAGGGACACGACTTGCTGAGCTGGCCCTCGCATCAACGGCTGCCCAAGCAGCCGCGTGCGGCCATCCGCACGCCCCCGGCCACAGACCTCTTGCATTCTTGAGAATCAGGCGGAGACCAACTCGCTGATGGATCCATAAAATCAAGCACTATCTATCGGCCATGCCAAACAATCTTTTGGCTCTCGCACAACGCCCTAAGTTGTGAATTGTGCAGGGCCTTTCCGCTTCTTAGACTGCGATGCTCTCATCTCGATTGAGGCCGCTTAGATCCGTCACTTCCTGGCTCGTCGCATGCCTTCCCGCTACTGGTTCGTTGTCGGCACCTTTGCGCTCTCGGTGCTGCTTTACGTCGACCGGGCGTGCATCTCCGCGGCGAAGGAGTCGATGGTCGGCGACCTCGCCCTCGACGAGAAGCAATGGGCCTGGGTGCTCGCCGCCTTCTCGCTCGGCTACGCGCTCTTTCAGACCCCTGGCGGTTGGCTGGCGGACCGCTTCGGTCCGCGGGTGCTGCTGACCTCGGTGGTCGCACTCTGGTCGGTCTTCACGGGCCTCACCGGCGCTGCGATCGGCCTCACGACCCTGATAGTTGCCCGCTTCGCTTTCGGCGCAGGCGAAGCGGGAGCGTTCCCCGGGATGGCGCGGGCCGCTTACTCGTGGATCCCGATGAACGAGCGCGGGTTGGTCCAGGGGATCAACTTCTCCGGATCTCGGTTCGGCGGCGCGTTGGCCCTCTTTGTTATGCCGCAGCTGCTCGCCGCGTTGGGGTGGCGCACCACGTTCGCGACGCTCATGGCCATTGGCTTCGTCTGGGCGATCGGCTGGTGGCTCTGGTTTCGCGACGAACCTACTCAGAAGTCCTCAGTGAGCCCCGAAGAGCTCGCTCTCATCGAATCTGGGCGGCAAGTTACCTCCGAGGACCAGGAGCATGAGGCGGGCGATCTTACCGCCGGCGACTTGCTGCGTTCGGGCCGGATGGGCTTGCTCTGCCTGCAGTACTTCGCATCGAACTTCACATTCTTTTTCTGCCTGACCCACTGGTTCCCGCACCTGAAGAGCGAGTTTGGCCTGAGCAGCGGCGCCGCCGGCGGCTACGCCGCCATGCCGCTCGTTTTCGGCGCGTTCGGCAACTGGTTCTCGGGCTGGCTGATCGACCGCCTCTATCGCTCGGGTCGCTGGCCTCTGTCTCGCCGATTGCCAGCCGCGATCGGCTTCTCGTTGGCGACCGCTGGCGTTTTGATGAGCATGCAACAGACCGAAGTCCTGCCGGCGGTGCTCTGGTTCTGTGTCGCGATCTTTGGTGCTGACATGACGCTGGCCCCGAGCTGGTCGTGCTGCATGGACATCGGACAACGACATTCCGGCATGGTCTCCGGCACGATGAACATGGCGGGCAACGTGGGAGGGTTCATCACGACGCTCGCCTACGCCTACCTGAAGGACTGGTCAGGCGCTCAGTCAACGTTCTTCTTCGTCGCCGCGGGGCTCAACGCGATCGCCGTCGTCTGCTGGCTGCTGCTCGACCCGCGCAAACCGCTCAGCGCTTCCGGCACGGGGGTTGATCGATGACCCCCCTGAGAGGCATCACGATCGGCGCGGGGTACTTTGCGCGCTTCCATTTCGACGCTTGGCGACGGATGGACGACGTCGTCATCGAGGCGGTTGTCGATCGCGACGAAGCCCGAGCACGCGAGGCGGCCGAGCTGGTCGGCGCCTCGCGGTGGTTCACCGACGCGGCTGAAGCGCTCGACGCCGTGAAGCCCGACTTCGTCGACCTGGCGACGCCCCCCGCGGGGCGTCTCGCGCTCGTGGAGCTGTGCGCTGGCCACGGTGTCGACCTGATCAGCCAGAAGCCGCTGGCCGACGATTTGAAGGGCGCCGAAGCGATCGTCGCCGCCGCGAAGGCGGCCGGCGTCCGGCTGATGGTTCACGAGAACTTCCGCTACCAACCTTGGCGCCGCGAATCGAAGCGACTGATCGACGACGGGGCCATCGGCGAAGTCCACACGATCACCGTCCGCACACGGCTGGGCGACGGCTGGGGACCCGACGCGTACCTCTCGCGTCAGCCCTACTTCCGCGAGATGCCCCGGCTGCTCATCCACGAGACGGGCGTCCACTTCTTCGACACCTTCCGCTACCTCGCCGGCGAGATCGACGAGGTCTCCGCCACCCTCCGCCGGATGAACCCGGTGATCGTGGGCGAGGACGCGGCGCTGGTCACGGTGCGGTTCGCCTCGGGCGCGGTCGGCGTGTGGGACTGCAACCGTTACAACGAATCGACCGACGAGAACCCGCGACTCACCTTCGGCGACACGTTCATCGAAGGGACTGAGGGCTCGATCCGACTCGACGGGGCAGGGCGCCTGTACCTCAAACGGCTGGGCGAACCGGAGACCGAGCACGCCTACGATTGGAGCAACGAGGGCTTCGCCGGCGACTGCGTCTTCGCGACGCAGCGGCACTTTGTCGAGCGGCTCCGCTCGGGCGAGCCGTTCGAGACCTCCGGTGAGGATTACCTGCGTTCGCTCGCGGCCGTGGAAGCCGCTTACGAATCCGACGCCGCTGGGCGCCCCGTGCGGGTCGGCGCGCCACGGCGGATCGTCGATCTCACGCGTCCCATCGACGGCGACCTGCCGGGGGTCTCCATCCGCCCCGCCAAGCGGCTAGAAACCGACGGCTGGAACGCGACGACGCTCGAGATGTACTCGCACAGCGGCACCCATATGGACGCGCCGTGCCACTTCCTGCCGGAGGGCGCCAAGCTCGACCAGCAGGACCTGTCGGTCTGCTGCGGCCCGGCGCGCGTGATCGACCTCACGCCGACCGAGCCGGCCGAGCTGCTCACCATCGAACGCTTCCAAACCGCCGCGGGGGACGCCCAATCGGGCGAGCGTCTGCTGCTGCGGACCGACTGGCACAAACGCTACCCGGATGAGTCGTACCGCCACGCGCTGCCTCGGATCGGCGTCGAGCTGGCCGAGTGGTTCGTCGAGCGAGGCGTCGCCCTGCTAGGCGTCGAGCCCCCTTCGGTGGCCGATGTGAACGACCTCGAAGAAGTTACCGCGATTCATCGGATCTTGTTCGAGGGCGGCGTGTTGATTGTTGAAGGGCTTTGCGGGCTGGACACGCTGAAGAGCGATCGCGTTGAGCTGATCGCCTTGCCGTTGCGGATCGTTGACGGGGACGGCTCGCCCGTCCGCGCCATCGCCATCGAAAGCTGACCCCCCAGGAACCGACCGATGATGCGTCATCTCACTTCACTCGCCCTGCTCGCGCTTGCGGCTTCGACCGGCTCGGCGATCGAGATCGCTGTCGAGGCGGAGGACTTCGTCCGCCAGTCAAAGGACGAGGTCCGCCAGTGGCGCAAGACCTCCGCGACCGAGCAGCCCGAAGGACTCGCCGACCCCGACCCCTCGCACCACGAGGGCGCGAGCGGTGGCGTCTACCTCGAGTTGCTGCCGGACACCCGAGTCACCCACGCCGACAAGCTCGAGAACGGCGTCAGCTTCTCCAACACGCCCGGCGTGGTTGGTGTGCTCGATTACCAAGTCGACTTCCCCGAGGCGGGGCGCTACTACGTGTGGGTCCGCGCCCACTCAACCGGCAGCGAGGACAACGGCATCCACGTCGGACTCAACGGCGAATGGCCCGATTCGGGCAAGCGGATGCAGTGGTGCGAAGGGAAGAAACAGTGGTGGTGGGAGAGCAAGCAACGCACCGAGAAGGCGCATTGCGGCGTCCGCTACAAGATTTACTTGGACGTGCCGACCGCGGGCGAGCACACCGTGTCGTTCTCGATGCGTGAGGACGGCTTCGAGTTCGACAAGTTCCTGCTGACCACCGAGCGCGAGCGGACCCGCCCCGAGGGGGCCAACCCGTGAGCCTGAGGCTCGGCTGCATCGCCGACGACTACACCGGCGCGACCGACCTGGGCGCGATGCTGGCGCGCGCCGGGATGCGCGTGCTGTTGGTGTTCGGCGACCCGGCCGAGCCTCTTGCGCCGGAAGGGTACGACGCGGCGATCATCGCCCTCAAGTCACGGTCGATCCCGCCAGGGGACGCCGTCGCGCAATCCCTGTCGGCGCTCGCCTCGCTCCAAGCCGCCGGCGCGCAGCGGTTCTTCTTCAAGTACTGCTCGACGTTCGACTCGACGCCCGAAGGGAACATCGGCCCCGTCGCCGAGGCGCTCGCCGACGAGCTCGACGTGCGGCGGGTGGCCTTCTGCCCCGCGTTCCCGGAGAACGGGCGGACGGTCTACAACGGCTGTCTCTTCGTGCACGGCAAGCCGCTGAACGAATCGGGCATGGAAGAGCACCCGCTGAACCCGATGACCGACGCCAACCTGGTACGCTGGCTTGGCCGGCAAACCGAGCGTGAAGTCGCGATCCTTTCGTACGACGCCCTCGACGACGGCGCCCCAACGATCGGCTTCGACTCGTTCTACGTCGCGGACGCGCTCAAAGACGCCCATCTCAAGAATCTTGCCGCGGAGATCGCCAAAGATCGCTTGAGCACCGGCGGCTCGGCGATCGGGTACTGGCTCGCGAGGGCGCTTCTCCAGGGTGACGAACGCGAAGCCTCGGTCGGCCTCGGAGAGTTCGACGGACGCTGCGCCGTTCTCGCCGGCAGCTGCTCAACGGCGACCCAGCGCCAAGTGGCCGCGATGCGAGCTGCCAGCCCCGCGATGCGGGTCGATCCGCTGGCCCTCGCTTCGGGCGATCAAACGGTTGAGATGATCCTCGCCTGGGCCGCCGCCCAGCCCCAAGACACCCCGTTCATGATTCACTCGACCGCCGACCCGGAGGGGGTCGCTCTGGCTCACGAAAGGCTGGGACGCGAGCGGGCGTGCGAACTGATCGAGCGGACGCTCGGACGGGTCGCCGCCGGCCTGATCGACACGGGCGTGCGGAAGCTGATCGTCGCCGGGGGCGAGACCTCCGGCGCCGTGCTCCGCGAGCTGAGGATCGACGCGGTGCGGATCGGCCCCGAGATCGAGCCGGGCGTCCCCTGGGTCGCTTCGCTCGGGAAGCCCCGCCTGGCGCTCGCGCTCAAGTCGGGCAACTTCGGCTCCGATGACTTCTTCTCCCGCGCTTTGGAGCAGTTGGCATGACCGAAGACCAGGCGCGCGAACAGATCATCCTGCACGGCGAGTCGCTCCACCGGCGTGGCTTCGGGGTCGGCTCGTCGGGCAACCTGAGCGTGCGCGTCGGCGACCGCTACGTGATGACGCCCACGAACGCTTGCCTCGGTCGGCTCGACCCCGAGCGGCTCTCGCTGCTCGACGCCGACGGCGAGCACCTGGCGGGCGACGCGCCGACCAAGGAATCGTTCCTCCACCTAGCGACCTACGGCAAGCGGCCCAAGGACACGGCGATCGTGCACCTGCACTCGACCTACTCGGTCGCCGTCTCGTGCCTCGCGGAGGTGAACCAGGAGGATGTCCTCCCGCCGCTGACGGCGTACTACGTGATGCGTGTCGGCAGGTTACCGCTCGTGCCGTACTACCCGCCGGGCGACAAGACGCTCGCCGACGCGGTCGCGAAGCTGGCGGACAAGCACCACGCGATCCTGCTGGCGAACCACGGGCCGATCGTCGCTGGCACGAGCCTCGACCGGGCGGCCTACGCGATGGAAGAGCTCGAAGAGACCGCCAAGCTGCACCTGTTGCTCCAAGGCCACGCCACCCAACCCCTCACCCCGGCGCAGGTCGATGACCTCCGCGCCCGCTTCCCCAACTGATTGATCCGCTGCCGATGTACGTCGTGCTCGTTAAGTTCCGCCTCGCCCCCGACTTCGTTGACGCGTTCCGCCCGCTGGTGCTGGCGCAGGCCGTCAACTCGCTCGAGCGCGAGGAGGGCTGCCGGCGGTTTGACGTGGCCTTTGATCCGGACGAACCGACCGCCTGCCTGCTTTACGAACTGTACGACGACCGCGCCGCCTTCGACACGCACCTGAAAACGGGCCACTTCAAGCGGTTCGACGCCGACGTGTCGGCGGGAGTGCTCAGCAAGGACATAACCTTCTGGACCCTGTATAACTGATGACTCGCCTCTCCAACCGCCGCTCCCTCCATTCGCGTCTGACGCCCGCCAACGCATCCTCTATGCGCACTTATAAGATCGCTCTGCTGCCTGGCGATGGGATCGGGCCCGAGATCCTGGACGCCTCGCTGCCGCCGATCGAGAAGGCCGTGGCGGCCGCGGGCGGCCTGCGGTTGGAATACACGCGGCACGAGGCCGGCGCGGAACTGTTTCGCCGCAGCGGTGTCGCCCTGCCGGATGAGACCCTCGCCGACTGTCTCGCGGCCGACGCGGTCCTCCTCGCCGCGATCGGCATGCCCGACGTCCGCAAGCCGGACGGCACCGAGGTGCAGCCCGAGATGATGGTCGGCCTCCGCCGCGCCATGGGGCTCCACTCGGCGGCCCGGCCCGTGAAGCTCTACCCCGGCGTCCGCACGCCGCTGGCCGACCCGGGCGCGGGGATCGACCTGGTGATCGTCCGCGAGAACCTGGAGGGCCTGTTCGCCTCGTACGGCGGGGGCTCGATCGTCGAGGACCAGGTGGCGACCGATACGATCGTCGTCACGCGTGAGGGGACGGCCAAAGTGGTCGATTTCGCCTTCCGCCTCGCCCGCCGACGGAAAGGCCGGCCGCTCGACGGGAAGCCGCGGGTCACGTGCGTCGACAAGGCGAACGTCTTCCGCAGCTTCGCCTTCTTCCGCAAGGTCTTCTTCGATGTCGCCAAGCAGTACGACGACATCACGGCCGACTCCGCGTACGTCGACGCGATGTGCCTCTACCTCCTGAACCATCCCGACGCGTACGACGTGCTCGTCATGGAAAACCAGTTCGGCGACATCCTGTCCGATCTGACCGGCGGGCTGGTCGGCGGGCTCGGCATGGCGCCCTCGGGCGAGATCGGCGCCGACAAAGCGCTGTTCCAGCCGTCGCACGGCTCGGCGCCCGACATCGCGGGGCAGGGGGTCGCCAACCCGGCCGCGATGATCCTCTCAGCGGCCATGATGCTCGAGTGGCTCGCCGCCGAGCAGAAGGACCCGCAGGCTTCTGAGGCCGCCCGGCTGCTCGACGACGCCGTGGCGACCGCCCTGACCGACCCGCGCAACCACACGCGCGACCTGGGCGGCGAGGCGACCACCCGCACCTTCGCCGACGCCGTCACCGCCGCGTTGCCCGGCTGAGAGAACGTTCGACACCCTCCATCGATCGTTCGGAAATACCAGATCGGCAGCGGGCTGAAAGCGGCTAGATTGGATGGATGCGTTCCGGGGGCGATCGCGCCCCCGGAACGCACCCCTCCTCCAAGCCCGCACGGCGGGCGTCGTTTTCCCAATCTGGCAAGGACCGTCGCCATGCAAGCCGAGCGCGCCCCGCGTCGGGGTTTTACGCTGGTTGAGCTGCTGGTCGTGATCGCCATCATCGGCATCCTCGTCGCCCTGCTGCTGCCCGCGGTGCAAGCGGCGCGCGAAGCGGCTCGGCGCACCCAGTGCATCAACACCGAGAAGCAGATCATCCTGGCTCTGCTGATGACCCACGACGTCAGCGAGGCGTTCCCCCAAGGAATCAGCATCCCAACACGGGGCCGGGTCGGGCCGAGCTGGACCACCAACCTCCTGCCGTACATGGAAGAGCAGGCCGTGTACGACCAGATCTACGACTGGCTGGTGGAAAAATCGAACAACCCCGGGCTCACCCTCGCGGCGGGCGATCCGCTCATCGAGGTCTTCGCGAGCAACAAATCCGCGTTCCGCTGCGCCTCCTCGACGATGGCGGACGCCGACACGAATCCGCAGTACAGCGGGACCGGGAACCCGCCAAACAACCCCCAGATGGGCACCTCGAACTACCGCGGCTGCCGGGGAGTCCGCGACAACGCGGGCAACAACCTCAGCAAGAACGTGAACTGGTTGCCCAACGAATTCAACGGATTCCAAGGCGTTCCCAACAACACGCCGCGGCCGATCAGCACCCTGATCGGTGTGCTGTACCCGGGCTCGCCCGACCGGCTCGACGGCCCCACGAGCATCAGCAAGATCACCGATGGCACGTCGAAAACGATCATCATCGGCGAAGTCGAGCAACGCGAGCCGCCCGCCAGCGCGCCGAGCAACGTGGAGCTGTGGGAGACCACCCAGGGGTCCGACGACGGCAAGTACCGCTGGCCCACTTGGCCCGGCTCGCACGGCGATAAGGACGACACGCTGTTCAACATGTGGTTCGAGAGCCGCTCCTCGGTCAACTGGTACGACCGCGATGCCGCCAGCAGCGCCCACCCGGGTGGGGCCGTCTTCGGCTTCTGCGACGGTTCGGCCCACTTCATCTCCGAATCGATCGTGTGGCAGGCCTACGCCGGCCTCGGTACCCGTGCCGGCGGCGAGACCGATCTCGAGTTCTGAACGAACCGACCCCAAACGTAAGTTGCGCTATGAATCTTATTGGGCGTGCTGGGTGCGTCTCGTTGCTGGCCCTCTCCATGGGGTGCGGCGGCGGGCCGAAGATGGCGAACGTCTCGGGCGTCGTGACCCTCGAAGGCGAGCCGGTTCCTAACGTCGTCGTCCGCTTTCAGCCGCTTCCCCCCGAAGGGGAGTCCTTCGCGACGGGCAAGGCGGCCTTTGGCGAGGCGGGAGCCGATGGCAAGTTCCGCCTCTCGACCTATGGCGAGTACGACGGGGCGGTCGTCGGCGTCCACCGCGTGACGGTCAGCAGCCTCGACTCTTCGCCCCTTCCGGGGACGGCGCCCCCCGACTTCCGGGTCGAGGTGGCCCCCGGCTCGAACGACCTGGAAATCGCGCTGAGCCCCGCCGCCACGAACGTCCCCGGCTTCTCCGACGACGCCGCTCGCTGAGCGAACCGGCCGCGACGGCCGCGACGACTCGGTTCTGATCCGGCGATGAATGCGTTAGGATCGGGCGCGTCTCGCCCCCGGAGCCACGCTATGTCGGATCACCCCGCCGAAGACTCTCCCCCGGACGAACTCGTCGAGCGGGTTAAGCAGCGCGACGCCGACGCGCTCGCCCAGCTAATCGAGGCGGAACGCCGGCGGCTGATCGGCTTCGTTCGGTCGCTCATGAGCGAGAAGCTGCTGTCGGTCGTCGAGCCGGACGACCTGCTTCAAGAGATCTCGACGACCGCCCTCTCGGGCCTCGAAACCGCACCGCTCGACAAGTACGAGCCGTTCCAATGGCTCCAGGAGCTGGCCCGCCGGCGGGTGGTCGACGCCCACCGCTTCCACTTCGGCGCCCAACGCCGCGACGCGGGTCGGCGGCAATCGATGCACGGCGCGGGGGACGACGGCGCGGGCGGCTTCGAGGCCTTCCTCGCCGCCAGCATCACCTCACCCAGCGCCGCCTTCAGCCGCGACGTGCGGGTGCAGCGCATGCACGAGGCGATCGACGGTCTCACGGAGGAGCAGTCGTCGGTCATCCAGATGCGCTACGCCGAGGGCCTTCCCACCAAAGAGATCGCCGCGAAGCTCGGCAAGACCGACGTCGCGATCCGCGTGCTGCTCTCCCGCAGCGTCCGCTTGCTCGAGAAGCAACTCGAGGACGTGCGTCCCAGCGATCGTTCTTGATTCACCACGGAGAGCACCGAGATCACCGAGGAAAGGGGAAGAGCGTTTCCAGCCGAGCCGCGACCGTCAGGGAGCGACCAACCGAGTTAGAAGCCCGTTCGGTCGCTCCCTGACGGTCGCGGCTCGGGGGTGCCAACTTTTTCCGTGCTCTTGGTGCTCTCCGTGGTGGTATCAAAAAAAGAGCCGCCGACTTGCGTCGACGGCTCTCGGGGCACAGGGCAGGGTAAGGGAGTCGCTTCTCAACCGCGGACGAACAGCAGGCCGCTGTCCTGGGCGCCGGCCAGCTTGAAGCGGAAGCCGCCGGTCGCGTCGGCGACCCAGGAGCCGGCGAGCTGCTGGTTATCAGCCCGCACCAAGGTCAATTGACCGCCGGCGAGGGAGAAGCGACCGGCGAAGGTGCTCGCCTTGCCATTCGCGTTGGCGTTCCAGCGGAACGAGCCGTCCGCGTTGAGTGTCAGCTGCACCTGCGACGAGCCAACCGTCGCCCGCCAGGCGCCGACATGCCCAATCGCTTGGGGCGCCGACGGTGCGGCCTGGCCACCCGACAGCGACATGAGGGCGTCGAGGGCCGTCTGCTGAGGCGAGGCAGCCGACGGGGCCGCAACGGGCTGTTGCGGAGCTTGCGGAGCGATCGGCTGCTGAATCGCCGGTTGCTGGGCCACAGGCTGCTGGATCGGCTGCTGCTGAACGAACGGCTGCTGCTGGATGACCGGCTGCTGCACAATCCGCTGCGGGGCGACCGGCTGCTGGTAAACGGGTTGTCGGTAAACCGGCTGGCGGTACGTCGGCGTGTAGCGAGGGGCGTGGTAGCCGCCACCGCCGTAACCGATCGAGACGCGGCCGCGGTAGCCGCCCCCCCCTCCGCCGCAGGCGAAGGCGTCGGCCGAGGGGCCCGCCGTCAGGGCGAGGGCGGCGAGCGAGAACGTCAGGCGAGTGATCGTGGACATGGCTGGGTTTCCTTATTGATTCGAAGCTTGGGGTTGGCTGGCGGGGCTCGTTGTCGGTCCCCTTCTGACTAGCCAAGCGGCAGCGGTCGGAGGGTGTTACGGAGTTTCTCACTTCACAATCGGCTCTCCTGTAGGAGGCGTCTCCGACGCCGATTCGAGGTTCTTAGCTCAAGACGGCTGAAACACCGGAATCGGCGTCGGAGACGCCTCCTACAGGGCAGGTTCTTGGCCGTAAAAAAGCGGAAGGGGACGCCCCGACCCGCTGGTCGAAACGCCCCCTTCCGGGCCAACCCAAGTTGTGGAGCCGACGGTTCAGTCGGCGAAAGCGGCGAGCGCCTCCAGGGCGAGCTGCTCGGGCGATTTCTCGGCCGCGGCCGGGGCGGCGGCGGGCTGAGCCGCCGGAGCGGCGACCGCCGGGGCGGGAGCGGCCGGGACGGGGGCGGGAGCCACAGCGGGCGCTGCCTGCGGTGCCGGGGCGAAGGTCGGCATCGCCGGCGGGGCGACGGCCTGCGGCTGCGTGACTACCGGCTGAACCACCGTCTGCACCGGGGCTTGAATCACCGGCTGGACCACCACGGGCGGGTGGTAGACCGGCGTGTGCCGGACCGGGGCGTGGTGCACCGGGGCGCGATGGTAGTTGTTGTTCGCGTGGCGAGGGGCGTGCGACCGCATGTGAGGCAGGTTCCGGCTGTAGGCGATCGAGAGGCGGCTCGAGCTGCGGCCGTGCCCGCCACCCCCGCGGCAGCCCGCCTGGGCCTCCAGCGACATCAGGGCGGTGACCGAAAGGGCGGCGACGGCGAGCGTGATCGTGCGGGACATGGCTGGGGTTCCTTGTTTTCAAGCGTTTTTGGGTTGGCCGCGGGGCTCGTTTCGTCCCCGTCTACAAGGCCAAGCGGCGGGCCGGCGGGGGTGTTACGGCTTTCTGGGTTCTTTTTTTGAACCACAAAGACACGAAGGGCACGACGGCCGATTTGGCGGGGTGAAGCCCAGCGACTGAAGGACTTGATTGGGTGAAGGCCGCGCATGTCCCCCTCCTCCTTTAGGAGGAGGGGCTAGGGGAGGAGGCGAGCCAGGTACCCGGCTTCTGCCCCCCTCTCCGCCTGTTCTGTGGAATACGACCTCCTCCGCAAGCGGAGGAGGGGAATCGAGCAGACCCACGATTAGCCCCCATCACCTATTTTCCAGCCGTCCCACGTCGCGCTAGTTAGGCGGCCGTCGTTCCTTCGTTTCTTCGTGGTTCGCACAAAAAAACGCCCCGGCCGAGCGGCCGGGGCGTCGTCGTTTCGCTTCTAGCCGCGGGCCTCAGTCCGCCAGCCAGTTGGCGAGCGTGTCGGAGGCCGCTTCGGCCGTCTTCTTCGGCTCCAGCTCCTTCTTCATCGCCGCGGTGATCAGGCCGGTGTACTTCACGATGCTGGCGAGCGAGTCGGGCGTCGCGGTGGCGTCGATCTTCGTCACGTAGATCAGCAGCAGCTTGCCCGAGCCGTCCATCTCGACCGACCAGGCGCCCAGCTTCGTGCGGGCCGACTGCTCCAGCAGCCGCCGCATGGCGTCCGCCTCGAGGTCCGACGGGTCGAGCGTCGCGGCGAGCGACCAGACCTTGCGGACGTCGGCCCGGCCGTAGTACTCGGTCTCCTTGGTGACGAAAACCTCTTGGTTTCCCGTCTTTTTCGTGTCGACGGTCACCTTGAAGTGGCCGGTCTCGTGCTTCTCGTGCTTCAGGTCGGTCTTCGACAGGACGTCGGCGATCGGCAGCGGGGCGGGCTTCCAGTCGCTGGCGAGGAAGTCCTTCACCTCCGAGATATCGACGCAGTAGCTGATCAGCGAGCCCTTCTTGCTGATCGCCTGGACGACGCCCACCAGCTTGCCGTCCGGGCCGACGACCGGGCCGCCCGAATCGCCCGAGTTGAGCGGCGACTGGGTCTCGACCACGGTGAACTCGTGCTCGCCGGCGCCGGTCCGGAACCGCTTCTTGTAGACGCTGCGGACCTTGCCCGAGGTGTAGACCCACAGGGCGTCGGAGGCCCCCGGGTTGCCGACCGAGTCGATCGACACGCCGGGCGAGGTGCTCTTCTCGGCCATCTCGATCGCCTTGGCGGAGGCGGGCAGCTTCTCGAGCTCGACCAGGGCGAGGTCTCGCTTGCGGTCGACCGCCACCACCCGGCCGCGGACGCCCAGTTTCTTGACGTTCTGCAGGTAGTGCGACTTCTCAACGACCGGCCGGTCGTCCTTCAGATCGCGGAAGAAGATCACCGCCGAGCGGCTGTCGCCGACGACGTGGGCGTTGGTGACGACCAGTTTCCGCTCCTTGTCGATCAGCACGCCGGTGCCGCTGGAAGTCCCCTCGGAGTTCTTCGAGAGGACCCAGGTCGTGGAATCGAGGGCCTTGCGGTAGTTCTCCGCGTCGGCCAGTGCGGCCGGGGCGGGGGCGAGCACCGCCAGGGCGGCCAGGGTCAGGAATCGCAGGTTGTTCGTGGAAAGGGACATCGGAAAGCCTCACGGGTTTGGGTTGGCGGCCGCCCGGCCGGGGCGGCGTGGTTGGGTTCTACCCAGCCAAGCGGAGCCCCTCTCCGGGTGTTACAGGGGGAACCACAAAGGAACGAAGGAACGACGAAATAAGCCCCTCCCTTGCAGGGAGGGGTTGGGGAGGGTGAAGGCGTTCAGCACAAGACGACTGCCCTGTGCCGAACGGGCTGACCCTCCCCTAGCCCCTCCCTGAAAGGGAGGGGGATACGCGCTGACTCAATCCCTCCAGCGTCACCTTCAGCCTTCCTGCGTCGCCCCGAGCAGGCGGCCGTCGTTCCGTCGTTTCTTCGTGGTTCAAAGAAAAACCAAACCGCCCCGTAACACTCCGGCGATCCCGCCGCTTGGCGTTGGCAGAGACACAACGCTTTCACCGGCGACGACGAGACACGGCAGACTCGCTCGCCTCGCCATTCAATCCAACGCCTGCCGATTTTGGAGAACCTTCCGATGCTCAAGAACTTCACGCTCGCCTTCGCTTCGATGTTCGTGCTGTCCGGCTCCGCCTTCGCCGGCGACCTGATGGACGATCTGGCGAACATGGACCTCAACACCATCAACGACACGTCGGCCGACGTCGAAGAGCTCGACCTCGACGCGATCGACCTGGACGGCCTCGCCGCCGAAGCGGGCGAAGAGACCGACGCCATCGAGGCCTGCTTCCGACGCTTCGGCGGCTACCGCCGCGGCGGCTGGGGCGGCCACTGGGGCGGCGGTTACCGCTGCGGCATCCGCAGCTACGGCCACTGCTACAGCTACAACGTCTGCCGGCCGCTGTACTGCTACCGCCCCGTCGTGCGGTGCTACCACCACTGCGCCCCGGTCATCACCAGCTACTGGGGCTGCTACTGAGCCGCGTCACCACTCCTGAGAACCTCGGGGCCACACGCCACGGATAACGCCCTCGCTCAACGAGCCTCGGCGGACCGGGACCAACCAACGCCCCCGAGCTATCTCACCTCGACCTTCTGAACCTCCCTCACCTGGCCCGGCGACACACGGCGACGTGGTCGCCGGGCCTTCTTTCTAACCGTTCTGATTACCCAACACTTTCGCCATAAGGAAACGCGATCATGAACCTCCAATTCTCGGTCCGACTGCTGAGCCTCACCCTCGTCGGCGCGGCGTGTCCCGCGTTGGCGGGCCTGCCGGCGACACAGCCCCTCGCGACCGCCCTCACCGGCCCGCCCGGCTGCGGGCACGTACTTGACCTGTTGCTCCGCTACGGCCCGCTCGAGGGCGGTCCCGGCTTGCAGTGCGGCACGGTCGTCCCTTCGGCGCACGGCCCGTTCGTGATGCCCGCCGCGGAGATCGGCGATCTCTGCCTCGCCAGCCTAACCGAGTCGCCCGCCAGCGACCCGGCGTGCGCGCCGACCTTCTTGGTGGCGGTCACCAACAGCAGCACGCGGGCGATCTGCGACGTGCAGGTCTCGCTCGTGGCGTTGCTCGGGCCGATCAAGGCGTGCGACCCGACCGCCAACGCGTGCATCCAGGAGATCCCCGCCGGCGCCACGGTCGAGATCGAGATCACGCTCCCCGTCGAGGCCCTCGCGATGGGCTCCAACGGGGGCGCCCCGGTCGGCTTCCAGAAGCTGCTGGTCGCCATCGATTCGCTCGACCGCTACGTCGAGCGGTGCGAGGCGAACAACCTGAAGCTCGTCTGCCGCAACGAGATCCCACAAGCGGTCGTCGAAGTCGAGGCGCCGGCGGCCATCGAGACGGTCCCCACGGAAGGCGTTCCCGCCCCGCAAGCCGCGGTTCCGCCGAGTTCGCTCGAGTCGGCGCTGGAGGAGTTTGGCCTCGAGGCCGAGGGGGAGACGACCGCCATTCGTCTGTGATCGTTCGGCTAAGACGCCAAGCTAACGGGCCGTCGGCTCCCTCGGGGGGTCGGCGGCCCGTTGTCGTAGCCTTAAGGGCTGAAGTGAGCTGTTCGCAACTCAAGACAACGCTTGAGTCGGTAGTACGATTTTCTACTGGTGTGCCCGTTTGTCAGTTAAGGCATCCTTCCTTGCTCGATCAACTCGTAGTCATTTCCCCGCTTGAATCTCCATTGGCCCCAAGTGATTTCCGAGGTTGTGATCGGCAACAGTAGATTGCTGATCTTCTGGATTTGTTCATCAGTGAAAGGCAGGTTGTCCAATCGGAAAATACGAGTGTCAGCTTGACCCGGAGGCAGAGTGTGAGTTCTGGTGACATCAAGTTGCAAGTCATCGGTGACCAACGTGCCGATCACCCACTCCCAATGGTTCTCCGCATCACAAGTAACGCCGCCTAGGCCAAGCAGATCGGCGACTGTCTCTAATGAGCGTTCCGTTCTGAACCATATGTCTGTTGTTTCCGGCATCTGAAAGATCGGTTAATCGGTGATACGGAGCTTCTGCCCATCCTGAGGGCAATCAGAGTGTTTTCAGTACGCTGGGTGCCACCGCTAGCTCGCCTAGCAGTGCTAATCGGGTACCAGGTTCCCACTGCTGGACAAGCCAGGCAGTGGCACACAACGGAGACTCCCCCTTCACCCCATCGAGTCGTGCAGCCCCGGCGCCTCGGCGGGGCGGTCGGTGGAGAGGACCGGCTTCATGCGGGCCCAGGTCGCTAGGACGTAGCGGTATGCCTTGAAGGCGACGAACAGGCCCAGCATGGTCGCGAAGACCGACCAGCAGATCATCGCTCGGGATTCCCGCTCCGCGTCGAGCGACGCGAGCAGCACGATCGACGCCAGCGGGATCACCGCCGCCGCGTACAGGTAGAGCTCGCCGCTGCGGCGCAGACGCTCGCCGCGGCGGTCGAACTCCTTATCAGCCATCGGCGTGCGGACCAATTGAGGATAGTAGACGGCCGCCACGCCCGTGGTGAGCAAGAAGTAGGGGTAGACCGCCGCGACCCCGCCGCACACGAGCAGCGACAGGCAGAAGTGGTACGCCTCGCTGAGGGGGAACTCGGGGAACCAGACTTTGAGCGTGATCGGGAAGACGAGGCTCGCGACTCCCCACAGCACGCCGCCGAGCAGGGCGCCCCGATGGCACAGGGCGAAGACCTGGTCGATCTCTTGGCCGGTGGCCGGCTCGCCCCGCTTGGCGCGAAAGATGGCGCGGGCGACGGGCCAGCCGTAGTAGATCGCCAGCAGGCCGCCCAGCGGGAAGGCGATCAGGTTAACGACCGTCGAGAGCTGCTCGAACGCCGGCTCGATCCCTTCGATGTGGAGAGCCGCCATCTCGCCGTCGGGCTTGTTGTGCCGCTGGATGATCTGCTGATCGTTGTAGAAGTAGTTGAACAGCCCCGCGGCGATGTTCGGGATCAGCACCGCCGACGCGATCATGACGACCGCCGGCGCCGAGAGGACCCACCGCCGCCAGCTCGCCTTCGGCGGGTCGAACAGCGACGCCGCCTCGGGGTGGAGGGCGAGTTGCAACCGGCCGGCCAGCTCGGCCCCGGAAGCGGGGCGGTTGTCGGCCTCTTGGGCGAGCGTCTCGCGGAGGACCGATTCGAGCACCCGCTCGCTGCTGTCGTCGGCGACCAGCGGGTCTTGCCGCTCCGGTTCGAGAAGCTCCTCATCGCGGGCGACGATCTGCTGCGCGAGCGCATCCGTCCACGAATCGACCTCGCCCTGCGTGGCGAACGGCCGGCGGCCCTGCCACAGCTCCCAGAGCAGCACCGCGAGCGAGTACAGGTCGGCCCGCTCGGCGACCTCGTCGGGCGAAGCGCCCGGCAGGCCGCCGATCGCCGCCAGGTGCTCGGGCGCCATGTAGCCGATCGACCCGCCGAGCGTCGCCGCCGCGCCGGCGCGGCCGGCGGCGCCCGCCATGCTGACGTTGAAGTCGGCCAGCTTGGGCACGCCCTCGGCGGAGAGGAGCACGTTGGCCGGCTTCACGTCGCGGTGCAGCACGCCGCGGCGGTGGGCGTCGTCGAGGGCTCGGCCGAGCTGCACGCCGAGCCAGGCGACCGCGATCGGCCAGGGCGCCTCGGCGAGCCACTCGCGCAACGACGAGCCTTCGGGGGGCTGCTGGGCGGCGTCGAGCAGGTTGTCGTCGATCGCCTCGAGGACCAACCGGCCGCTCCGGGCTGCGGGCCCGCACCAGCGGACGCGTTTGACCACGTCGGCCAGCGTGCCGCCCGGCAGGTACTGCATGTAGAGCAGGTGCGTGTCGCCCCCATCGAGAGAGCGCTGGTCGTACACGCGGACGACGTTCGGATGATCGAATTGCGCGAGCGCCTGCGGCTCGTCCCCTTTGCCGGCGGAGACCTTCAGCGCGACGAGGCGTTGCATCGAGATCTGCCGCGCCAGGTAGACCCGGGCAAAGGCGCCGCGGCCTAGCTCTTGGACGATTTCGAAGTCGTCGATCTGCTCGCCCGTGAGCAACTCGCCCGGGGCGGCGGGGCGACCGGCGGCGGCGACCGTCTCCGCGTTGTGAGAGAACCGAGCCAGCAGCTCGGCGTGCTGTGGGAACCGCTCGGCGTACTCGGTCTGCTTCGGGTCGAGGCCGATCTCGCGGCGGAGCTGGTATTCCTCAATCACCAAATCGAACGGCAGCTTCCCGAGGGGGAGGTGATCCGGGAAGGCCTTCAGGTAATCGTCGAGGTTCGGCTCCTTGCCCGCCTCGGCGGCGGCGGCCATGTCGAGCTTCACGAGCTCCGCCAGCAGGAAGGGGACGTGGACCGTCTGCTGCTGCGGCAAGAAATCGAGGAGCCGCTCCGCGCGGTCAATGGGCGCCTCGAGGACGAAGCGTTCGAGGCATTGCTCGAGCACCTCGTCGAGGCGTTCCGTGGCGTCGGGCGTGCCGCCGGGGGAGGGTCCTTTCGGCTCCATAAGCGGATCGTGGGCTCACGGGGTGGAGGCGGGCGGCTGACTCACCCCGATCGTAGAGTCCGCCGGACCGTCTCGCCAGGACTGGTAGGAAACGTCTAGGTCGGCCTGGGCGGCGTCCCAGCGCGGGCCCTATCGGTCAATCGAGTCGCTTAAATGTCACGGTTTACTAGCCGTCTGACCAAGAAATTAGCCGTGTTGACGAACACGGCTTGAACTCCCCTCCGATATCAAGCAACCTGGGGTTGGAACATGAGAGGAGGGGTTAAACTCGACTGAGAACGGAGCGACCCCAAGTGGATCAACTGAGCGCCGAGAGCGCCTTTAGCAGCGTCGAGTTCGCCGAGAACCCCGAACCCCGGGTTCCGTGCGTCCTGCTGATCGATACGTCGACCTCGATGCAGGGAATGAAACTCATCGAGCTCTCGAAAGGCCTGAAGACCTATCGTGAAGAGCTGATGAAGGACCCGCTCGCCAGCAAGCGGGTCGAGGTGGCGATCGTCACGTTCGGCGGGCGCGTGCAGCGGAAAACGAAGTTCGTGACCGCCCCCGACTTCGTCCCCCCCCAGCTCGACGCCATCGGCGGCACCCCCATGGGCGAGGCGATCCTCGAGGGGATCACCATGGTCGAGGAACGCAAGCAGGCGTACCGCGAGAACGGCATCGCCTACTACCGCCCCTGGATCTTCCTGATCACTGACGGTGAACCGAACGACCACTGGCGACCGGTCGCCGGCAAGGTCGAGGCGGGAGAAAAGGAAAAAGCTTTCTGCTTCTTCGCGGTCGGGGTCGAGGGCGCCAACATGGACGTCCTCAAAGAGATCTCCGCCCGCAAGCCGCTGTGGCTCATGGGGCTGAAATTCGCCGAGCTGTTCACCTGGCTATCGAACTCGCAGCAGGCGGTCTCGCAGTCGAGCCCCGGCGACGCGGTCGCCCTCGAGGACCCGACCTCCGGCCCCTCGGGCTGGGCCGCGATCTGAAGCTCCGCTACGCTGCCCGCACCTTTCTTGTGATCTTTCTGAACCCTTCGCCACGATCCTAACGCTCTCGTTCTTGTATGTGGCGATGCCTAGCCGCCAGCGTGACCGGCCCGTCGCACACCAAGAGCGGTGCGCCCTGCCAGGACAGCCAGCGGACCCGCGTGCTGACCCGTGGCGGGGTCGAGACGCTCGTCGCCTGTGTGGCGGACGGCGCGGGCAGCGCCGCAAAGAGCCAGGACGGGTCGTCGCTCGCCTGCGAGACGATCCTCGACCTGGCGACCGAGTACTTCGACACAAACCAAGGCTCGTTCGAAAAGTTCGATCAAGAGACCGCCGCCCGCTGGTTCTGCGAAGCCCGCGACCGGATCGCCCGGCTGGCGGAGAAGCGAGAAGACAAGCTGCGAGACTACGCCACCACGCTCTGCGTGGCGGTCCTGGGTCCGGAGCGCGCCCTTTTCCTCCAGGTGGGCGACGGCGCGATGGTCGCGCGTCGCACGGGGGTGATGGGCGTGGTATTCTGGCCCCAATCGGGTGAATACGCGAACTCGACGACGTTCCTCACGATCGACCAGGTCGAGGAGCACGTCGCGTTCTGTGCGGCCGACGGCGCCTTCGCCGACGTCGCGCTGTTCACCGACGGGATCGAGAGGCTGGCGCTATCGTTCGAGGGGCAAACGCCCCACGCCCCGTTCTTCGAACCGCTGTTCAAAACGCTCCGTTCCTCCCCCGACCCCGACGCTCTGAATCCCGAACTCACCAAGTTCCTCGATTCGGAGTCGATGCGCAACCGCTCTGACGATGACAAGACCGTCGTCCTCGCTGCTCAGACAGCCGCTCGATAAACCGCTGCTCTACGACGCCTCCGATCAAGTCGTCCCGCTGGGCGAAGCGATCGGAGCCGGTGGAGAGGGCACGGTTTTCGATATCGACGGTGCGCCGAAACTCGTCGCCAAGGTCTACCACAAGGCCAAGCTGACCGAGCAGCAAGACCGCAAGCTGCGCAAGCTCACGACGCTCGGCACCAGCGACATGATGGCGATCGCCGCCTGGCCCCAGGCGCTGATGTACGACCCGCGCACCAAGGCGGTGCGGGGTCTCATCATGCCGAAGATCGCCGACGCCTTCCCGCTGCACGAGCTGTACGGCACCACGACCCGCGCCCGACGCTTCCCCCACGCCCAGTGGGGCCACCTCGTGCTCGCCGCCCGCAACCTGGCGGCCGCCTTCGGCACGATGCACGAGCACGGGGTCGTGGTCGGCGACGTCAACCAGGGCAACCTGTTGGTCGACGCCAACATGTGCGTACGGATGATCGACTGCGACTCGTTCCAGGTCACGCACCGCAAGCAGGTCTTCCGCTGCCCGGTCGGCACGCCCCACTTCACGCCGCCCGAGCTGCAATCGCGCAAGCTCATCGAGGTGACGCGCACCCTCGACCACGACGGTTTCGGCCTGGCGATCCTGATCTTCCACCTGCTGTTTGTCGGCCGCCACCCGTTCGCGGGCCGCTACCAGGGCTCGGGGGACATGACCATCGAGAAGGCGATCGCCGAGCGGCGTTTCGCGTTCTCGCGCAACACGAAAGAAACCCTGGTCGAGCCGCCCCCCGCCTCGCTGCGACTGGAGGACCTGCCCGCCTCGCTGGGCGACCTGTTCGAGCGGGCCCTCCGCGCCGACGGCGACGCCCCCAGCCGCCCCGTCCCCGCCGAGTGGGTCGAGCAGCTCGAGGCCCTGATCAAGAACCGCAAGGTCTGCCCGGTCGAGGAAGCGCACGTCCACTCCTCCGCCACGCTCACTTGCCCCTGGTGCGCGATCGAGAACGCGGGCGGACCGACGTTCTTCTTGAACGTCATCATGTCGGACGGTTCGAGCGAGGCCCGGCTCGAGGCCCTCAACGCTCAGCTCGAGAAGATCGAGGCGATCCACTACCCCGAGCTGCCGGCCGCCTCGCTCAAGCTGCCCAAGCTGCCGCTCGCGATGAAGAAGGAAGAGAAGGCCCCACTCGGCGCCGCTGACTACCTCGCCGGCGGATGGATCGGCTCAGCGGCGCTCTGCCTGGGCGGGGCCTTCTACTGGCCCGTGCTGGCGGCCGGTGCGGTCGGCTCGCTGGCCACCGCCGGGGCGCTCGCCATCGGCAAAGCGGGCTCCGAGCGCCGCCGCGTGCTCGAAGAACGCGACGCGAAGCTCAACGAGGGACTCCACAAGCTGGCCGCCGAGGCGCGCCAGATCGCCGCCGTCCACGGCAAACGCCAGGAAGAGTACGACGCCTACGCCGCGAGCGTCTCGACCGGCATCGGCCGGTACCAAGCCGACACGGAGGACATGGACACGATCCTCCGTCAGCTCCGCATCGAGCAGAAAGAGGATTACCTCCGCAGCTACTCCATCCGCGACTACCGCCGCCGCATCCCCGGCCTCACGCCGCAGATGGTCGCGGTGCTGCAGTCGTTCAACATCGACTCGGCGTACCACGTCGAGAAGAGCCTGCTCACCGGCGTGCCGGGACTGAGCCCGAGCGTCATGATGGAGCTGCAGGGGTGGCGTTCGCGCATCGAAGAGAAGTTCGAGTACAAGGCGGAGGAGGGCACCTCCGAACGCGAGCTCAACGCCGACCGCCAGGAGGCGACCCGCCGATTCAAGCTCGCGCTAGGACGCAAGATCCTCAGCGGCGCGAAGAAGATGCGCGCGATGGCCTTCGCCGCCCAGGGACAACTCGACCAGGCACTATCCAAGTACAAACGCCACGTCGAATCGTGGCGCGCCCTCGCCCACGAGCGCCAACAGGGCCAAGCCGCCCGCTCGCCGTGGGAGAGCAAGCTCAACACCAACAAGTGGATCGTCCTCGCCGCCGGCGTCGGGGCGCCACTGATCGGGGGGCTTGGCTGGCTACTCTTCAGTTGATTCAACAGCGACGCTGCCTAGACGATTCTATGTAACCCGAGCTGTGGTGCAGCCCAATGACGAACCGAGTCGTGCAACTCTTCTCCCTCGCATGCTGGGGGATCTCCTGGCTGGGCGCCTCCCCGAGCCTCTCGGTGGCTCGCACGGAGGTTGTGTCGATCGATTTTGGGACCACCGTCACTCGCTGGGATCTTGATACGGGCGAGATCCTCAATCGGACAACGCACTCGCGACCGGTTCGCAACCTTGCCTCGATGGCCCGCCTGGGCGATGGCACGGTCGTGGGCTACCGGACCTCATACCAAGGCCTCTCGCCCGCGCTCTTCTCGATCGACTTGGACACCGGGTTGGCCGAGCTGATCAAGGAGACCAACAACTCCGGAGCCGCCCAGTTTGTTATTGCGACGACCGGACTCCCCAGCGGCGATCTGCTCGGTTTCGATAACCGCCGAGACTTTGTCTTGATCGATCCCGACACGCTCATCGCAACGGACATCACGTTCTCTAGCCCCGACTTAGAACGGTTCATCGCGACGGGCGGCCTAGCGACCGACTCCCTGGGTGAGGCCTACGGCTGGCTGTCGTATTCCGGCGGGGCCAACCTGTTCCGATTCGACGTCGATAACGCGATCGCCACCCGGATCGGGGGGGACCTCCGATACGCGCTCAACTCGAACTTCAACGCGTTGGCCTTCGACTCGGACGACCGGCTGCTCGGTTTCACCGAGATCAACGCCGGCAACGCGGGCGGGGACTTCCTGAAGAACGCCGTCTACGAGATCGACACGACCAGCGGGGTTGCGACCTTGCTGGTGAGCGATCTGCCCCAGTTAGCCGGCGTGCGTGGCGCCGAGATCGTGCTGGTACCCGAGCCGCTGTCCGCGGCCTATCTGCTGGCGGGCGCTTGTTTATTGGTCGGGATGCGGCGAAACGCCTCAGCCTAGGCCGAGCGACATCACCTCGATGAAGCTCGTGTGACCCGCGAACAGCTTGTCGAGCGCGTCGTCCTTCATCGACATGCCGCCGTGCTCGCGGGCGGCTACGGCCAGTTCAGGCTCGGGAGCGCGCTCGACGATGAGGGCCTGCATTTCGGTCGTGACCGGCAGCAGTTCGAACGCGCCGACGCGGCCGCGGTAGCCGCGGCCGCCGCACAGCGAGCAACCCTCCGGCTCGTAGATCGTGCTGCCCGCCATGTCGGGCTTGCCGAGCGCGCGGGCCTCGGCGGCGGTCAGCTCACGCCGCTTGCGGCACTTGGGGCAGAGCCGTCGGAGCAGCCGCTGCGCAACGCACAGCCGGAGCGTCGCCGCGACGAGGAACGGCTCGACGCCCATATCGACCAGACGCGTCACCGCGCCGGCGGCCGAGTTGGTGTGCAGCGAGCTGAAGACTAAGTGACCGGTCAGCGCCGCCTTGATGCCGACATCGACCGACTCGAAGTCGCGCATCTCACCGATCATGATCACGTCCGGGTCGCTGCGGAGGATGTTCCGCAGCACCGACCCGAAGGCGACCTTGTCCGCCGTGTCGACCTCGATCTGCGACACGCCGACGATGTCGTACTCGACCGGGTCCTCGACGGTGATGATCCGCCCCGGGGTGTTCGCCAGGCGGTGCCGCAGGGCGGCGTACAGCGTGGTCGACTTACCGGTGCCGGTCGGGCCGGTCAGCAGGACCATCCCCTGGCGCTGCCCGACGGCGTCGGAGAAGAGCTTGAGTCCGCTCTCCGCGAGGCCGAGGCGGTTGAGCGTCATCCGCGCGGCCTCGATCGCCAGGAGCCGCAGCGTGAGACGCTCGCCGTGCGTGGTCGGCAGGCACGCGACGCGCAAGTCGACCCGCCGCTGGTCGTCGCCCAGATGGACCATAAAGCGGCCGTCTTGCGCCTCGCGGTGCTCGGCGATGTCCATCCCGGCGAGCACCTTCACGCGGGTGATGATCGCCGGGTGATTCTTGATCGACAGCTTGCGGAACGGTTCGAGAGACCCGTCGACCCGCAGCTGCAAGAGCACCACGTTCTCTTCCGGGTCGACGTGGATGTCCGACGCGCCCCGCTTGAACGCCAGTTCGAGCAACTCGTCGACCACCTCGACCGCGTTGACCGGCTGGTCATCGACCTCTTCCTTCGGCTTCGACCGGCCGAGCCGGAAGCCGCGGCGTTTGGGCGTCTCCTCCTCGTCGGACTCGGGCGCCTTCGGCTTATCGGCGGCGGTCGTGAGCTCAAGCCCGTCGACGTACGCCGCGATGCGCCACTCGTCCGAGTCGGCGTGGCGGACCCGGTGGGTGGGCATCAGGTTGCCCGCCTCGGCCCACTTCTGGAGCTTGGCCATCGTGTACGGCCCGTAGATCTGGCCGTCGCCGATCTCGAAGTACCACTCGTCGCGCATGGCTGCCCCGGGGGCGGGTGACTGGTTCGTGCGAGAGTTCAGTCTAGCAAGGGTTCGCAGGGAACCACAAAGGAACGAAGAAACGACGCCCGTCTCGCCAAGGCTAAGCGAAGCGGCTGAACAAGCTGGTATCAGTTATGACGAGATGAGGGGCCCTGACCAGCGATCCGTACCATCCCAAGGCCTGCCCCCCATTGCTTTCATCTCTGGCTTCTCTGGAACCGATTCAGCCGCTTCAGAGCGCCCTGCCGAAGCAGCCATCGTGCCTTTCGTGCCTTCGTGATTAGAAAAAGCCGCCCCGGATGGCTCCGGAGCGGCTTGTTGGTGTGAGTCATCGTAAGGCCGGATCAGGAGACCGGTAGCTTGGGGACCTTCACCGCGTCCGCCTTCTCGGGGGCGCGGCCGTAGGGGACCGCGTCGCTCTTCGGGTCGAACCACTCGGGGTTGAACTCTATCCGTTCCTGCTTCTTGATCGCGAGGTTCGTGGTCAACGCGATGACCGCGTCGGCCAGGGCGACCTTCGGGTGGCAGTGGAGCGTCTCGGCGGGCTCGCCGTTGCGGATGCAGGAGGCCCAGTGCTCGATCTCTTCTTGGTAGCCGCGGCTGACCTCTTGGGTCAGGGCTTGGGCCGCCGGGGCGTTGCCGCCGGTCTCGTACGAGTCGACCAGGGCGTTCTTGTCGTCGTTGACGCTGACCTTGGTGTCGACGTTCGACTTGCTGTAGAGCATGACGTCCTTCTCACGCTCCAGGATGAGCGTGCCGGCGGTGCCCATGACCACCTCGCCGTAGCCGCCGAAGCCGTTGCCGTTGATCGACGAGTAGGTGACGACGCTCTTCTTGTTCTCGTCGGCGACCTTGTCGGACGTCGGGTCGTTGTCCTCGAAGTACCCCTTGGCCGGGTACTCGTAGCTGGCGTAGACGTGGTCGTCGCAGTCGCGGTCGTGCGGGAAGATGTGCCGTCCGCCCACCGCGGTGACGCTGAGCGGGTTGACCTTGGCCGCTTTCCCAGAAGAACGGGCCTCGAACTGCGAACTGATGAAGATTCCCGACGCGTCGAGCTGGTGGCTGCCGAGCTCGGCCATCAGGCCGCCGCCCGTCCGGTCCCAGATCCGCCAGCGGATGAGTTCTTCGAGCGCCGAACGCGGGTGATCGTAGTCGCCCTCGTTAGTTTCGTATCCCCAGCCGGCGGCGTCGGCAGCGATGTCTTCGAGCTGCGCTTTGCGCTGCTCGACCTTGACCCGCCACTCTTCGATCTCCGCGACCGTCATGTTCTGGAACTTAGGGTGCTTTCCATCTCGTACCTTCTGCCAGGTCTCGTACTCAAGCGCGAGCTTATGGGTCGCCTTGATTTGCTCCTCGGCGGCCCTCGCTTCCGCTTTATTCGGGAGCTTGCGGGCCGCACGAATTAGGTTCTTGACCTCTTCGAGCGGCAGCTCTTGCGGCAGCGGCGGGGTCCAGCTGTCCTTGCCCGGCAGGTTGCCACGGTGCCATTGGGCGCGGATGTGGTGGATGTCGCCGATCAGGCCGCGGCGGATCGTGTCGACCGCGTTGTCGTACAGCACGCTGTAGTGGCGCTGGTGACCCGTGGCGAGCAGCAGGCCGGTCGCGTCGGCGACCCGGGCCATCTCCTTGCACTGGGCGACGTCCCACGCCATCAGCTTCTCGGTCAGCACGTGCTTGCCGGCTTGCATTGCTTCGACGGCGGCCGGGTGGTGCATCCAGAGGGGCAGGGCGATGATCACCGCCTCGATGTCGTCTTGCGCGAGCAGGTCGTGGTAGTCCTCGTAGACACTGATGTCCTTCTCGGCCGCGTCGCGGTCGGCGTAGCCGTAGACCTTGCACAGGCCGGGGCGAGCCTTGGCGGCCGAAGGGCTGTAGTTGTCGCCGTAGAACGCGCGGTGCCGGCTGTACGGCCGGATGTCGGCGATCGCCTTGACCTCAATGAAGTCCGGGTTGAGCGCGCCGATGAGGACGTTGCCCTCGTCGCCCGTGCCGATCACGCCCACGCGCAGGCGGTCGTCGAGCGCCTTGCCGTAGCCCCAGTAGGCGCCCCCGAAGCCGACGCCCGCTACCGCGCCGGCGAGCGAGACCTCCTTGAGGAAGTCGCGCCGCGACTCGTTGGAGTCCAGCAGCTCGCCGGTCACCCGTTCGAAATTGTCTTTGCCGATCGCCTTCTGCTCGTCGGTCAGGTTCATGGCGAGACGGTTCCTTGATTCGATTCTTTGAAACGCGGGGCGTCGCAGCCGACACCTCTCGCGGGAAAGGGTTGTAACTAGTCTACGCAGCGGGCTTCGCGGCGGCGCTCGATGCGGCGCCCGCCCCGGTGTTTCGGCCGGCGAACAGCAGCCCGTCGAGACCGGCCCACCGGCCCGCGCCCAGCGCGGCGATCACCAGGAAGGCGGCGATCTCGATCGCCCAGAAGAAGAACTCCTTTATTTCCACGCCTGCCCAAGGGGGCTGCATCATCACGAGCGAGAAGAGGAAGCCGGCGGCGACCACCGCGGCGATCCGCGTCGCGAACCCCAGGAAGAGGCAGACACCACAGATCAGGACCGTCCAGGTGACGATCTTATCGACCCGCCCGAGCGTGGTCGGCTCGGCGAGGGCGGCCTTCGCCTTCGTGGCGCCGAGACCCGCCTCGTTGGCGAGGGCGGACGCCTCTTCGATGTAATCGGCTTCGAGCCCCTCGAACGTCTTCACCCAGGGCTGCATCAAGCCCCAAACCTCAGACTCCTTCTCGGCGATCAGGTCTCTTTGGAAAGGCGCCGGCGAAGCACCCGCCTCATCTTTCATTTGCTCGAGCCGCCAAGCCTCGTGCTGGATCTCGTCGATCGACTTGGTCAGCTCTTCTTCCTTGAGGTACCGCTTCACTTGCTCCAGGTGAGAGTCACGCAGCGCAGCGAGCTGCTCGCCCGCCTCGCCTCCGATGCGCAGACGCTCGAGGCCCTTCGTCCAGCCGGCCTGGATGTTCTGGAACCAGGCATCGGTCGGCTTAGGGTCGTCAGCCGGGCGGACGCCGAGCTCGTGCGGCTCGGAGAAGATGTCGTAGGCGCCGTACGGCCCCTGGACCATCGAATGGAACAACGGGGCCAGCGGCCCGCGCGCTGCGCGGAGGAAGCCGGCGGACGAGAAGCCGGGCTCCAGCTTCTTGACGCCCTCGTTGTAGAAATGCCAGCCTGTGAGCAAGCGCAGGGCGACCAACGAGACGATGGCGAAAGTCGTAAGACGTGTCATTCGGAGCCGTTTGTGCGCCTGCCGTCAGTGGCCTTGAGCCGCTAGAACCAGACTTTCAATCGCTGACGGAATCGATGCGGGACGAGTGTTGAGCGGGGACAGGGCACCCAGTGGCCCTCTCGATGTCTCCGCGAGAACTAGGCATTTTAGCCTCGCGTTTTCGACAAACCAACCGTATTCATCGGTGATCGGGTCACCGAGAACCCCCAGTATTCCAAGCCGTCTTGCCGAATCGACCGGTTTCTTCCGGCGCGAGCACCATTTATGCCGACCCCTCCGCCCCCCCAACGCTTGGTCCTTTGCTATCCCGTCGAGGAGAAGCACGTCCAGCAGATCGAAAAGGCCCTCGATTCCCTGGGAATCGAAGCGGAGGTCGTTGATGCGGGCCAGGAGCGGGTCGCCGACGAGCTGCTCGACGCGGACCTCTACTGCGGCCACGCCAAGGTCCCCGTCCCCTGGGACGAGATCGTCCGGCGGGGGCGGCTCCGCTGGATTCAGAGCTCGGCGGCGGGCATGGACCACTGCCTCGTGCCGGAAGTGATCGATTCGGAGATCATGGTCTCCAGCGCCTCGGGCGTTCTGGCCGATCAGGTCGCCGACCACACCTTCGCCCTGCTCTTAGGGGTGTTGCGGAGCTTGCCGACCTTTTTCGAGGCCAAGGCGAAACGGGAGTTCATCCGCCGCCCGACGCGTGATCTGCACGGCGCCCGTGTCGGCATCGTCGGCTTTGGCGGCAACGGCAGACGGCTCTACGAGGTGCTCAAGCCGTTCCGTACTAAGGTCTGGGCGACCGACTACTTCCCGGAGAACGCCCCCGAGGGGCTCCAGGCCCTGTTGCCAGCGGACGCGCTCGAGGAGATGCTGCCGCAGGTCGATCTCCTGATCCTGGCAGCGCCGCTGAACGAGCAGACGCGCGGCATGATCGACGCGAAACGCCTTGCTTTGCTGCCCGAGAGTGCGGTCCTGGTGAACATGGCGCGTGGGCCGCTGGTCGTCGAAGAGGCTTTAGCCGACGCCCTGGAATCAGGGCGACTGGCTGGCGCTGGCATTGATGTGACCGAAGTGGAACCTCTCGATCCATCGAGTCGTCTGTGGGAGTTGCCGAACCTTATCATCACCCCTCACGTAGGGGGGCAAGCGAGCCGACGCCTTGATGACATGACCGATTTCCTTTGCGAAAACCTGCGGCGATACTTCCGTGGCGAACTACCACGGAACTACCTGGCCGAAAAACGACTCGGGTTCCCGCACCCGTCGCACGCCGCCTGGGCGGAATCGACCCAGTAAAAAGAGCCCAAATATGAGCACTCGTCACGACTTTGCGATGAAGAATGGCCAAGGCGAGGCGGTTGTTACTTGCCTAGAATGGTAGACTTGTCCCTTCCGGTCTCATCACGGGATCGCCCCCTACGAGGGGCTCCCCCATGCGACGAAGCCCCCCCGCCGAGCTTGGCGTCTGCACGCCACTCCGTATGAACACGACGGTCATCCAACAGAGTAAGACGCTCACTTTCCACGGCGATCCTCCTGGCCCGCAGGAGAACGCCGTGCTGTGCCACCGGTACGACGACCTGATCCAGGCGGAGCGGCTCGGCTGGACCGAGCACCTGCGGCTGAAGAGCCTGCTGGGCACGGGAGGGCAGGGGGTCGTTTACCTGAGCGAGCGGCGTGGCGCCGACGCGTTCACGCTGCCGGTCGCCCTGAAATTCTTCTCGCCCGAGCGGTACAGCAGCGAGCGGGCCTACGACGAGGCGATGCACCGCATCGCGGTGGTCAGTGGTCGGGTCGCGCAGATCGCGCACGACAACCTGATCGACGTCCAGAACTTCATCGAACGGGACCGCATCCGGATCCTGGAGATGGAGTGGGTCGATGGCTACGACCTCGACCTGCTGCTCACCCCCGCCATGCTGAAACGCGCTCAGAAGAGCGTCAGCAGCCGGCGTTGGGAGTACATCAACAACGTGATCGCCACCAGCGGGCCGGTCCGCCCCCGGCTGAAGCCGGGCATGGCGGTCTCGATCATGCGTGAGATCGTGGCCGGCCTCGCCGCGCTGCACCGCGAGGAGATCGTCCACGGCGACATCAAGCCCTCCAACATCATGGTGAAGCGGACGGGCAACGCGAAGATCATCGATATCGGTTCGGCGATCGACCTGAACGACATGCCGTCGCAGCGGACCTGCACGCCGCAGTACGCCGCGCCCGAGATGCTCGAACGCGAGGAGTTCACCCCGCGATCGGACCTGGCGAGCCTCGGCTACGTGCTGATCGAGTTGCTCTCGGGCCAACCCCTCTTCGCCGGGATCAACGACTACGCGAAATTGCTCGAAGCGAAACGGACGCTGCCGCAACGGCTCGACTCGCTGCTCCCCGACGAGGTGACCGACAGCGACCTGCTGATGGGCATCTGCCGCCGGCTCACCGCGCCGGACCCGATGCTCCGCTACGGCAGCGCCGAGGAGGCCGACACCGCCGAGCTCGGCCTCGCCGAGTTCCAGCGTTCGCTCGTGCGTGGCGACCTGGCCAGTGAGTACGAGAACGAGCTGCGGGTCTGGCTCGAAGAACTCGACTGAAATCGGTGCTGGCGCCGCCAGATCGAGGTTGACGCCAAGCTGGCGTCGGGAGACGTTATCCGCCGAAGCGGTCAGGAAGGCCGCTCGCTCGCCGCCCTCACAGCGGAGACGCACGGATGCGTTTCACCCAGATCGTCCTCGCCACGCTCCTCGCGTGCGGCCTGCTCGCCGCCCAAGCCAACGCCCAGGGGAGCGGTCGCTACCCCAACAACCCGTCATCGACGGGCGGTTCTTCGATCAACTTCGAGGACGCCTTCAAGAACCTGCCGAGCAGCGGCTCGAACACGGGCGGGTACCGCAGCCAACCGGGCACGCCCCCCGCGACGGCGCCGAAGCCGCCCGCGTCGAACCAGCTGCGGAGCGTGAGCCCGCCGGCCACGAGCCAATCGGCGACCAGCCCGCCGGTCCGCACCACCACGCCGGCGGCGGCCTCCTCAGTCTCCCCCTCTCAGGCCAGCCGCTCGCAGGCCGGCGTGGGGCGTTCGTACCAGCAACCCGCCGCGACGCGATCGCCGGCGGCAAGCGCCTACTCGACGCCCCCCCAGTCGCCGCAACTCGGCTCGACGCTGCAGAGCCGTTTCGAGGCGACCCCGTCCACCGTGTCGGGCGAACGCGAGCGGAACGCCCGGCAGATTCTCTCCAAGATGCTGAACTACAACGGAACGTCCGAGCTGCGTGGCACGCCGATGTCCTTAGCTTCAGTTGTGGCGACGGCCATCGATCGTGACGACCAAGCGGAGCGTGTCGAAGCGTACTGGATGCTCTCCTCGGCCGTGGCGGATTACTACCTGGGTCTGGCCGAGGTCAACGAGATCAGCGCCCTCAAGCAACGCGCGAACGTTCACAGCACAGCGATCAACCAAGCCCTGTCAAAACAACGCGTCCGAGTCGGCACCGCACTCAAGGCGGCCCGCGCCGCTCAGCACCGGCTGGCGAAGAAAATGGGGCAGGGGGGCATGATGCCGCTACCCTCGGACGTCCCCTTCACGGGTCCGTACAACACCCGCCTGGCGACCGCCTTCCCGACCGGAGCGCCCGCCGAGGCCCGCCTGATCAACGAGTTGCTGCCGCTGCGGCTCGCGGAGATCTACGACTCGGCCGAGTCGATCTCGCAATCCCAGGCTTGGTTCAAGCAGGTCGCCCAGCGCGCGGCGGCCACTTCCGACGCCGAGGGCGTCGTCCGCGGGCTACAGCTCAACGCCCTCAATCGGCGGGCGTTCGTCATGCTGGTGCGCGACTACAATCTTCGCATCAGCCGCTACACGCAGCTGACCACCCCCGAACGTGTCGACACGGGGCGTCTGGTGGCTATGCTCATTCGGACGCCCCAAGGTGGCGTCCGCTCGGCTGACGACGCCCTGATGGCCGGGTTCTCGGCCGGAGCGGGCAGCACAGCGGCCGACAGCCGATTCGGGACGAGCACGCCTTCGCAACGGTGAGGGCCCCAGCCCACCACGCGAAGCGATGCCCAACGGAATCACCGCCATCTCGCCGACGACCGCGCCCGGCCCGGGAGCCGCTGACGGCGTGCTGCCAATCGCGCAGCCGTTCAAGATCGGCGACCTGCTGGTTGATCCGCCGATCCTCCAGGCCCCGATGGCGGGCTACACGAACTACGCCTTCCGGCAGATCGTGCGCGGTTTCGGTGGCGCCGGTCTGTTGGCGACCGAGATGGTCAACGCCCGCGGCTTCGTCTGGCTCGACGAGCAAGAAGCGACACACCCCGACCGCCTGTGGGGCGTCGCCGACGAGCCGCGTCCCCTCGCCGTGCAGATCTGGGACAACGAGCCCGAGGTCCTCGCCAAGGTCGGCCGGCGATTGGCTACCGAGTACGGCGTGTCGGTCGTTGACATCAACTTCGGTTGCCCGGTCCGCCAAGTGACCGAGCGCGCCAAGAGCGGCAGCTATCTGCTCCGCACGCCCGACAAGATGGGCGAGATCATCGAGCGCGTGGTCGAAGCGTGCCACCCGACCCCGGTCACCGCGAAGACCCGTCTCGGCTGCAGCCGGGACAAGATCAACATCATCGACGTGGCACAGATCGTCGAGGGCGCCGGCGCGGCGGCGCTAACGGTCCACGGGCGGACGGCGGCCGACATGTTCCGCGGCGAGGCGTCGTGGGACCTGATCAGTCAGATCAAACCGCACCTGAAGAAGATCCCGCTGATCGGCAACGGTGACCTCGATTCGGCCGACAAGGTCGTCGAGGCGTTCCGCAACTGGAACGTCGACGGGGTGATGATCGCCCGGGCGAGCCTCAACAAGCCGTGGCTCTTCCAGCAGGCGGCCGCCGCCCTGCGGGGCGAGCCGGTCCCGCCCGATCCGACGCTCGAAGAAGAACGCGAGTTGATGATCGAGCACTTCCGGCTCGTCTGCGATCGCTTCGGCGAGGAGCGGGGCGCCGTGCTGATGCGGAAATTCGCCTGCTGCTACGCCCAGGGCCGCCACGGCGCCCGGGAATTCCGCAAGCACGTCGTGATGATCGAGACCGCCGAGGAGTTTTTCGCGGTCGTGGAACGGTACTTTCCACGCAGCTAGCCGAGCTAGGCAGTCGGGAGCGGGCTGGGCGAAGGGGCAACTTTGCACGCGGGGCGTTCTGCGGCCACAATGGGGGCCACGATCAGACCGCACGCCCTCCAGCCGCCAGCCTCGCCATGTCGCACCGTCTCGCCACCGCCTCGCTCTTCGGTTTTCTCGCCCTGACTGCCAGCCCGGCGGAGGCCCGGAAGTGGACCGACACGACCGGCGCCTACACGATCGAAGCGGAGCTGATCGGCTTCGATGACGACCACGTCATCCTGCAACGCGACGCCGACAGCGAACTGGGCAGCGTGCCGCTGGAGAAGCTCTCCGAAACCGATCGCAATTTCCTCAAGCGACAGGACGCCGCCGGCACGGCGCGCGGCGTGATCGACGCGCCGCAGCTCTGGACGCTCCGCTCGGGCCTGAAGGCGCCCGGCAAGCTGGTCGACTACACCCGCCGCGAGGTGACCCTCCAGCGCAAGCGGGGCCACGTATATGTGAACGGCCGGCGGTTTGACAACCTGCCGAAGATTTACCAGAAGGTTGTGCCGCAGCTCGTGGGCGAGTTCGAAGGGAACCAAGTTGCCGACGGCGACTCGCTGGAGAAGTGGCTCGTGCACCGCAAGGGCCAGCCGGTCCAGTACACGGTGGACGGCGTCGTCATGGAGATCGAGAGCGGGGACGAATACGCCCTGCCGTTCTTCTTGTTCTCGGAGAACGACCTGCAAGTCCTCCAGCCGGGCTGGGACGCCTGGCTCCAAGCACACGGCGACTACGACCAGCAGCAGGACCACTCGTTCGAGCTGCAATCGCTCGCCGCCGCCTACCAGCAGGACGCCGCCGAACGCCGCCAGATCGCGCAGCTGCAACTCGGCATGCAAGCGGTCGAGGCGGGGGTCACCTCCCTGTGGGAAGTGACCCTCTACCCGGGGCGGGGCGTCGGCGGCCCGCCGCTGTGGGTCGTTGTGCCGGGGCGCGACAGCCGCGTCGCGCAGCAGAACGCCATCGCGCGCAACCCGGGCTACGTCGCCGGACCGGTGCGCCGCGTGAGCCGCTGAGCCGTCGTCCGCTTCGGGTCAGCACAACCTTAAGGATGAGGGGCGTCATGGAAGCGTCGATCGAAGAAGCCGACACGGCGCCCGCCGCGGCGAAGCTTGGTGAACTGCTGGAGAACGAAGCGGACGCCGCCTTGCTCGCGCAGTTGCTCGATGGCCTGAGCCCCCGCGATACGGCGCGTGTCGTCTGCGAGTTGCCAGCGGAGCGTCAGGCGGATCTCCTCACCCGATTGGCGCCGAAAACGGCCGCCGACCTGCTGGACGACCTGCCCGACGTGACCGCCGTCGAGGCGATCGAGGCGATGCCCGCCAACGCCGCCGCGCCGGTCGTGCACAGCCTGCCGAGCGATGATCAGGCCGACCTCATCGGCGCCATGGGCGCCCATTCGGCCGCGGCGGTCCTCGCCGAGTTGGCCGAGGACGAGGCCGAGCGGATCGCGGAACTGGCAGCTTACCCCAACGACACGGCGGGGGGACTCATGGCGACCGAGGTGGTCGCGCTACGCGATATCGCGACCGTCGCCACCACGCTGCGACGATTGCGAGACCGCGCCGAGCAACTCCGACAACTCGACGTGCAGTACGCGTACGTCGTCGCCAAGGGGCGCAAGCTCCTCGGGGTGCTCCGGCTGCGTGACCTGCTGCTTGCGAAAGAATCGTCTCGCTTGTCCGAGATTATGATCGCCAACCCAATCGCGGTGAAGGCAGACCTCGGGCTAAGCGATCTGGACTCGTACTTCGCGGAGCACGCCTTCCTCGGCGCGCCCGTCGTCGATGAGGACAACCGGCTGCTCGGCGTGGTCAGCCGTCAGGCGGTGGATCAGGCGACCCAGGACCAAGCGAACAGCGACTTCCGCCGGTCGATGGGCGTGGTCGTCGAGGAACTGCGCTCCATGCCGACTCTGCGCCGCAGCCGGATGCGGCTCTCGTGGCTGAGCGTGAACATTGTGCTGAACGTGATCGCCGCGAGTGTGATCGCCGCTTATCAGGACACGCTCAGCAGGGTGATCGCTCTGGCGGTCTTCCTGCCGATCATCAGCGACATGTCGGGCTGCAGCGGTAACCAGTCGGTCGCCGTCAGCATGCGCGAGCTCTCGCTCGGGCTGATCCGCCCCAAGGAGTGGCTCCGCGTCTGGAGCAAGGAGGCGGGCGTCGGGCTGATCAACGGGCTCGTGCTGGGCGGCCTGCTGGGCGTCGTCGCGGGCATCTACGGGGACAACGCGTGGCTCGGCCTCGTTGTCGGCGGGGCGCTCGCCATCAACACGCTGGTCGCGGTCTTGCTGGGGGCGATCATGCCGCTGGCTTTGAAGCTCGCCCGTGTCGATCCGGCGCTCGCTTCGAGCCCGATCCTCACGACCGTCACCGACATGTGCGGTTTCTTCGCGGCGCTAAGCTTAGCGACGCTCATGCTCGACAGGTTAGTCTAGTGGGCCCAGCTTGGCGCCCCCGCACCCTACAACTCTTAGGCTTCCGATGAGTCGAATTCTGCTGGCAGCGACTTCCGTCCTGATGGCCGCGTCGCTTGTGGTGGCGGCGGATTGGCCGAACTACCGCGGTCCCGACTCGAACACCGCCGTGCCCGCGGGCGACTACCCGCTCGATCTGACGCCGGACAAGAACGTCGTGTGGCGCATCGATCTGCCGGGGGAGGGAACTTCCTCCCCGATCGTTCTCGGGGACGCGATCTTCCTGACGAGCGAAGTCGATGGCAAGGACACGGTCGCTTCGTACGGTCTGGACAGCCAACCACGATGGACCAAGAGCCTCGGCCCCGGCGCCGAGGCCAAGCACCGCAACGCGACGGGCGCCAACCCCTCGCCGGCGACCGACGGCGAGCGGCTCTTTGTCTACTACAAGAGCGGCTTGCTCGCCGCGTTGTCGCTCGGGGGCGAGGAGCTGTGGCGGGTCAACCTGCAAGAGCAGTACGGCGAGAACACGCTGTGGTGGGACTTGGGCACCTCGCCGGTGGTGACGCCGGCGGGCGTGCTGATCGCGGTCATGCAGGCGGGCGACTCGTACCTGGTCACGCTCGACGCGGCGACCGGCGAGGTCGCCTGGAAGACTCCCCGGCAGTTCGACCGCCCCGAGGAATCGGACCAGAGCTACACCACGCCGATCGTGGCCGACCTGCCGCGCGGCAAGACGATCGTCACCTTCGGCGCTGACCACCTGACCGGGCACGACCCGCTGACCGGCGAGCAACTGTTTGTCTGCGGCGGGTTCAACCCGAACGACGAAGCGATGTGGCGCGTGATCGGCTCGCCGACCATCGGGGGCGACATCGCTGTGGTCACGTACGGCCGGGGCGAATTCATGGCCGGCGTCAAGCTGGCGGGGAGCGGCGACATCACCGAGACGGCGCGTCTCTGGACCCGCCAAGGCGTCGGCGCCGACGTGCCGTGTCCCGTGATCGGCGGAGAGCGGGTCTATCAGCTCGGCGACAAGGGCGTACTCACTTGCCTCGACCTGAACACCGGCGAAACCCTCCGGTCCTCAAAGCTCCCGCGCAGCCGCCAAGCCTACTACGCCACGCCGCTGATGGTGGGCAACTGGCTCTACTGTGTGCGAGAAGACGGCGAAGGACACACGCTCGTGGCTCACGACACAGCCGAGATACTCGGCGAGATCGACCTCGGCGACGACACCGTCGTCACCCCCGTGCCAGTCGGCCACAACCGCTTGCTGGTCCGCACCCGCCATCGGCTCTACCTCTTCGGCAAGGACTGAGCGGGCTGCTCAGGCCGTCTTCTCGAAGTCGCCGAGCTTGTACGCCTGCCAGTAGTCGTCGAGCTTGAGCTTGACCTTGCCGCTCATCAGGTAGAGGCCGATCAGGTTCGGAACGGCCATCGCCAGGATCATCAGGTCGCTGAAATCCAGCACGTTCGAGGCGTCGATCACCGCCCCGAAGAAGACGGCGGCCAAGAAGAGCAGCCGGTAGGGGAGGGAGGCGCCCGCCCCGAAGAGGTAGTTGGCGCAGCGTTCTCCGTAGTAGCTCCAGCTGATCATCGTCGAGTAGGCGAACAAGAGGACAGCGACCGCCAGGACGTACTTGAACCAGGGGACCGCGGAGCTGAACGCGAGGCTGGTGAGGGTCGCGCCCTCCTTGCCTTCAACAGCCGCCGCGTTCGCGGGGTCGGTGCAGACCCCCGTGATCACGATCACCAAACCGGTCATCGTGCAGATGACGACCGTGTCAATGAACGGCTCCAACAGGGCGACGATTCCCTCGCGAATCGGGTACTTGGTCTTCGCCGCGGAGTGAGCGATAGCCGCGGAGCCGATGCCCGCCTCGTTCGAGAAGGCGGCTCGCTGGATGCCCATCATCGCGGCGCCAATCGCACCGCCAAAGACACTCTCTTTGGCCCAGGCGAGGCTGAGTATCTGACCGATCGCCTCACCGATCTTGTCGTAATTCATCGCGAGGATGACAACCGCAGTGATCACATAAACCACACACATGAGTGGCACGATCTTCTCGGCGGTTGCCGCGATGCGGCGGATGCCGCCGATGATGACAACGCCGACCAGGGCCGCCATCACCAAGCCGTAGATCCAGCGTGTGTCGGCGAGGGCGTCGGGGGTGAACCCCATCCCACCGATCAAGGCCTCGTTCACGGCGAGCCGCGACTGTGAGACTTGGAACGCGCAACCCCCGCCGAACGAGGCGCCGATGCAAAGCACCGCGAACAGCGCCGCAAGCGGACCGCCAAGCCACCCCAACCGCATGTCGGCGAGCCCCTCTCTCAAGTAACGCATCGGGCCGCCGGAGACGTGCCCGTCCTCGTCAACCCGCCGGTACATCTGCCCGAGGGTGCACTCGGTGAACTTGCTGCTCATGCCGAACAAGCCACACATGACCATCCAGAAGATCGCGCCCGGCCCGCCGAGGCCTACCGCCACCGCGACGCTGCCGATATTGCCAAGGCCGACCGTCGCCGACAACGCACTCGACAAAGCTTGAAAGTGCGTGACCTCGCCCGTGTCGTCATCGTCGTCGTAGTCCCCCTTGGTGACCCGGATGGCGTGCACGAAAGCGCGCAGGTTGATGAAGCCCATGCGGATCGTGAGGAAGATGGCGCCGATCGCCAGCCACGCCACGACGGCGGGCACGGTTTGCTCGGAGCCGACGTATTGCCCTAGGTCGTAGAACAAGAACGAGTACATCGGCCCAACGATCCACTCGCCAAAGAAGCCGTCCACCTGCTGCATCCAATCGGCGGTGCCTTCGGCGACCTCCGCGGCACTTTCAGCTACGGCGGGCGGGTCGGGCTGCACGTCGTCGGTCTCCTGGGCGATCGCCTGGGAGCTGAGCAGGCAAGCGCCCAGCAGGGCGATTCCGAGCAAGCGGAGTACCTGGAAGGGCATGCGTATCTCCCTCGTCAGCGGGGGCAGAAGGTCGGAGCGTTGTTAGAAAGC
The DNA here is from genome assembly GCA_007745835.1 of Planctomycetes bacterium MalM25. Lineage (NCBI taxonomy): Bacteria > Pseudomonadati > Planctomycetota > Planctomycetes bacterium MalM25. The sequence continues at coordinate 2,929,482 of CP036424.1, forward strand.
GTGCCGATTGGCGTCCTGGCCGGTCTCTTCGCAGACCGATCGCCGCCACTTGTAGAATATAAGTCGATTCAGATCAACAGTTTACGGCGGCGCCAGCAGGCTTGCTGCGACCCGATCTCAAATAAAACATTATGGGTTGTCGAAAATGCTTCTGACCCTACGATATGGGTGTTATGAGCCTAAGCGAAGAACCCGACGCCCTGTTACTCGATCACCTGCGACGCCACGAAACGGCGTCCGTGGGCGAGTTGGGTGAATTGCTGGGCGTCACCGCGACGGCGATCCGCCAGCGGCTCAACCGGCTGATGGCCGAGGGCCTGATCGAGCGCCACCTCCGCCAGCCCGCCGCTGGCGAGGGGGAGAAACGGACCGGACGTGGCCGTCCGAGCTACGACTACCGGCTGACCGATCGCGGCCTCGAAGCCTCGGGCGACAACTACCACGACCTGGCGGAGATCCTCTGGCAGGAGATCCGCGGCATCGATGAGCCGAGCGTCCGCGTCGGGCTGATCAAGCGCGTCGCCGAACGGCTTGCGAGTCGTTACAGCGATCAGATGGGCGGCGAGGATCTCGCCGAGCGGATGCGCGAGCTCGTGAAGCTCATGGGCGAGCGCGAGGTGCCGGTCGATGTGGACGAGTCGGGCGGTTTGCCGGTTCTCACCATGCTGGCCTGCCCCTACCCCCAGCTGGCCCAGCAAGACCGCAGCATCTGCGCCGTCGAGAAGGTGATGATCAGCGAGGTCCTCGGCCAGGGCGTCCGCCTGAGCGAGTGCCGACTCGACGGGGGCGGCTGCTGCTCGTTCGAGCCGAGCAAGGCCGACGCCGAACCGGCGGCTTCAACGAACTAACCAATCAACCGGTTGGCGAGATCGCCGGCCCCCCCCATTAGACAGCTTCCCACCTGGCGTTAACCCGACGCCGCATCCTTTCTGAGTGACATGTCGAAGACCCTCAAGATCACGAACCTGCACGCGAGCGTTGAAGGCAAACCGATCCTCAACGGCGTGAGCCTCACGATCAACCGAGGCGAAACCCACGCCCTGATGGGGCCCAACGGCAGCGGCAAGAGCACGCTGGGCAACGTCGTGATGGGCCACCCGTCGTACGAAGTGACCGAGGGCACGATCGAGCTGGTCGACGCCGAAGGCAATTCGACCGACGTGCTCGACCTGGATCCCTCCGAACGTGCCCGCGCGGGCCTGTTCATGGCGTTCCAACGCCCTATGGCGATCCCCGGCGTCAAGCTGGCCGACTTCATGCGGCACGCCACGTCGAACGTCCGCAACCCGGAGCGGAAAGAGGGCGAGGACCTGATCCCGATGCGGGAGTTCCGCAAGGAGATCAAGGAGAAGATGGATCACCTGCGGATGGATCCCGACTTCGCTCGCCGGTACGTGAACGACGGCTTCTCGGGCGGCGAAATGAAGCGGGCCGAGATCCTGCAGATGGCGATGCTCCGCCCCCAGTTCGCGATCCTCGACGAGACCGACAGCGGCCTCGACGTCGACGCCGTGAAGCTCGCGAGCGAGTCGATCGCTGAGATCTCGGGCGACGCCTCCCAAGACGGCGCCATGGGCACCCTGATCATCACGCACCACGACAAGCTGCTGGAGCGCAACACGCCCGACTTCACGCACGTGATCCTCGGCGGCCGCATCGTCGAGACGGGCGGCGTCGAGCTCGCTCACGAGTTGCACAACGAGGGCTACGACCGCATCCGTGCCGATTACCCCGAAGCGGCCCAGCTCAACCAGCAGATGCAAGAAGACGACGCCGTCGCGGTCTAGTTCATCTGCTTTATCAACTAAATGAATTAACCACGGAGTCACGGAGAGCACCGAGAAAGAAGCCGGGGAATGTAACTCCGTGCTCTCCGTGGCTCCGTGATGCAAAGGAATAAGTAAGAAGCTATGGCCACCGACACGATCCCAACCGCCGGCGACGTCGAACCCGTCGACGACGTCCCGCAGGAGATCAACAAGTACGACTTCGTCACGCCGACCACCGGCGTGTTCAAGGCGCGCAAGGGCCTGAGCCGCGAGGTCGTCGAGCAGATCTCCGAGATGAAGGGCGAGCCCGACTGGATGCGCGACTTCCGCCTGAAGTCGCTCGAGATCTTCGAGTCGAAGCCGATGCCCGAATGGGGCGGCGACATCGGCATCGATTTCGACGAGGTCTACTACTACCTCAAGCCGACCGAAGGGCAAGGCAAGACCTGGGACGACGTCCCCCAGGAGATCAAGGACACCTTCGATAAGCTCGGCATCCCCGAAGCGGAGCGTAAGTTCCTCGCGGGCGTGAAGGCGCAGTTCGAGAGCGAGGTCGTTTACGGCTCGCTCCAAGAGGACCTCGCCAAGCAGGGCGTCATCTTCACGGACACCGACACGGCCGTGAAGGAGCACCCCGAGCTGCTCCGCGAGTACTTCGGCACGATCATCCCGCCCGAAGACAATAAGTTCGCCGCGCTGAACTCGGCCGTCTGGTCGGGCGGGTCGTTCATTTACGTGCCGCCCGGCGTGCACATCGAGTTCCCTCTGCAGGCCTACTTCCGCATCAACGCGGAGAGCATGGGCCAGTTCGAGCGGACGCTCATCATCGTCGACGAAGGCGCCTCGATCCATTACGTCGAGGGCTGCACGGCCCCGATGTACTCGACCGAGAGCCTCCACTCGGCGGTGGTTGAGGTCGTGGTCAAGAAGAACGGCCGCGCCCGCTACACGACGATCCAGAACTGGGCGAACAACATCTACAACTTGGTGACGAAGCGCGCCGTCGCGTACCAGGACGCCCTCATGGAATGGGTCGACGGCAACCTCGGCTCGCAGCTCACGATGAAGTACCCGGCGGTCTACATGATGGAGCCGGGCGCGCGGGGCGAGATCCTCTCGATCGCGTTCGCCAGTGCCGGCCAGCACCAGGACGCCGGCGCCAAGGTCGTCCACTGCGCTCCCAACACGAGCAGCCGCATCGTGAGCAAGAGCATCAGCAAGAACGGTGGGCGGGGCAGCTACCGCGGCCTCTGCAAAGTCGAGGACGGCGCCACCGGCGCCAAGAGCAACGTGGTGTGCGACGCCCTCATCCTCGACCCCGAGAGCCGCACTGACACCTATCCCTACATCGAAGTCGAAGAGCAGGACGTGCAGATCGAGCACGAGGCGTCCGTCTCCCGCATCGGCGAGGAGCAGCTCTTCTACCTGATGAGCCGCGGCCTGACCGAGGCCGAAGCGAGCTCGATGATCGTGTCGGGCTTCATCGAGCCGCTCGTCAAAGAGCTGCCGATGGAGTACGCCGTCGAGATGAACCGGCTGATCGAGCTGCAGATGGAAGGCAGCGTCGGCTGAGCACGCTCCCTCTCTAGCTCCACACACGCATCCATTCCCCCCGGGCCATTGATCCGGGGCTAGCACGAAGTGAATCGTCATGACGAGTACGGAAGCCGCCGACTTCGGCGCCTTGATCGCTGAACGTTCCGACGAGCCGGCCTGGCTCACCGAGCGCCGCCAGCGCGCCTGGAACGCCTTCGAGTCTGCCAATTGGCCGTCCAGCAAGGACGAAGAGTGGATGCGGACCGACATCCGCCTCTTCAAGCTCGACAAGTTCTCACCGGCGCCGGCGGATAACGCGCAGCCCGGGGGCGAAGCTCTGCTCGCCAAGGGCGTGGACCTGGGCGGCCGGATTGAGAGCGTCAACGGCCGGGCGATCGTGTCGCAGCTCGACGACGACCTCGCCGCGAAGGGCGTGATCTTCGGCGGGCTCAGTCAAGCGGTTGTCGATCACAGCGAGACGCTCCAAGCGATTTTCGACAAGGAAGTGGTGAGCCCCACGTACGACCGCTTCGCCATGCTCAACGACGCCTGCTGGACGGGCGGCGTCGTGCTCTATGTGCCGAAGAACGTCCACCTCGAGAAGCCGCTGCACGCCATCTCCCGCCTCGCCGGCGCGGGCGCGAGCGACTTCTCCAAGACGATCGTCGTGCTCGAGGAGGGCGCCGAAGCGACGCTCCTCATGGAGACCGATTCGGACGACGAGACCACTTCTGGACTACACAACGGCACGATCGAGATCGTCGTCGGCAAGGGGGCGAAACTCCGCTACGTGAACCTGCAGAACTGGAACAACCGCACGTGGCACTTCGGACACCAGAAGGCGATCGTCGGGAAGCAGGCGCAGCTCCAGTGGACGATCGGCGCGCTCGGCTCGCGTCTGGCGAAGGTCAACCAGCGCGTTGCGTTGGCCGGCTCCGACGCGGAGGCCCAGGTCAACGGCGTCATGTTCACCGAGGGCAAGCAGCACCTCTGCTACAACACGCACCAGCACCACGAGGCGCCCTACTGCCGGAGCGACCTGCTCTACAAGAACGCACTGCAGGACCAATCGCGCACCGTCTGGCGCGGCATGATCGGCGTCGACGAGGCGGGCCAGCGGACCGACGCCTACCAGCGCAACGACAACCTGATGCTCACCTCGGACGCCCGCGCCGACTCGATCCCGGGCCTCGAGATCGAGGCGGACGACGTCCGCTGCACCCACGGCAGCACGTCGGGCCGCGTCGACGACACGATGATCTACTACGCCATGAGCCGCGGCTACACCCGGCAAGAGGCGGTCCGCATGATCGTCACCGGATTCTTCCAACAGGTCTTCGACCGCATCACGATCGACAGCGTCCGCGAGGCGCTCGGCGAAGCGATCGGCCAGCGCGTGCAGGATTTGCCAAACCAATGAGCGATTATGAATCGGTTGGGCAGATCAGCGAGTTTGCGGACCCTTCATCGACCCTTGTCGAGGTCGATGACGAGGCGATCGTATTGATCCACGCAGCGGGGCGCTTCTATGCGCTCGACGACGTCTGCACACACGACGGCGGGCCGCTCAGTGATGGGCCGCTCGACTGCGAGGACCAGACGCCCTCGATCGCCTGCCCGCGTCACGGCGCCAAGTTCGCCCTCGGAACGGGCGCCGCGTTGACCATGCCCGCCACCAAGCCGACGCGCGTTCACGAGACCAAGGTCGAGGGCGACCAGGTCTTCGTCCGACTCAGCGAATAGCGATTATTAGGAGCTCCATCATGCCCCTCACCGAAGACGCCGTCCGCGAAGCGCTCAAAGAGGTCATCGACCCGGAGCTGTTCGTCAACATTGTCGATCTCGGACTGATCTACGACGTCACGATCACGCCCACCGAAGGCGAGGCGGAGACCGAGGACGTCGCGATCGACATGACAATGACCAGCCCCGCCTGCCCCGCGGGACCGCAGCTCGTGTCGAACTCGAACGACGCCATCAAGAAGCTCGAGGGGGTGGGCGAGGTCGAGGTGAAGGTCGTCATGACCCCCCCCTGGTCGCCCGACCGGATGACCGAGGACGCCCGCGATCAGCTTGGGATCTTTTAGCGGTCTTTAAAGACCAAGAGGCGAGCATTCGGTTAGGCAGGTCATCCCACTGAAGCGCTCAGCGGAGGCTTCGACTTCCCACAGCGCTGCGTAGGGCGGTGTCGTTAGCGAAGTAGGTTTACCCGGCTGGCACGCTCACGGGAGAGCGATGCCCCCCGGCAACCTATAGCTTCGCAGCCTCACCATGATCACGCCTCGCGTCCCCCCCGTCGATGAGCCCCGCCACTTCGAGCCGCACGAGCTCTTCTTCTCGCTGACCGACCCCAAGGGCCGCATCCGTTTCGGCAACCAGGTCTTCACGCGGGTGTCTGGGTACGAAGAGAACGAGTTGATCGGGAAGCCGCACAACCTGATCCGGCATCCCGACGTGCCGCGGTGCGTGTTCCGTCTGCTCTGGGACTACCTCGAAGCGGGCAAGACGATCGCCGCCTACGTTAAGAACCTGGCGGCGGACGGGCGTTACTACTGGGTCCTGGCCGTCGTGTCTCCCTGCCGCAAGGGCTACTTGTCCGTGCGGCTCAACCCGTCCACGCCCGTCTTCGACACGGTCCGTTCCGCCTACGCCCGCGCGCTCGAGATCGAGTCGGCGGTCGAGGAGGACCGCGGCAAGCAGGCCGCGATCGAGGCGTCGCTGGCCGACCTGACCGAGCAACTCGGCGGGCTCGGCTTCGACAGCTACGACGACTTCATGCGCGCCGCGTTGCGAGCGGAGCTCGACGCGCGCAGCCAACTGCCCCAGGCGTACCCGGCGCTGTCGGACGAAGGCGACCCGACCGGGGAGCTGGCCTCGTTGCACGGGGTGCTCGAGAGCCTCAACGGGCAGCTCGCCGAGGTCTTCGATTGCCTGGATGTGTTCGAGCAGCTCAGCGACACCCTCAACGACAAGCACGCGGTGCTCGAAGAACTCGGCCCCTCCCTGAGCTTCCTGGCGCTCAACACGCACGTCTCCGCGTCGCGGCTGGGCGATGAGGGGGCGGTCCTCTCGGTGATCTCGAAGAACCTCAGCGAGCGTTCCAAGCAGGCGGACCGCCTCATCGGCGCGATCATGCAGCTCATGAAGCCGGTCTGCGACACCGCGCGCGGGGTCGCCTTCGATGTCGAGGTCGCGCAGATCGAGGCCGAGGTCTGCGAGGCGTTCGTGGCGGAGCTGTGCGACGAGAGTGCGGACGCCCCGGGCGTGCATGAAAGCCTTGCGATCTTGCTGGAAGAGCTCGCCAGCCGCTGCCGCTCGCTCCTCGAGACGCTTCGACAACTGACCCGTGATGTCGAGACCATGCGCAGCGCTGCGCAGGACCTCATTGGGCAAATCGGCCAGATGCAGGTCACCCAGCTCAACGGCCGCATCGAGATCGCTTCGATCCACGCGGCGACCGGCTTCCTGGCCATCTTTGATGACGTCGCCAAGATCGTCGCCGAAGCGCGTATCGACTGCGATGAAGTGATCGAGCTGCTCACCGGCACAGGCGAGGAACTGCGGACGTTGCTGACGATCGAAGGGTCGCTAACGGCTAACCTAAGTGAAATCAGTGGCCACGAGCGGCGGTCGCATGAGCAGGCCTCCTTGGTCGTTGCCGTGAGCTAGCCCGGGCCTGCCCGGGAGCTCGTGGTAATCCCCTCCGATATGCCCCGGCTAAATGGGGAAAAAACGTCGTCCGAGGGGGCAAATTGCATACAACCCCCAATTCATCTCGTTAGGATAGACCTCTAATCCTGCGATGCGCGGCGCCCTTCCACTCGGGATGCGTCGACGGGGCGGACAAACGATCGCCGCAGGAACTTCATGCCTCACCCCGGCCGATCCTTCTCTGGATAACTCGATGAAGCCCTCGTGCCTCGCGTCGCTGTTGCTCGCCACCCTAACCCTGGAAGGCGCTCTCGTGTCGGCGAGCTCCCCCTTAGCGAGCGAAGTGATGCTCGCTGATTTCGATGACGGGAAGACGCCGAGTTTCGTGAAAGCGAGCAACGCCACGGTCGAGGTCGTCCCCAGTCGCGAGCCGGGCGAAGCCGGCAAGGCGCTCGATGTGCGGTTGCACTCGAAGGAGCACTGGGTCGCCTCGGTCGCCTTCCGACCCGACACGCCGTGGGACTGGAGCGCCTACAGCGACTTCCACGTCGCCTTCGACGTTTCGAATCACGGGGACGAGTCGGTTCAGATCGATCTGATCATGAGCGACAAGAACGGCGACGCCTACACGCGCGTGTTCGTCATCCCGGTCGGCGGGGCGACAACCGTTTACGCCAAGATGGACGGCCACGACCAGACGCACCCCGACGGCACGCCGATCAACGAGTTCAACTTCGTCTCGGGCATGCGTTCCAACCCGCCGACCTGGGAATCGGAGGACCGCCAGGTCTACTCGCTTTGGGGCAAGAAGTCGCTCGACCTCTCGGGGATCGTTGCGATCAGCTTCAACGTGTCGGGCAACCTCTCGGACCGCTACTTCACCGTCGATAACCTCCGGCTCCGCCCGAACCCGGAGATGGACGCGAACTGCATGTCCAACTTGGTCGATCGGTTCGGCCAGAACACGAAAGTCGATTACCCGTCAAAGGTCCGTTCCGAGGAGCACCTCAAGGAGTTAGCGGACGAGGAGCTCGCTTCGCTGTCGGGCGAGCCGTGGCCGGGGCGTACGAAGTACCACGGCTGGGCCGAGGGTCCACAGCTCGAGGCGACCGGGTTTTTTCGCACGGAGAAGGTCGATGGCAAGTGGTGGTTGGTCGATCCGGAGGGGCGACTCTTCTTCACAACCGGGATCGACATCATCCGGCTCTCCAACTCGTCGACGGTCACCGGCTACGACTTCGATCACGACCTGATCCCCGAGCGCGACGCCAACGAGATCGTCTCCGAAGACGATCAGCCTCTCAACCGCGTTCCCGACGAGGCGGTCCCCAGCCGGCGGCTGGCCAGCAAACTGCGGGCCGACCTGTTCAGCTGGCTGCCAGGGTACGACGACCCAATGGGCAAACACTACGGCTACCGCCGCACGGTGCAGTCCGGGCCGGTCAAGCGGGGCGAGTCGTACAGCTTCTACAGCGCCAACCTCGAGCGTCGATACGGCGACGACTACATGAGCGCCTGGCGAGAGGCGACGATCAAACGGATGATCGACTGGGGCTACACGTCCTTCGGCAACTGGGTCGAAGACGGGTACTACAAGAACCGTCGCATCCCGTTCTTCGCCTTCGCCGACATCAACGGCGACTTCAAGACGCTCGAGAGCGCGTTCGATTTCTGGCACCCGCTCCCTGATCCCTACGATCCGGTCTTCTACGAGCGGGCCCTGGTGTCGGCCGAGTTTGTCGCCGGGCAGATCGAGAAGAGCCCGTGGTGCATCGGTATCTTCTACGACAACGAGCAGAGCTTCGGGCGACCCGAGTCGGACAAGATGTACTTCGGCTTGGTGACCAACACCCTGGAGCTCGACGCCAAGGAGGCCCCGTGCAAGGCGGCCTTCACGAAGATCCTCAAGGTGAAGTATGGAGAGATCGGAGCGCTCAACGAGGCATGGAGAACGGAGATCGCTTCCTGGGAAGCTTTCGCCGCAGGCGTGGACCAGCACTTCACAACGCCGGAGCAACGCCGCGACTACTCCGATCTGCTGTACGCCTACGGCAAGCAGTACTTCGGCACGATCCGCAGGGCGACCAAGTCGGTGCTTCCCAACCACCTCTACCTCGGCGCCCGGATGGCCGACTGGGGCCGCCCGACCGAGATCGTCCGCGCCGCCGCTGAAGAATCCGATGTCCTCTCGTTCAATCTCTACGAGGACGGCGTCATCGACAGCCACTGGGAGGTGCTCCCCGAGGTGGACCGGCCGACGCTGATCGGCGAGTTCAGCTTCGGCGCCACCGACCGCGGCCACTTCCACCCGGGGGTCGTCGTCGCAGCGGACCAGCAGGACCGGGGCCGCAAGTACATCGAGTACATGCACACGGTGCTCGACAACCCGTACCTGATCGGCGCCCACATGTTCCAGTACATGGACGGCCCGATCACCGGCCGCGCCTACGACGGCGAGAACTACAACACGGGTATCGTCTCCGTGACGGACATCCCGTACTGGCCGTTGGTCGAAGCCGTCAAGCACGTCAACCACGAAATCTACACGCGTCGATACGGTGGAGCCGAGTGATCGGCTCGATCGCTCAACGCGGGTAGCGTGAGTTCACGCTGCCCGACGGGTAGCCCTCGGCGGCGACGTTGATCGCTTCATCCTCGAAGAAGCGGGTCATCTCCTCGGCCACCAGCTTGATCTCAAGGTCGCGGCAGAGCACCTCGGCTCGGAACCGGTGCGTCCCCTCTTCGTGGGCGCGGGCGTGGATGGTGAACACCTTCTGCTCACCCGGCCCGAGGTGCTCGATCTTGTCGAACGCGACGCGACCGTCGTGCATCTGGCCTTCGCCTCCCTCGACGTGGTGCGGGTCGATGCCCGCGGAGAAGAGGGCGACGACGCCGACGTCGTGGGCGTCGCTGGAGCCGCGGTTCGTGACCCGGATCTCGTACTCAACCTCCTGATCGGTTGCGATCGGACCCTTCGGGTCGAGCACATCGAGCTTCAGGTCGGCCAGGGCGACCACCTCCGTGGTGGCGGTGACCGGCGCCGAGCGGGTCTCGTCCGAGGCGGCCGCGCGGAGCGTGATCTGCTTCGTCCCCGCCTCGCGGAGCACGCCGCGGAGCTCGAAGAACTTGTCGTCGCCGGGACGCAGGGCGCCGGCTCGGAAGGCGAGCTTGCCATCGGCGGCAGCGGGTGTGCCGGCGGTGGGCGTCACCTCGAAACCGGCGGGCAACTCAACGTTGAGCACCACGCCCGGAGCGACCGCGGTGCCCGGGTTCCGTACGCGGAAGTAGTAGACCGCCGGCGAACCGGCATAACGATCCTCGGGGCCACGCCAATCGACGACGAGCTCCGGCTTGCGGCAGAAGACCTGCTTGCTGACCTCGGCCGACACCTCGCCTTCGGCCGTGGCCGAGGCGTTGACGGCCAACTCGCCCGCCTCGCGAGCGGTCAGCTCGATCTCGACGGTCCGCTCTTCGCCGGCGCCAATCGATCCGAAATCGTGGCTTGTCTGTCGCTGGGCCTCGCCGCCGGGCGGGGTCAGGTGCAGCTTGACCCGCTCCGCGACGCCGGTGCCCGGGTTCGAGATCGTGAGGCGGAACGACTGGGGCTTGCCGAAGAGGACCTCCTCGGGGCCAACCAGCTGCAACGCGAGCTTCGGCTCTTGCACCTCAACAAGCGTGCGCCCGTCGACTGGCTTGTGTGAGTGGACGACGCCCAGCTCGATCGGACGCCCCGTGCGGGCGATCAGCTTCAGATTGAGATCGATGACCTGGCCGGCTGCCAAACGGTCGGCTCGCCATGTGATCTGTCCCCCTTCGGCGTGGTCGTCGTCCCGTTTCACCAAGCCCGTGGCGGCCTTCACGGCAACGACCTCGGCCCCTTGTGGAACTTCGACGCGAGTCACCACCTGATCGGCCGCGACATCGCCCCGGTTGGCGAGCAGCACACGGTAGTTCACCTCGCGCCCGACAACGATCGTTCGCGGCCCCATGACCTTCGAGACCAGCACCGGCATCTGGTGGGTGAGCAGCAGGTCGTCGGCTTCCTGCGCCGGCTCCGCTTCAACACGCGTCGTTACGGTGGGGCGGGCGGCGAAGGCCGACTCGGCGGCGGCGTTCTCCTCGGAGTACTCCGGCTCAACCGGCGAGGTCGGCTCGACGGTCGATCCCTCGTCGAGCTGGCTGTAACGGCCGCCAATGAACAACGGCAGCTTGGCCGTCTCCTGAGGGCGGGCGGCGACACTCACGCGGCCGGCGTCGGACTCCGCAACGCTCTGCTCCTGCGAGCGCTGCTCCTGGGGCTCCGCCCCTTCGCTGGCGGCCAGCGCGGCGGGCTCATCGGCGGACTCGGTGGGGGTCGTCCCTTCGATCACGCCGAACGGCAGGAGGCTCTCTCGATTCTCCTCTTCCGTGAACAGCGACTCTCCCTCGGCGATCACGTCGATCGGGGCGGCTTCCACGGCCTCGGCGACCTGCGGTTCGGTCGACTCTTCCGCAACCGGAACGGCTTCTGTGGCGGCCTCGTCGGCCATCGCTTCGTTGGCCATCACCTCGGCTACCTCGGCGGCGATCGTCTTGGCGACGCGGTCCTGGGCCGTGGTTGATTCTTTCACTTGCGGAGCGCCGGGCGACAGCGCGCTGCCGGCTCGTGGCTGCGGACGCATGGCTACGCGTGGCGCCGGCTCGGCGGGCGCAACTCCGGACGCCGGGCTGCGGCGCATGTCTCGGAGCAATCGGGCTCGGGCAGAGCCAACCGAGCCGTTGGAGGAGATCGCCTTCTCGCTCACCGGAGCGGGCGTGACGGCGTCGCCTTGGCTTGCTTGGCCCCCAACGCCAAACCAGTTGCGCGGCAAGAGCTCCCGAGGGTTCACCCGGGGGAAGGCGCGCGGTGTGTCACTAACGGTCACCGGGGAGGTCCGTTGCGCAATGCGCTGGGGCGGGACCGTCGGCGAGGCCTCGGCCTCGGGCTCGGGACGATCGGTGCTGAACGACCACCCCTGGCGGAGTGCTCCGATCCTGTCGGCAAGCGACTGCCGGGGCGAACCGGGCTCTTCCGCCAACAGCGGGCAAGCGACCAGAGTGATGACAAGCGTGATAAGCCCTGACGACCGCTTCATGCCAACGCATTCCCTGCGTGATAGCGTGCCCGAACGCGTCCGCGCGTCGGCACGCCTAGGATGAATCCTTCCTCTCTCGTCGTATCGGATCGAAGGCCGACACGGGTTGAGCCGGAAGCTATGAATCTTCCGGTTAGTGAAAGCGGGCGCTCTGGGCGCCGAGGGGGCTCGCGGGATGAGCCGCCAGTCGACCGACTGCTAGCAGGTCGACTCTTCCGTGAGAACGGGCTCGAAACCGAGATCGGCGATCATGTCGTAGTCGGCCTGCGGCGCCTGGCCCTCGGTCGTCAGGTAATCGCCGACGAAGATCGAGTTCGCCAAGTAGAGCCCCATCGCTTGCAAGCTGCGCAAGTGCAGCTCGCGTCCGCCCGCGATGCGGATCTCGCGATCCGGGTTGGTGAGGCGGAACATCGCTAGCACCTTCAGGCAGTACCGCGGGTCGAGGTCCTCCTGAACGCCGAGCGGGGTCCCTTCGATCGAGTTCAGGAAGTTGACCGGGATCGAGTGGACGCCCAGGTCGCGGAGCTGCAGCGCCATCTCGACCACGTCGGAAGGCTCCTCCCCCATGCCGACGATGCCGCCGGAGCACATCTCCATGCCGGCGTCGCGGACCGCCTCGAGCGTCGCCACGCGGTCGGCGTGCGTGTGGGTCGTGCAAATCTTCTCGTAGTACCCGCTGCTGGTGTTCAGGTTATGGTTCACCCGATCGACCCCCGCCGCCGCGAGCCGCTCGGCGTGGTCCTCGGTCAGCAGGCCGAGGCAGGCGCAGATCTTCAGGTCGTGCTCCGCCTTGATCTGTGGCACGATCTCCTCGACCGCTTTGATTTCGCGTTCGCTCGGTCCGCGGGCGGAGATCACAATGCAGTAGGTGCAGGCGCCGCTCTCCGCGGCCATCTTGGCGCCCGAAAGCAACTTGTCGCGGCTCAGCAGGTTGTACTTGGGGATCTCCGCATCGGAGACCTTCGACTGGGAGCAGTACGAACAATCCTCCGGGCAGAGGCCGCTCTTGGCGTTCATCAGGAAGTACATCTGCACCCGCTTGCCGAAATGCTCCCGCCGGACCCGGTAAGCGGCGTCCACCAGGGCGAGCAGCTCGTCGTCCGGGCAGGCCAGCACGGCCCGCGCCTGGTCCGCCGTGAGGGCCTCGCCCGACAGAACCTGGTCAGCGAGGGCCGACCAATCGATGACGCCGGTGGTGGTCGGTTCGGCGGCGGTGGGGCAGGGGGCTTCGGTCGGCATCCGGATCGGTCTCTAAGCGGGTATCGGAACTCGGCGGGCAAGGTGGCATGATACTCACTTCCGCGTCATGCTGTTAGCTCCGGTTCCCCCGCTGTCCCCAGTCATTGGCCACGTGAACTACCTGATCCAAGTCGGCGCGATGGGCCACGTCGGGCGTTTCCGCGCCGCCGACGCGGGCCGCTACGCGCGGGGCCAGCGGGTGATTGTCCGCTCCGAGCGGGGTCTCGAAATCGGCGAGGTCATGGCTCACGAGGGAGACGCCCCCGGCGGCGAAGCCGACGGCGACCTCCTCCGGCGGATGACCGCCCAGGACGACCTGCTCGCCGAGCGGCTCGGGCGGAACCGCGACGCGGCCTACGAGTCTTGCGTGCGGCTGTTGGAAGAACGGGGGTCGTCGGCCGTGCTGCTCGATGTGGAGCACCTGTTCGACGGACGGGGGCTCTACTTCTACTTCCTGGGCGAGGCCGACGCGGCGGGCGAGGCGATCTCTGCCGAGCTCGCCGACGCCTACGACGCGGAGGCCCGCTTCGGTCAGTTCGCCCAGACGGTCGAAGAAGGGTGCGGCCCCGGCTGTGGCACCGAAGACGCCGTGAACGGCTGCGGCTCCTCGGGGGGCTGCTCGACGTGCGCCGTCGCCAGCGCTTGCGGCGTGAAAGCGCCGCACAAGTAGGCGGGCCAGACGCTCGCGGTCCCCCAGACGGGCGGTTAGACTGCGAACGCCTCACACTCCTTTCTAGGTAGCTCCACGATGTCGATCACCACCAACAGCCGCGAAGGCGTCCTCACCATCCAGCTCGACGACGCCCGACTGCTCGAAGAGGGGCGTATCCAGCAGGTCGAGAAGGATCTGGTCGAAGCGATCGACGCCTCGGAAGACACGCGCATCGTGCTCGACTTCTCGAAGGTGCAGTTCATGTCCTCGTCGATGCTCGGCAAGCTGGTCGCCATCCACAAGAAGGTGAAGAGCTACAAGGCGAAGATGAAGCTCGCGAGCGTGTCGCCGGAGATCCTCGAGGTCTTCAAGATCACGCGTCTCGACAAGCTGTTCGACATCGCCCCCGATGTCGAGGCCGCGCGCAAGGCGTTCTTGAAGAAGGGGCTCTTCGGCTGACCAACACGCCCAACTACTTGGGCTGCGTGACTCCGGGCCAGTCGTCGGTGCGGAAGGGCGTGACCGGCAACCAGGCCGAGTCGTACAGGTTCACGACCGGGTTGAACGCCCAGGCGTAGCGCACGGCGACCGGCACAGGGACTTCGCTCGAAGAGAGCTCGACCCCCGCCTTATCGACAACCTTCGCCACGGCCGGGTGAAAGACCCGGTCCTCTCCCGCGAGGGCGAAGCCCGCCGGCGCCACGCCGTCGAAGGTCTTCAGCCCGCCCCCGACGTCGCGGAACGAAACGACCGCTTTGCCGTCGGCGAACTCGACGCGGTCGAACCGGGCGCTGCGGCCCTTGATCTTCAGTCCGTAGGTCTCCGCCAACGCGAGCCGTGCCAGTCGCAGACCGACGTCGCGCTTGTTGCGGGGGTGGATATCGTTGGCTTCGCCCAAGTCGATGATCACGGCCTCACCGACGTTCGGCAGCCGGTCGCGGGTCATGGTTTGGGCTTCACGCAACTCGGCCCACTCAGAGTCCTCGGATCCAAGACGCCGCTCTTTCTTGAAGTCGGCGAGCTGAACCCAGTAGAAGGGGAAGTCACCCTGCGCCCAATGATCCCGCCAAGACTGGATCATCATCGGGAAGAGGTCGCGGTACGCGTACGCACGCCCCGCGTTCGATTCGCCCTGGTACCAGATGACCCCTTTGATGGCGAAAGGAGCGATCGGCGCCACGCGGGCGTTGTACAGGTTGGCGGGGCGGTGCTGTTGGAACAGCGGGTTCTTCAGCCCCGGTACACGGGGTAACGATTCCCGGGCCGCGTAGGCGACGGCGCGGTTCTCGTAGAACTTGGCGAGCCGCTCGGCGTACTCGGCGCGGAGGGCGGCCTCGTCGTGCTGCGACTCGGTCTTGCGCCACTGGTCGAGGTAAGGCTTGAACAGCTCGTTCTCCGTGAGGCGTTCCCGCGGCGTCCACGCCTCACACGCCGACCCGCCCCAGGCGTTGCGGATCAGGCCGATCGGCACGCCGAGCGACTCCTGCAATTGCACCCCGAAGTGGTACCCCACCGCGGAGAAGTCCTGCACGCTCTCGGGGGTGCAGAGCTCCCAAGGTTGATCGATGTCATCGAGCGGAGTCGGCGAGCCGAGCTGGTTGACCTTCAGCAACCGGATCTCGGGGCGATCGGCGGTGAGCGTCGTCAGGTCGCTGTCCTTCGCGTTCCTCAAAGCCCACTGCATGTTGGATTGCCCCGAGCAGATCCAGACGTCGCCGACGAGCACCTCCTCAACGACGACCGGCCCCTCAGCCCGATCGCTTGTGATCACCAGCTCACGGGGCGCGCCCGGCGAGAGCGGATCGAGGGTCACCCGCCAGTTGCCCGACGCGTCGGCCGTCGCCGCGTGCTCCTGGCCGTCGAAGCGGACCGTGACCTTCTCCCCCGGCTCGGCGGTTCCCCAGATGGGCGCGGGCATGTCGCGCTGCAGCACCATGTGGTGCGTGAAGACGTAGGGCAGCCGCACAGCGGCCGACGCCACGAGCGGCGCCCCAATGAAGGCGAACAGCGCAAGGAGTCGAATCGGGATGAACATCGATCGTTCCGGGATCGCGGTGTGGAAAAGAGTCGCCAGCGAGAAGACTATAAGCCAACACACGCAACGCCGCGAACCAACGGAATCACCCCGCCGCCGCGGGCTGGGGAGCGAACCTCGCCGGATCGAAAGGATCGGCGGGCAACTCGCACACCTCGCCGCGGATCAGGCAGCTGATCAACCTGGCCGTCGGCGGGGCGAGTTGCAGCCCGCTGCGATGGTGGCCGCTCGCCACCCACGCGTTCTGGAGTCCGGGCAAACGCCCGATCTGCGGGAGGCGATCCGCCGAAGCGGGCCGCAGGCCCGACCAGTGGGCCTCGATCGGCGCCTCGCCCAGACGGGCGTCGATTTGAGCGGCGGCTTGAAGCAGATGGGCCCTCGCCTCGGCGGTCGTCTCTTTGGCGAAGCCGGCTTCTTCAACCGTCGCCCCGATCAACACACGCCCGTCGCGCCGCGGCACGGCGTAGTGCGGGTAGCGATGCACGATGCGATCGAGCGTTGGTTCCTCGGGTCGGAGCAGCAACATCTGGCCGCGGACCGGCTTGCCGGGCGCCGAGGAGGCGGCGAGCCGCGCCAGCCCGGGCGTCCAGCACCCGGCCGTTAGGCAATAGGCGCCCGCGGAGAACTCACCCGCGGGCGTATCGACTCGATGGATCTCCTCGCCCGTACGCACCAGACCGGTGACCTCGGCGGCGGGAACGATGCGAACGCCGTGATGGCGGCAACCGGCGACCAACGCTTGCAAACGCCGTGGGTTGCGGACCTGTGCTTCTCCCGGAACAACCCAGCCGTTGGCGTCCCGACTCACCTCGACGCCCTGGTTCCGCCATCGCTCAAACGTGGCGGCAAGCCGGCCCGCGTTCTCGGGCGTGGCCTGGTAGATCGCTCCGCAGGGCCAGTACTCATCGTCTAGGCCGGTCTGCTCGCTCAGTCTCGCCGACCACTCCGCTTGCTCGCGCGTGGCGGCGATCGCCAGCCGGTCGAGCGCCGGGTGATCGACGTACCACGAGGCGGGCGGAAGGATCCCGGCGCCGGCCCACGAAGCCTCGCGGCCTGGCTGCCCCCGATCGATCAGGGTGACCCGCAAGCCATCACGGCTGAGTTGATAGGCGACCGAGAGACCGATCACCCCGCCACCGATCACCAAGACATCGGGGTTAGGGGTCATCTTATCGGGCTTTCAGGGGTCGTCGTTCGAGCCGAGCAGCTCGTCCAGGCGATCGGCCAAGCGGTTTAGAGCATCGTCTTCGCCACGCAGCTCGCGGCGCATCCGCTTCAGGTCATCCGCTTCGTCCACATCGTACCAAGGATCAACGAGGCGATAATCCCGCCCCTCGCGCCACCCCGCCTCCCCTAGCCGCAGGAGTGTCTGTTCGAGCAACCGCTCGTTGCTCCAGGGCATCCGGTCGAAGACCGGCGGGAGCTCACCCCGCACACCGATCAGCCAGTAGCCACCGTCCTCGGACGGTCCAAGGACCAGGCGCCTGTCGGCGTCCGGCTCGTTTAGCCATCCAATCGCCGCAGCGACTGCTTCGACCGGCAGGTGCGGGCTGTCGGAGCCAACCAGCAGGGCGCACGGCGATTGCCCCAGTGCATCGATGAAGTAGCCGCGCATCCGCTCGCCCAGATCCCCATCACCCTGCGGTGTGGCACGCCAGCTCCCGGTGCCTATCGCCGTTAACGATGTGAAAGATGCCGCATGGGCAGCCGGAGTAAAGACGACCGTTCGCTCGGACACGCCGTCAACGAGCCAAGCGAGCCGATCAAGCGTTGTCTCAACAAAGGCCCGCGACACGGCCGCAGCCCGCTCGGGGCCGATACTCGCGGCCAGACGCGTCTTAGTCATCCCGGGGGTCCAGTGCTTGGCGAAGACGCCGAGGGCTGCCCCGCCGGCAACCGGCCCACCGGCCGCTGAAAAACCACCCGTAGGGGGGGCATCCTGGCGGTTTGGCGGATCACTCATCCCGACTTTCTCGCTGATGTTGCTGCGTTTTGCCGTATGGCCCATCCAGGGGGGACATTACGAGCCGAGAGGCTTCCGTCACGGCCCGATCGGCTAACCCGGTCCACCTCCTCGGTTTGCGGCTCGAGGCCGCTCGGCAAGTCGCTCTGCGGTGTGCCGTTTGGCAGCGCATGACTCCCACAAGAGCCCTGCCCCCGCCACCACGAATACAGCGCAAGCCACTACACATCAACACCTTATGTCGATTTGATCCGTTGTTTCTCGGCTGCGTAGCATGAGATACAGCCTCGCCTAAAGCCCGCAGTCCTCCAGGAGTGTTGACCGCTGGGGTGAGCCACGACCGTCCGTGATGGAGACGACTCAGAGCGTTGCCTCGCAACGCATCGCCAAGCCATGGAGGGGCCGAGTAGCACTCGGCGACCGACATCTTCGCAGCATCAACCAACGATAGATCGCCATGTCCACACGCCCCGCACGACGCGATTACTACGGGAAGTCGCAGGCACGCCAAGCTCGGCGTCGGAACTCGGCCGTTTCGGCACGGCAATCGCTCGGTTCAACGCCCAAGTCGCGCCGTGGCGTGGCGCCGCGCAACGTGGCGTTGCCCTTCTCGCCTCCCGAGGATTGGCACGAGCCTTCCGAAGAGATCGAGGGCTACGAGGTCCTCGTCCAGCCCGCCGGCGAGGGCTATCGGCACGTCCTGAAGCCGAGCGAAGTCCGCCAGCGGCTCGATAAGCTGCCTGAAACGTTTCTCCGGGACTTAGAAGTCGTGCAGTTCAGCCGCATGACCCGCAAGAAACAATCGCTTCCCTGCTACGGCATGCAGTGGGGCCCGGCGCTCTACCTCTATCCGATCGACGAGTCGCTAACCGAGCACTTCGGCCGTGCTCCTTCGCCCGACATCTACAACGAGACCCGCATGTTCGGCGGTCACTGGCGCGAGGAGGAGGGGGGCGCGTGGACGCTGCACTGGACCGTGCGCGCGATCAAGGACTTCTACCTCAACAACATCCTGATCCACGAGCTGGGGCACCTGCTCGACGAGCGGAACACCAGCTATACGGATCGCGAGCGGTTCGCCGAGTGGTTCGCCACCGAGTACGGCTACCGTTGGACCGGTGGCGCCGAAGCCCGGCGTCCGCGGCGGCGTGTCCGCCGCCGGCACCACAGGGCCTAAGCCGCCAGGCGCGGGCGTTCCAGCACCTCGCTCGGGGTCGCCTCCAGCCCCAGCTTCAAACGCACGGCCTCTTCCGGATCGGCGTGAAGGGCGGCGATCTCGGCTCGTTTCTTGGCGATGCGACGCGTGCGCCCGAGCGAGTGCATCCAGTCAAAGAAGCCCGGAGCGATTCGCATCGCGCCGCGTACGAAACGCCCGACAGGATCGACCACGACACGCCTGCGGTTGCGTTCTACGCCCCGCACCGCCGCATCGGCGACCCGGTCGACCGTGACGCAGACCGGGGCAGGGGGGGGGCGCATGGCGTCCGCGTCGCCCGCCTCGGTGAGCAGTTCGGTGCGGACGAAACCGGGGCAGAGTGTCGTGACGCCCAGACCCTGGCGTCCGTACTCGGCGCGGATCGACTCGCTGAACCCGACCAAGGCGTGCTTCGTCGCGCAGTAGGCGGCGACGCGTGGCATCGGCGTGAGGCCGAGGATGCTGCACACATTCAGAACGTGCGCCTCGGGGCGGGCGAGCATCGCGGGCAGCAGGCCCTGCGTCAGCCGGATCGGCGCCGTGAAGTTCACCGCCAACAACGCCTCGGTCTTCTCGGCCGTCATCTCGTGCGTCGGTCCATAGTGGGCGACACCGGCGTTGTTGACCAGCAGATCGACGCCCGCCCAACGGTCGTGCAGCTCGTCAATCAGCTGCTCGACTTGCTCGGGGTCCGTCAGATCGCACGGGTGCGTGTGCGTCTCACAACCAAGCCGCTCCAGATCCCGCCGCGTGCCGGCGAGGCCGAGCAAGTCGCGATCGGCGAGCGCCAGCCGCATCCCTCGATCGGCCAACCGCAGAGCGATCGCCCGCCCGATGCCACGGGCGGCGCCGGTGACGAGCGCCGTTTTGCCGGCTAGCGGTCGCATCCGATCCGATCGGGTTAGGCGGCCTGACGGACCGCGTGCTTGGCTTCGCCCCGCTCGAGCGACTCGGCGGCGATCGTACGGCTGTGTTGGTAACGGTCTTCGCCCCGGAGAACCGAGACGCCCCACTTATCGAGGTGGTACTTGCCGCCGTTGTAGACCGATCGGTAGTACTTCTTGCCCGGGTAAACCGGAACGCTGGTCGGGATCGCCCGGAGGTTGAACGCCAAGCGGTGACGGTCGGTCCGGTTCGGCGCCGAGCCGTGAATGCATCGCTCGGTGAAGAGGATCATCTGGCCCGCGCGGCACGGGACTTCGACGACCTCGTGGTCCTTCTCGTCGAAGTCCAGGCGGAACTGGGCGTGGTAGAAGCCCTCCTCGCCGCCGAACAAGATCGGGCGGATGCGATCGTGCGTCCCCGCAGCGAAGCGGAGGCAGCCGTTCTCGCTGTGCGAGTCGTCCACCGCGATCCAGGCGGTGATCTGAAACAGCTCGTCCCGATCCTCCGGGAAGACCGCCGGGTCTTGGTAGTCCTCGACCATGAACGTGCTCGCCTGGTGCCACTGGATGGCGGGCGAACCGGGTCCCTTGTAGAAGACCTGCGAACGCCAACAGAGCAAGTCCGGGCCCAACAGTTGCGCGATGCGGTCGGTCACGCCGGCCGATTTGAGGTAGTTCCACATCCGCGGCATCTCGAGATGGCGGTCACGCGGCGTGACGAAGCCGTAAGTCTTCGACGGCGTCTCCTCGATCGCCAGCAGGTCCTTCTTGAAGTCACGCATCTGCTCGGGCGTGAACACATCGATCGGACCGACAAAGCCGTTCTTGTAGAACGAGCGGAGCTGGTCATGGCTGAGCCGGTGCTCAGGAGCGACATCCGCCTTGGACTCGATGCGGGTGGGCTGCTTGAACTCGCAGGGCTGATCGATGTACGCCTCAGTGAGACCCGAGCCGATCAGCTTGTTGAACATGCGGGGGTCCCAGTTCCGCACGATCGCCTTGATGTCGCGGGGCAGGATGCCCGTCGGAAGGCCCATCGCTTGGTAGGCCCGCAGTCCGGCCAGAGCTCCACAGATCGGCAGGCGTTGCCAGAGGGGGCGGACCTTCGGATGCATGTTCATCGGGGACGGCCTGATCGACTTGCTAAGAGGGATGAACGGAATCAGCAGAACGCTTAGGGTTCTATCGGTTGTCCGGGCCGTTCGGTTTAGGCAAAACGGGCGGGGACGCGGGGCGGGCGCCGGCGCCGCTTGCGACCCTATACTGGGAGTGAAGCCGCAAGCCCTCTACTGACTGATTACTCCCGATGCCGCTCCTCGCTCCCTGGATCACCCGACTCGCCGCCGCGGTCTCGCTGGCGCTCTCTTGCTACTTGCTAGCGATCAGCGCCACCACCGCCACCGCGATCGGTTGCGACTGGGCCGCGTTCGACTGCGAAGCCGCCCTCGCGAGCCCCTGGGCCAAGCTGCTCGGGGCGCCGGTCGCCGCCGGGGGGGTGCTCTGCTACTTGGCCGCGTTGGTCGGCTCGCTGCTAGCGGGCCGTCGGGGCGGGGCGGGGAGCCTCGGCTGGCGGCTGCTCGAGTTCGCGACCCCGCTGGCGATCGGAGCCGGCCTCTGGTTCACGATTATCCAAGCGACGCGTCTCGAGTCGTTCTGCCTCTACTGCGTCGCGACGCACGCCAGCGGACTCGTGATGGCGATCGCGGCCGTCGTGTGGCGTTTGGGACAAAGCGACCAGACCGCCGCGCCAATGGCCATCGGCCTGACGGGCGACGACCCGATCGAGGCCACCGCGGTGACGCCGGCGCTCGGCTTGCCTACGATTGCCGGCGTGGTCGGCGTCCTCACCTTGGTAATCGGTCAAACGGTCTGGGCCCCCTCGACCGTCATCACTTACGAGGCCGAGCTCGACACCGAGTTCAACTTCGAAGGGCCGGCAGCCCAGCCGGTGACGCCCGCTGAGGAGGCTTCGCAAGCAACTCAGCCAAGCGTGCTTCCCGACAGCCAGGCGGACACCCCACCCCGACGAAAGCCCAACGGCTCGCGTCCCCTCAGCCTGCTGCGGGGCCAGCTGAAAATCGACGCCTACGACCACGCCGTGCTCGGCTCGCCCGAGGCGCCGCATCTGGTCGTTGAGTTGATGGACTACGCGTGCCCACACTGCCGCGAGTTCCACGACAAGCTGCACGAGGCGGTGCAGCGCTACCGCGGCCAGATCGGCGTGGTGATCATGCCCGTGCCGGGGGAGATCCTTTGCAACCCGTATGTGCGGAAGGCGAAGAAGAAATCGGCCGGCGCCTGCTACGCGGCCAAGCTCTCGATGGCGGTCTCCGAACTCGACCCGGAGGGCTTCGAGGCCTTCCACGAATGGATGCTTGAGGACGACACGATCCCAAGCCGCACCTCGTCGCTGATCGCGGCGCGTGAACGCGTCGATGGCGACGATCTCAGCATCGCCTTGCGTGACGCCGACGGCCACCTCGCGGCGAAGGTCAAGCAGTATGTCGAACTCGCCGGGGCGCTCGGCCGGCAGGGGCGGTTCGGTCTGCCCTCGCAGATCGTCGGCGACACGGTCATGACAGGGCCCTCTGAATCGGTCGATGCGCTCTGCGAAAGCTGGGCGGAGGCGTTCGGCATCGAGGCGCCGGCGTCAAACTAACCGCCAACCAATCGTCGCCAGGAGGGAGACGCGTGACCGACCCACAACGCAGCCGCACGATGGCCGCGGTCAAGAGCCGAGACACGGCCCCCGAGCGGCGTGTCGCAAGCCTCTTGGAAGAACTGGGGATCGACTTCCAACGCGACGTGGCGGGGCTCCCCGGTCGGCCCGACTTCGTGATCCCTTCCGCCCCAACCCCGCTGGCGATCTTCGTCCACGGCTGCTGGTGGCACGGCCACGACTGCCCGCGTGGCGCCCGCGTCCCCAAGACCAACCGCGACTACTGGCTCGCCAAGGTCCAACGCAACCGCCGACGCGACCGCCGAGTCACTCGCCAGCTGCGCGCAGCTGGCTACTCCGTCTGGATCGTCTGGGAATGTCGCCTCAGAAAGAGCGGCATCCCAACTCGCCTGGTGACCGCCCTGCGTTCGGCCACCCTAAAGCAATGACCCCATGCACTCATTGGGTCGATCTGCTCCGAAAGAGAAAAAGAGCCGGTTGGTTTGAATCCGAGGCTTTCACCTGGCAGCAGGGAATCATCGTTGGCAGATCGCGATGCTTGGACCTGAATTAGCGGGTGGACTTACCTCGACAGGCTCGTCGGCGATAAATCAGAGATGAGGTCCCTTAGGGGTCTAGATCGCGGTCATGGCATCGATGCCATACCATGGATAGTTTCCCCCAGGTTGTCCCCTTAGGTTTGCGAGCAGCACGAACTGGCACAGGGTTTGCTCCACTTGTAGCGTTAGCCTGGGAAGCAACTCCGATTGCTAAGACGTGGCGGTTCTAGCAGGGTTTCCAACTGCTTCGTGCTCCGTGCCTAACATCCCAGCACGGCATGCGTGCTTTTTGCTCTCAGCCTTTCATTCTTCGTCCATGATGTACCTGCCAACTGCTTACGACGAGATGTTCTCACCGGAGGGCCTCCCTCGCGTGACGTGCCGGGCATTCGTCGATCGCTTGCAGGGGGTGCCGGTTGAGGAACTCCGCAACCGGCAGGTCGCTGCGGAGGCGCACCTGAACAACATGGGGATCACCTTCAACGTCTACGGCCACGAGGCTGGGATGGAGAAGGTCTGGCCGTTCGATGTGCTCCCTCGGATCGTCGATGGCCACGAGTGGGAGAGCGTCGAAGCGGGGTTGCGGCAGCGGGTGACCGCCCTGAACCTCTTCATCGACGACCTCTACAACGAGCAGCGGATCCTCGACGATGGGGTCGTCCCGCGGGAGTTGATCGAGAGCGCCTCGTCGTTCCGCCCCGAGTTGCGAGGCTTCAGCCCGACCCATAAGGCGTGGTGCCATATCAGCGGTGTCGATCTGGTCCGCGATCGGGACGGGCTCTTCTACGTGCTCGAGGACAACCTGCGGTGCCCCTCGGGGGTGTCCTACGTGCTCGAGAACCGTGAGATCATGAAGCGGACGTTCTCGACCGTCTTCCAGGGCATGGCCGTAACGCCCGTCGATCAGTACCCGGAGCGATTGCTGCAAACGCTCCTCGACTGCGCCCCGCAGCACGCCGACACCCCCCTGGCCGTTGTGCTCACGCCCGGCGTCTACAACTCGGCGTACTTCGAGCACACCTTCCTCGCACAGCAGATGGGCGTGGAGTTGGTGCAAGGCGTTGACCTGACGGTCATCGACGACGTCGTCTACATGCGGACGACACGCGGCCTTCGTCGCGTCGACGTGATCTACCGCCGGATCGACGACGACTTCCTCGACCCCGAGTGTTTCCGCGAAGACTCGGTCCTTGGCGTGCCGGGCGTCATGCGGGCCTGCCGAGCCGGAAACGTGACGCTGGCCAACGCTCCGGGCACCGGCGTCGCGGACGATAAGGCGGTCTACGCTTTCGTGCCCGAGATCATACGCTACTACCTGAGCGAGGACCCCATCCTCGCGAATGTTCCGACCTACACTTGCTGGGACGATCAGCAACGCGAGCACGTGCTCGCCAACCTGAAGGACCTCGTTCTCAAGCCGACCAACGAATCGGGCGGCTACGGGATCGTTCTCGGTCCACGGGCAACCGAGGCGGAACTGGCCGAGGTGGCCGATCGCATCCGGGCGAACCCCCGCGAGTACATCGCCCAACCGATGCTCGAACTCTCCACGGCGCCGACGCTGACAGGCGAAGCCCTTGAGCCCCGGCACGTCGATCTGCGCCCCTTCGTCCTATCTGGCAAGGAAGTCTACGTGATGCCTGGCGGGCTGACCCGCGTCGCGCTCGAACGCGACTCGATGATCGTCAACTCCTCGCAGGGCGGCGGAAGCAAAGACACCTGGGTGCTGCGTTCCTCGGCCAACGGCGAGGCCTCCCCATGCTGAGCCGCGTTGCCGAGTCGATCTACTGGATGAGTCGCTACCTCGAGCGAGCCGAGAATGTCGCCCGCTTCCTCGACGTGAACGATAACCTCACACTCGGCGAGGGGGGCGACCTCAGCGAGCAGTGGGCGCCCCTGGTCTACACGACCGGTGATCACCAGGCCTACAAGAAGCTGTACGGCGAGCCGCGCCGCGACGCCGTGCTCCGCTTCCTTTCCTTCGACCCGAAGAACCCGAACTCGATCCTCTCCTGCGTGGCCAACGCCCGCGAGAACGCCCGCGGCGTGCGCGAGTCGATCACCGGGCCGATGTGGGAGGAGATCAACAAGTTCCACCTGATGGTCCAGTCGGCGGCAAAGAACCCCCAGTTCTTGGCCGAGCCCAACCAGTTCTGCGACCAGGTCAAACGCGCCAGCCACTCGGTGATCGGCACGACCGAAGCGACCATGTCGCACAACGACGGCTGGCACTTCTCGCGCATCGGCCGGCTGCTGGAGCGGGCCGATAAGACCTCTCGGATCCTCGATGTCCAGTACTACCACCTGCTCCCCGCCGTGACCGATGTCGGATCGACGCTCGACGTGGTCCGCTGGAGCGCCCTGCTGCAATCGGCCAGTGCCCTGACGATGTACCGGCGTGCCCACGGGCGGATCACCCCCGAGCGGGTGGCAGGTTTCCTCCTTCTCGACCGGGAATTCCCCAGATCGATGCGGTTTAGCCTGATGCGTGTGCAAGACTCCATCGGGGAGATCACCGGCAGCCGACCCGGCACGTTCAGCTGCCGGAGCGAGCAACTGGCCGGCCGCCTCCGCACGGAGATGGACTACACCGCGGTGGACGACGTCGTCCAGCAAGGGATGCACGAGTACGTCGATCGCTTCCAAACCCGGCTGAACGAGATCGGCCAAGCGCTCCAACAAGACTTTTTCACGCTCGACACGGACGCCGAACAACGCCAGATGGCCCCCCGCTCGTGGCAGTAAGTACACTGTCGTGACGCCCCCCGCCCGCCTCCAATCGGCCGCTCCCGCCCGCCATGAGTATCCGCGTCGCGCTGCACCACCGGACCAGCTACCGGTACGACCGCCCCATCGAACTCGGCCCCCAGGTCATCCGCCTGCGACCGGCGCCGCACGCCCGGACGCCAATCGAGAGCTATTCGCTCGCGGTCGGTCCTGCGGATCACTTCGTGAATTGGCAGCAGGACCCCTTCGGCAACTACCTGGCGAGGTGCGTCTTCAACGAGCGGGCGACCGAGCTGAGCCTCACGGTCGATCTGACCGCTTCGCTCTCGGTGATCAACCCGTTCGATTTCTTCACCGAACCCGCGGCGGAGACCTTCCCTTTCGGCTACGACGACGAGACACGCCAGAACCTGAAGCCCTACTTCGCTCTAGCGGAGACGGGACCGGCGCTGCACCAGCTCCTCGGATCGGTTGATCGCACGCCGCGCAAGACGATCGACTTCTTGGTCGAACTGAACCAACAGCTTGAGCGAGAGATCGATTACACGGTCCGGCTCGAGCCAGGCGTGCAGACCTGTGAAGAGACCCTACGGAAGAAGAGCGGGTCGTGCCGTGACTCGGCCTGGTTGCTCTGCCAAGTCTTGCGGCACCTGGGTTTTGCAACACGGTTTGTTTCGGGCTACTTGATTCAGCTAACCGCCGACCAAGAATCGCTCGATGGCCCTTCGGGACCGGAAGCCGACTTCACCGACCTGCACGCCTGGACCGAGGTCTATCTGCCCGGGGCGGGCTGGGTCGGGCTCGACCCCACGTCGGGTCTGTTCGCCGGCGAGGGTCACATCCCCCTCGCCTGCACCCCACAGCCGACATCCGCTGCGCCGATCACCGGCGGGCACGAGGAGTGCGAGGTCGAGTTCGACTTCGAGATGTCGGTGACCCGCGTCCACGAGGACCCGCGGGTCACCAAGCCGTACACCGAGGAGGAGTGGGGGCGGATCGAGGCGTTGGGGCACCGGATCGACGAGCGGCTGAACGACGCCGACGTGCGACTCACCATGGGTGGCGAACCGACCTTCGTGTCGATCGATGACATGGACGGCGACGAGTGGCAGACGGCCGCCGTCGGCCCGACGAAACGCCATTTGGCGGACGACCTGCTGCTGAGGCTCAAGAGCCGCTTCGGCACAGGGGGCTTGCTCCACTACGGCCAGGGCAAGTGGTACCCGGGCGAGCAGCTGCCACGGTGGGCCTTCACCTGCTACTGGCGCGCCGACGGGGAGCCGATCTGGGCCAACGAGTCGCTCCTCGCCCGCGATGGCGTGAGCCACGGGCAGACAGTCGATGACGCCCGCCGCTTCGGCCAGGCCCTCGCCGAGCGTCTCGAGGTGAATCCGGAGCACGTTGTCGATGGCTTCGAGGACGCCATGTACTACGCTTGGCGTGAGCGGCGGCTGCCGGCCAACGTCAACCCGCGAGACGCGAAGCTCGAAGACCAAGAAGAACGCGAGCGGTTGGCCCGCGTTTTCGAGCAGGGACTGACCACCTCGGTCGGGGTTGCGCTGCCCCTCAAGTTCGCTTGGTGGGCGGCCGAACCACGCTGGCAGAGCGGCGCCTGGGTCGTCCGTTCCGAGGAGATGTTCCTCACGCCAGGCGACTCGCCGATGGGCTACCGCCTACCGATCCAGTCGCTGATGTTCGACGGCCGGCCCGATCACGCAACGGCGTTCCTCGAGGCCGATCCGTTTGAGCGAGAGCGGCCGTTGGCGGTCCGCGAACAGATGCGGCGGCAGCGACGATCCCCAGCACTGGCTGGCGTCGCGGGCGGAATCCATGGCCACTTGGGCGGCGGAGACAATGGGTCCGGTCACGCAGCTCCTTATACGGGTGGGAACGGATTCGGCGGGCCCGGCGTTGACCAACACGAGCCGCAACAATCCAGTAACAACCGTTTGCCGGAGAGCTACCGGCCTTCTAGTTACTCACTCGACGTCGATTACCAAGACCCGTCCGAGGTCGTCCGCACCGCGTTGTGCGTCGAGGCACGCGGGGGAACGCTGCACGTCTTCCTCCCGCCGATCGAGCGGTTCGACGTGTTCCTCGACTTGATCACGGCGATCGAAGAGACGGCCGAGGAACTTCAAACGCCTCTGGTGATCGAGGGGTACGAGCCCCCGCGAGACAGTCGTCTGAAGCACATCAAGGTGACGCCCGACCCGGGCGTGATCGAGGTCAACGTCCACCCGGCGGAGAGCTGGGACGAGTTGGTCGATATCACAACCGGCGTGTACGACGACGCCCGCCTCAGCCGCTTGGGCACGGAGAAGTTCGACCTGGACGGTTCTCACACGGGGACCGGCGGCGGCAACCACGTGGTGCTCGGTGGGCCGACCCCCGCTGACAGCCCCTGGCTCCGCCGACCCGACCTGCTCAAGAGCTTCCTTGGGTACTGGAACAACCACCCGTCGCTGTCCTACCTGTTCAGCGGAAAGTTCATCGGGCCGACCAGCCAGGCGCCCCGTGTCGAAGAGGCACGGGCGGACTCGCTCTATGAACTGAAGATCGCTTTCGAGCAGGTCCGCACTGGCCAGGATTGCCCCCCTTGGTTGGTGGACCGGATCTTCCGCAACTTGCTGGTCGATGGCACGGGCAACACCCACCGCAGCGAGTTCTGCATCGATAAGCTGTTCTCCCCCGACAGCTCATCGGGCCGGCTGGGGCTCGTGGAGTTCCGAGCGTTCGAAATGCCCCCGCACGCGCGGATGAGCCTCACTCAGCAGCTGTTGCTCAGAGCGCTCGTGGCCCGGTTCTGGGAGACGCCCTACGAGCAGCCGATGGTCTCGTGGGGAACCACGCTGCACGACCGGTGGATGCTGCCGCACTTCGTTTGGCAGGATTTCGAGGACGTCCTCGAAGAGACGCGGCGGGCCGGCTTCCCCCTTGAGAACGAGTGGTTCGCTTCCCACCAAGAGTTCCGCTACCCGTTCATCGGCGAGTTCACCCAGCGGGGCGTGCGGGTCGAGTTGCGGCGGGCAATCGAGCCCTGGTACGTGCTCGGCGAGGAAGGGTCCGTCGGAGGGACGGCGCGCTACGTCGATTCCTCGGTCGAGCGGATGCAGGTGAAGGTTTCCGGCATGACCGACCCACGGTATCGCTTGGCGTGCAACGGGAGGGAAGTCCCGCTCCACCCGACCGGCGTCGAGGGCGAGTTCATCGCCGGCATCCGCTACCGGGCCTGGCAACCGCCCAGTGCGCTGCACCCGACGATCGGCGTCGACGGGCCGCTGACGTTTGACCTCGTCGATGATTGGATGGAGCGATCCGCAGGGGGCTGCCAGTACCACGTCGGCCACCCGGGCGGACTGAACCCGACAACCTTCCCGGTCAACGCCCTCGAGGCCGAAACCCGGCGGGCGACGCGCTATCTCGCTTTCGGCCACACCGGAGGCGAGGTTATAATCCGGCCCTCCGAACCGAATCCCGAGTTCCCGCTCACGCTCGACCTCCGCCGCGGCAAGTAAGGATGCAGCAACAGGCGCAGTCCGCCGGCCCGACGCCGTCGGCCGCGTCGCTCTTCGGAGGTTACCGGCCCCCGGCCGATTCCTTCGACGAGATGCTCGCGTCGGACGGCGAGGTGCGTCCCGCGTGGGTTGGCCTCCGTTCGCAGCTGGACCGGATCGGCTCGGCCGAACTCAGCCGTCGGTGGGTGCGTTCGCAGCGGCTGATCCATGAGAACGGGGTCGCTTACAGCGCTTACGGCGACCCGGAGGAACGCCCTCGGCCCTGGGCGCTCGACCCGGCCCCTTTGCTCGTGCACGAGAGCGAATGGAACCCGATCGCGGCGGGGCTGCGGCAACGCGCCCGCCTGCTGGAGAGCATCCTCCAAGACCTGCACGGCGAGCAGCGTCTGATATCGGCCGGCGTGCTGCCGGCGGAGCTGCTGTACCGCCACCCCGCCCACCGGCTGCCCCTGCAACGAGCAGCGGAGTTCGATCCGCGGCCGATGCTGCAATTCTACGCGGCCGACCTGGGTCGCTCGGCGGACGGAAAGTGGTGGGTGCTCGCTGACCGCACCGAGGCGCCATCCGGTATCGGCTTTGCCTTAGAGAACCGCATCGTCACGTCTCGGATGCTGGCCGAGCCGTTCCGCGACCGGCTCGTCAAGCGTCTGGCCCCCTTCTTCACGCGGTTGCGTGATGCGCTCGAACGCCGCGCACCCGGCCACCGGCCGAACCCGAACATCGCGATCCTGAGCCAGGGCCCCGGTCACCCCAATTACTTCGAAGACGCCTACCTCGCCCGCTACCTCGGCTACCTGCTGGTCGAGGGGGGCGACCTGACCGTCCGCGAACGCCGGCTGTGGATGAAAACGCTCGACGGCCTCTCCCCGATCGACGTGCTCGTACGCCGACCCAGCACGGCCGACTGCGACCCGCTCGAATTGGGCGGGGTTTCTCCCTCCGGAGTCGCGGGGTTGCTGCAAGCGGAACGCGACGGCGGCCTCCAAGTCATCAACGCTTGCGGCAGCGGGCTGGTCGAGTCACCCGTCTTCATGGCCTTCATGCCGCGGCTTTGCCAAGCCTTGCTAGAGGAGCCACTGCAGATGCCCGGCGTTGCCTCTTGGTGGTGTGGCGAACCCGAATCTCTCGATTTCGTCCTCGAGAACCTCGACAACCTGGTCTTGAAGCGTGCGTACCGCCAGCGGGGTGAGGAGTCGTTGCTCACCAAGCAACTCCGGGAGACACCTCGCCCTAAACTGATCGAGTTGATCCGACGCGAGCCGCACGCTTACGTCGCCCAAGAAGAGGTCGTCCGCTCAACCGCACCGGCGTGGGACGATCAGGGTTTCACCCCGGTCCGCGTGGCGATGCGGGCCTTCGCGGTCGCGGGAACCGACGGCTTTGAGGTCATGCAGGGCGCCCTGGCGCGCACCACCCAGCAGCACGGCTCCTTAGAGACCAGCCTCCTCACGGGCGAGGGGAGCAAGGACGTCTGGGTCTTGGGCGAGCGCCCGGTCAAGGACGTTTCGCTGCTGCCCAGCGAACAGGAACCGGTCGAACTGGTCAGGATCGGGGCCGAACTCCCGAGCCGCGTCGCGGACAACAGCTTCTGGCTTGGGCGTTACCTTGAGCGGGCCGACGCGGCGGCGCGACTCGTCCGGATTGTCACCACCAAGCTCACGAGCGAGGACGAGGCAGCCGGGTTCGTCGAGTTGCCCGCCCTGGTCCGCGGCCTTGCCGAACAAGGCCAGATCGAGCCGGGGCACGCCGTCGAAGCCCTGCGAGATTTGCTCCCAAAGGTCGAGCGTGCCCTACCGTCGGAGGTGCTATCGACCAAGCAGCCCGGCTCGCTTGGATCCACGGTGCGTTCCCTGTTCGCCGCCGCGGCGCAAGTGCGTGACCGCCTGTCCCGTGATTCGTGGAGAATCATCCTGCGGATCAACGAGCGTTTCCGCGCGTTGGACGCTGAGAACGCTGACTTGACCGACCTCTTGAACCAGACGGATGAACTCATCCTCGACCTCTCCGCCCTGGGCGGCATGGTGGTCGAGAGCATGACGCGTGCCCAGTTCTACCGCTTCCTCGACATCGGCCGCCGCGTCGAAAGGGCGTTGCAGTCGATCGATCTCTTGCGCGCCACCCTCCTCGACGCGGGGCCACCTAAGCCCGCGTTGCTGGAGTCGCTGCTCGAGGCGGCCGACAGCCTGATGACCTACCGCTCTCGCTACCGAGCGAACCTCAAGCTGGCCCCGGTGCTCGACCTCCTGCTGACCGACGACTCCAACCCGCGGAGCCTCGCCTGGCAGCTCGACACGCTCCTGCGTCACGTCGGCAAGTTGCCACGAACGGACGAGTCGACCGGCGACCCCCCTGAGCAGCGTCTCAGCCTCGGCCTCAGCCACGCGATCCGCATGGTCGATGTGCAGCAGCTGGCCGAGTCGTACGAGTTGGGGCGACGCGAGCCGCTTGCCTCGTTGCTGGACGACGTCGGCCGCGACCTGCCGAAGCTGGCCAACGCCCTCGCCTTGAAGTACCTGGCCCACGCCGGCCCGCCCCGGCAGCTGGCGCCGACCTGAGCAACGCCGATCCGCCCATGCGTTTCCGCATCAACCACACGACACGCTACACCTACAGCGACCCGGTCGCGGTGTGCCACAACCTGGTTCGACTCACGCCTCGGCAGACGAGTCGCCAGACCATCGAGTCGCACCGGTTGGTCGTTTCGCCCGAACCAGCCGACTTGGTTCAGCGGACCGACGTGCTGGGCAATCGGGTCGGCTACTTCTCGATCCCTCACGCGCACAAGGGCCTCGCCGTTTCGGCAACCAGCGAGGTGACGGTCAACGATCCGGCCGCTCTGCCCGAGTCGACTCCTGGCTGGGAAGAGATCCGTGAGTCGTTGCGCAAGCGAGACCACCCCGAAACCGCGGGCGCCTACCGCTTCGTCTTCCCTTCATTGCATGTCACCGACGAGCCGGCACTCCGCGAGTACGCCTCCGAATCGTTTCACCCGAGCCGTCCGATACTCGAGGCGACACGCGAGCTCACGACACGCATTCACGAGGACTTTAAGTACAGCCCGGCGGCCACGACCGTGAGCACGCCGATCCTCGAGGCGTTTGAGAAGCGGGCCGGTGTCTGCCAGGACTTCGCCCACCTGCAGACCGCCATGCTCCGATCGCTTGGCTTGGCAGCGAGGTACGTCAGCGGCTACCTAAGAACCCTCCCCGCCCCTGGTAAGGAACGTCTGGTCGGAACCGACGCGTCGCACGCCTGGCTCGGCGTGTACACCGGCGTGTCCGGTTGGATCGACTTCGATCCGACGAACGACAGCCTCCCCCGGACCGACCACATCACCCTAGCAATCGGCCGCGACTACGCCGACGTCGCCCCCGTCCAGGGAGTCTTTGTGGGAGGCGGAACGAACACACTCGATGTCTCGGTCGATGTCGCCCCAATGGCAGAAAGCTAGGAAGCCGCGTTCGAGTCAATCGGCCCTGAATCGCCCAAGAGCGTCGTAGCATGCTCGACCAGGGGAATCCCCCAGCGCGACACCGCTTCTCCAGTGTCCCGCCAACGGTCCCTCGGCAAGTACCAACGGGTTACGACCCGAGGCTTGTCGCCTGAAGCCGGGACTACAAGGCGAAGCAGAATGCGAAGCGATGCTACCCGCTGACAAACCGGCCTACCCGCACGCCAGCTGCCCAGATCCTTTCAGTATGCAGAGCCATCAAGTGACCACGGCTGGATTCCAGGGATCGCAGCATTTTCCGGGGAATAGCGATCTCGGCAAGGGCACTGGCACAGATTCCGGCACACCTGAGGACGGTGGGCCCGAATGACCACAGGTGTACAAAAGGGTGGACATCCGCCATTGCGGCGATTTGCTGAATGGGGCAGATTGCCGCCGCACGCTTCGACGAGCCATGCGTGCGACCCCAAGGCCACGGAATCGGCCAGTCTTCCGCAAGACTACCCGGCTCACACACGCCGCACCTGCGGCATGACCCTCGGGGAGCGATTCCAAGATGGCAGATGCATTCCAGAGCCCACTTCTGACCCTGCGCGAGGCGGCCGAGTATCTCCGGATCTCCCACTCCACGCTCGAGGTCTTCAAGCGAAAGGGGCTGATCAAGACGATTCGGCTTGGCGGTGCGGTGCGTGTTCACCGCGACGAGCTCGAAAGGATCTTGCGTGAGGGACTCTGATCCATGCGCACAGCATCCGATGACGCCCTGATCGAAGCGGCGCGGCGTGCCGTAGAGCTTCGCGTGATGACCCCACGCCAAGCCGCGGAGCACTACGGCGTGGAGCTGGCCGAGATCGCATCGACTAGCAAGGCGCGGCGTTGCCCCACGTGCGGGGCGGTGTTGCGCGAGAGAGGGAACACGGCCGCGGCGCTGAAGCGTCTCGCGGCGAGCGCATAGAAAAGCCGCCGGCCCATAGAGCGGATTGCTCTTTGACGTGACCGTCGAGTGGATTAGGAATCGGTATCCCATGAAGAGGAGACCGATAGCATGGCGGCCTACTCAGCGGACCTGCGCGAGCGGATGAGGTTGTACGCCAGCAGGTGCGTCCAGGCCTCCTTGCGGACCAACTCGGGCGTCTTGCAACGCAGCACGTCCATCTGCATCGTCGTCTTGATCGATCGCACGTCGAGTTCCTGATTCCAACGAGCCCGGTACAGCTCGGCCAAGTCTTCCTTGGAATACCGCTTCGGATCGAGCAACGTCGTGACGAGGATCATCGCCTTGGTGCGGAAGCCCGGGCGGTGGATACGGACACGCGTTTCGCGAACCGTTAGATACCTCGGCATCGCTAGTTGTGCTTTGCGACCAACGCCACGGATGTCAGGCTTTGGCCAACGCACCAGGTGGTCCTCCTTCCCGAGCCGCTGGCCAAGGCGGAAGTCGGCGGCCCGCAGGGCCTTGTTGAGCCGAGTGACCATGGCCACGCCTCGTTGCTGCGTCTCGTAGAGACACCGCCAGTTGCCGATCAGGCAGTCCGCCAGCAGCACGTCGCCCGCTCGGAACACGCCGGAGAGCCCCCTCAACAGCGTCACCTCGCCTTGCCCCTTGCCGGCGTAACGGCTGAACCCAAGATCGAGAATCGCTCCGGTGGCGAGCGACGTGATCGCCCCGATCCGGGCGAGCGGGAAGCCGAGGCCCGGTCGCTGGTTGTAGGGCTGCGGGTACTCGGCCTGGTTCGCCGGGGTGTCGGGCATGCTCACGGTCGCGCCGTCAAACATCAGCACGCGACGCCCCTTCCAGAGCCATTCCGGGTTGGCCTTCGTGTCGAGCGCTCGACCGACCAGGCGTGTCACGGCGGAGAAGAACTCCTCTGGCAGACGCACCCTGGCTTGGCAGTAAGCACCGGTCTTCGAGGAGCACGCGTCTTGCCCTTCGGAGAGGCGGTGGGCGATGAGCCGGGCGACCGCGGCGCGGCACGAGTGGTCCGCGCTGAGCACCTGACCGAGGAACACCCACAGCGTCACGAGCGGCGTGTAGACCCGGTCCTTCCAGGCGACGCCCGAGGTCGCGAGCGCCTTGGACACAAGCTCTTTGGAGAGCACGTCGCTGAAGGGGAGTTCGCCCTCCTGCAAGAACTGCCGCCGCAGAAAGCTGATCTGGCTACGACAGCGTCCGTCCGTGTAGCCTCGCATCGTTGGGCCTCCTTGCCGTCGATGGGTTGTGTGACAACTCTCATCTAGGCGAGCGAGGCCCTTCTTCGCAGGTCACTTCATGGCAACGACTTGCGGAGAACTACGTGCCATTCGTCGTCTCCACCGTCTGCAGTTCGGCGGAAGCCGTAAGCTCAGCGGCTGGTCCAACCGACGCAGAAACAGCTAGCCGTATGTAACTAATAGCATACGCTATCACTGAAGACTGTCTGCTTTCGCGAGGCCGGCAAGCGATTCGATAGAGAGAAGACGACCCCGACACGCCTCCACCCCAGGGGCGTGTCGGGGTCGATACGGCGTCAGCCGGCTGGGCTAGGCCAGGCGGCTACGAAACTGCGGCTGCAAGCCGTCGGTAGATCTGGACTCGACGGCGTCGTCGCCTTGTTCGGCGAAGGGTGCCTGGTCTTCATCGGTCTCCTGCTGAATCCCCTGCTCAACCTCGAGCAGTAGCAGGGCGGCGTCCAAGGCCGCCAAGGTCGACTCGGTCGATGAGCGGCTCGTCAGCTCCGGTGTCGAAGGCGATTGGAACGCCACGGCGGGGGCTACAAGAGTCTCGACGGCCTCAGCAGCCTCCGTGGCCACGGCGAAGACTTCATCGAAGACCAAGGCTGACGGCAGGTTGGCCGTCGTGGCCGGGACTGGCTCATCGAAGCTGCCGATCATCAAGTTACCGCCCGTGCTGCCGTAATTATTAGCCCAGATGGTCCTGTCGGCATCGGTGATCTCGCCGTCGCCATCACCATCGGCCCGCAGATCTATCGTGCTGCCGAAAGTATCGCGGAAGACCGTGTAGTCTGCCGCGTCAACTCTCCCGTCGCCGTTGTAGTCGCCGACGGTGGCACCGACGATCACTTCGGCAACCGCGTCGCTGCCGGTGCTCGACGTCGTGTTCGCCGCGTCGATCGCCCGGCCGTTGCCGGTGATCGCGTTGCCGACCAGGTTCAGCTGGTAAGTGCCGGTCGGCAACTGACCGCCGACGACCGCCGCCCCAGTGAAGCTGAGCGTGATCGCGTTGGAGCCAAAGCCCGTGATGGTCGGCAACGCATCGACGCCGACCACCTCCAAGCCATTCTCGTCGGTCAGGGTGACACCCGTGCCGCCGGGGCCAGTGATGCCGCCGTCGCCTAGGTTGAACTGGCTGACCGGTCCGTTGAAGTTCAAGGTGATCGTTCCGTCCGGGTTAGCGGTGGCGCCCGTCAGCGAGACCAGGGCGCTGTCCGCCGCGACGTTCTCTTCGCCCGGAGTGAGGGCGGCGCCATCGACCGGCAGTCCGAAGGCCTCGGCGGCCTCGTACAGCAGGTAGTCATCGCCCGCGGGGAAGAGGTCGCCACCGAACCAGGCCGCTCCTGAGTTTCGCGCCGTGTTGCCGTTGGTGCGACTGATGGCGTCGACCTCGGGATCGAAGTCGGCGAAGTCCGCACGGTTTGTGCCGGGGCCGTACAGCTGGTCTTCAACGTCGGCGACAGGAACGCCCACCGAATCGACGATCGTCACTCCAGGCGGCAACTCGAGAGCGCCGTCGTCGTCCCAGTCGTAGTCGAAGCTGGTGGTGGTCAGCTCGGTGAACGGGCTGTAGACCAGCAAGTAGGTCGTCGAGTCGTTCTGCGACGCTACGTTCTCCTCGTCGATCGTGCCGAGCGTGTCGATCTGCGTGGCGCCAGCCGGCACGTTGAAGCCGAAGTCGGCGGCCGTCGGGGTCAGGATCGTGTGGCCGTTGGCGCCGTTGCTGAAGCCGCCGATGTCCACGACCTTCTCGGCAACACCTGTCCGGTCGCCGACGAGGCCCTCGACCGCGATGTAGTAGAGCGAGCCCATGCCAACGCCAGCCGTGCCCGTCAGCTCAACGAACTCGAACGGGGGATCGTTGCCTGGCGAGTTGATCCAGATCTCGTTGAGCAGCAGGTCGGAACCGAACGGGTTGAAGTCGTTGTCGCGGATGGTCAAGACCTCGGTGTCGCGTCCGAACGAGAGCCCGGCGCCTGAGATCGTGACATTGAGCGACTCGTTCGTCTCGAGCAACTCGTCGTCGGTGATCGCGATCGAGAAAGTCTTCGAGAGCTCGCCGTCGGCAAAGGTCACTTGGCCGGACGCTGTGCCGATGTCGTTCAGGTCGCCTGTGCCCGGGGTGACGGCCCAATCAACCGTCGCCGATCCGCTGGAGCCGCCGATCCGATTGATCGTGAGCTCAGCCGTGCCGGCGAGCTCGTTCACCGCCAGGTCGGAAGCGGCAAGGCTGAACGTGCCCACGTCCTCGGCGACCGGATCGGTGTAGAGAATCGTCAGCTCGGGTCGAAAGGTCCCAACCAAGAAGGCTTCGGAGCTGTTAAAGCTCCAAAGAGACGAGGCGTCGCTGATGATCGACCAGCCGTAGTTCTCGTCGGAGCCGTTGGCCCAGTCTTGGATGGTATCGACGTTCAGCGGGATCTCGATGAGACCTGCGCGGCCCGCATCCGGCACCGTGCCATCGGGGCGGACGTTGGCTTCGACACCGTCGGGGGTAACTCCGTTGAGGATGCTCGATCCGGTCGATCCCTGCGGGTCGAACCAGCTCGCATTCACCTCCTCCCAGTCTTGCTGCATCTGGAAGAAGTTCACCTCAGCGCCCGATGAAACGTTGGTCACGTTGACGGTCAGGAACGCGTCGAAGATCGTCGCGCCCTCGGGTACTTGGTTCAGGCCGGCTCCGAAGAGGTCGTCGAACTTGATCAGACCCTGCTGCGGGCGCACCTGCGTGATGGGGTCTTCACCCTCACCCTTCACCTGATCGACTCGGACGATCGAGCCCTGGCCAAAGCGGTTGAAAGTCAACTCACCATCCAGGTAAGCGTCTTCGGTGCCGAAGTAGCCGTTGATCCCGTTCTGGAAGGTCGCGATCTGAACGTTCGCGTCCTCGATCGTGACCGTTGCGAGGCCATTCATAGCGCCCGACTGCGTGGCGCGACCGTTCGTGATCAGGTAATCGCCGGTCACTTCGGTGACTTCAATGGAGAAACGCTCGAAGCCCTCGGCGATCCCGTCGTCGATCAGGTCGATCGTGATCTGCTTCTCCGCCTCGCCGGCGGCGAAGGTGATCGTTTCGGTCTTACCGGTGTAGTCTACGCCTTCGACGGCGGTGCCGCCGACGGTGCGGTACGTCACATCGACCGCCTCGTTGGCAATGTCACCGGTTCGGCGGAGCGTGACGGTCACGCTACCGTCCGCCTCGGCGACCTCGGTCTGCTGGTCGTCGAGGTCGAAGAAGACGGTGCGGAGCACGTTCGGAGCGCCCGGCGTCAGGACCGATCCGTCCGGGGCGACCACGCTGATGAAGAACGTGTCGTTTTGGTATTCGATCGGGCCGTTCGAATCGTCGCCGTCGCCGATGTCGCCGTTGAACCAGGCCCCGATGGAGTTCGGGATCGTCTGGCCGATGCGACGCGAGACCGCGTCGGATGTCACGTTGCCCGAAGCGGTGTTGATGCGGGTCGGCTGGTGGACGTGGATGCCGGGGTTGCCAATCTCCGCCGGGGCGAGCGTCCGGTCGCGGTCCCCGCCGCCACCCTCAACGACGCCGACGCTGTCGATCACTTGGGCTCCGGCCGGCAGCTGATCGAGGACGCCCACGCCCTCACCGATCGCCTGGTTGGTTTCGTTCTCGTAGAAGCCAACCTGGTCGTAGTCGAACCCTTCGACTAATGCGGTCGGGCTCTTCACCAGGGCGTAGGTCTGCGACGCGTCCTCGAGAACGCCGCCGGCACTGTCAAGCTTGTCGGTTGCAAAGACATTCGTATCGGCGTCCGGCGTGTAGGCCCAGTTGGTCGGGGTGATTACCAAGAGGCCATTGGCACCAAAGGTCTGGCCCGAAAGGTCAATGACCAAATCGGCCACGCCCGCACCCGAGCCGTTCGATCCCGTCGCCGGGCCGTTCGGGTCGGGCGTTCCGCCCGCTTCCTCTTCTTCAGCCTCGAAGACCACGAAGTAGTAGCCGTCGAGCGGAGCACCCGGCGTGCCGATCAGCTCAACAAACTCGCGGTCGGTTTCGTCAGAAGCGTTCGAGATGTTGGCGAGCACCTCGTTGATCAGGGCGTCGTCGTCGCCGATGGTGATGATCTTGGTCGCATCCCCGATGATCGTGGCGCCGGAGAGCGTGACCGTGAGGGTTTCGTTGCCCTCGAGGGTTTCGTCGCCGTTGACGTCAACCGGGATTTGGGCGAAAGCCTCACCCGCAGCGAACGTGACCGAGCTGGTAGTCTCGACCAAGTCACCAGCTTGCGCGGTCCCAGCTGCGGTCGTGTAGTTGACCGTCAGCGGGCCCGACACGTCGCCCGAACGAGCGATGTCAACCATCCCGTTGGTCACGCCGGCGTCGCCCTCGGCGATGACCTGCGAATCGTTAAGAAACTTAACCGAGCTAGCACCAAGGTCACCGGGAGCCGTGAAGTCGATTTCCAGGCGCGGACGCTGCGTCTGTGCTGACTCCTTGGTGCGGAAGTCCCAGCCATTGGTCGCCGAACTCTCGATCATCCAGCCGTTGTTGTCCTGGCCGGCGGCCCAGTACTGAAGCGAACGGCTCACGTCGAAACGACCTGCCGTGAGCGGGTTCTCGGTCGAGACATCCGGGTCAAACAGGATCGCGTCCGGTGGCAGGTCGGAGGCCTCGCCCTCGGAGGCTTGCACGCCACCGATCTCGCCAAACGTGTTCCAGGTGGCCGACGCTTCGCTCCACGGTGTGAGCATGCGGTACAGGCTCATTTGCATCGCCGAGTTCGAGTCGTTCACGACATCGACAACGAGCGTGGCCGAGTTGATCCGTGAACCGACCGGGATCTGCCCCGCATCGTCGCCGATGATGTCGTTAAACTGCAGCAGACCTTGTCGGGCGCCGTTGGAGTCCTGCTGGTCGGGGCTGATCGAACCTTCGGTGCCGAAGTTGACGTCCGGATCCCGAGAGTACAGGACCGTGTCTTCCTGTCCGGTGTAGTTCGACAGCCCCTGCTGGAAGACCGCCACCGCGAGCAGGTTGCGGTTCTCGAGGCCCTCAATCGACAACCGCGTATGACGGCTCGTCGTGGAAAGCCGTGTGTTGGTCTTCGACGACTTCTTTGCTGCGGCCTTCTTGCGGTTGATCATTGCTGTATGCCTGTTCGATTCGGTGCTGGTGCTTGAAACGAGCGGGCGTCCGTCACCCGCAGGAAATCTTTTAATCTTGTCGTAAGGTCAGCAGGGCGAACACGTACACGTCACCGCAGAAACCGACTTGAGTAATTGGACCGGGGGCCGGTTAAGAAGTCATGTCGAACGCGTTCAATCTTTGTTCAGGATCCCGAAGCGAAACTGCGTACGGGAGCTACCTAGTTATTGGTGAGGGGACCCGCCTCATCGCTGCCGGCTCGAGTTGTGTATGCCCACCAAACTTCGCGGTCTACGTCGTCAGAGACAAACTGCACTGAGGCGTCGCCGAGCGCAGCGTTCACCCCGCCGGGGTGCGCGCTCCGGGCGGTGGCCCATTGCTCAGGGTTGTCGGTGGCGCCCACTTCGAAGCAAGGGAGTTTGCCCGCAGCGGGGTTCGCCACCAAGCTTTGCTGTGAGGCGATCTCGTCTGCACAGGCGGGGATGTTGTCGGGGATCTTAGAGTTGGGAGGGTAGTTTCCGGAGAAGGCGCTCGCTCCCATGCCCGGGATAATCCAAGCGCCACGCCAATCGTTGTTCCCCTGGCCAACGCCTGAACCGGGAGCCGGTTCTCCGGCCTGGTTGGGTTCGTTGTAGGTCAGGAGCTCAGCGAGCATGACCGTCTTCGACATGCCATCGCTGATCTGACCAACCCGTCGACCGCGCCCGGTGGAAGCGGGCCCAGGCGAGAAGGGGATCTTTTCAATCTGGAACATCCCTCTTGGCTGGCCGCGAGGGTTGCCGCTCTCGTCTTCCGCTTCGGTCGGTGGAGTGAAAGCTTGCGTCTTTGGGACAGCGTACTGTAGGGTCGCGCTGCCGAAGCAAACCGCGTAGTTTCCCTTTGATACATGACCAAAACCGGTGCCATCGGTCTCGTCATCGCCGTCGTTGTAGGGAACGTCGGGTCCCAGATTGCCCGAACTCGGGCAGATCATAAAACCCGCCCCTTCGTGGAGGGATCGCCAGCTACGAGTCCCCTTGTCTTGCATGTCGAACGTGTCAGCCGCATTGAAACGTTGTAAGCTTTCGGAGTCGTTGAGCGCCTGCCGAGCAACCTCAGCAAGGGCGTTCTCTTCAACGAAGGGGAAGATCTGCAGAGCCCAGTTCGGCCCGTACCCGCCACCTGAGATGAACTGATTACCGGCTATCACCCAAGAAGGGGCGTTCGTTAACGCTGAGGTGCCGCCCGGAGGGAGGAACTCGTAAGTCGACTCGAAGTTGGTGATCGCCAGCGCAAGCTGGCGCAGTTGGTTCGTGCATTGGGTGCGACGCGCCGCCTCGCGGGCTGCCTGCACAGCCGGCAGTAGTAACGCGACTAAGATGCCAATGATGGCGATCACCACCAGCAACTCCACCAGAGTGAATCCGTTCCGATACACCTTCATACTCATCCGCCATGCACTAGATACGTGACCCTGAAACACGCGCCGTTACGATCACGGACGCGAAGCGGGCTTTGTACTGAATTGCGCAGCGTGATCTATCCCCTCCGCAGGGCAGTAGCCGAGCCGACTCATCCGCGCTGGTCCCAGTCGCAGGTCCCCGCCGTGTTCGTAACTGCTTACCTCGCGGCCGTTTACCGCCAGCGAGGCGCACGCTCGCAAGGCAAACGCGCCGCAACAGCTGCATTGCGGCTTAACAGATAACTCACGAAGCGATAACGATACTCTTGCATCTTCTTAACCAACGAGGTCGTCCGAACACGATTTGGACCAGCGATCAGCTCGACTTGGCGGCTGCATCGGCTCCGTGGACTCCTGCCTACGGCTAACTCGCCGAAGTTGGATACGCCGGTCAGATGCATCTACTCACGCGGGACCCGCGGGAGAAGTCGTGTCTTGCGTGGGCTTCGCGCCGTGCGGGCGGAAAGTCGTTCTTTGCAGTCGAATGAGCAGGCACGCGGTGAGTAACCCCGACCCAAGTGTGAGGGCAAGTGCGAGCCGCACGTACAGGTCGAGGAACCCTCCGCTGCCGAGCCAGAATGGCCTCGTGAATAGCAGGCCAACGTAGGCGAGGTAACCCGCCGCATCGGCGAGGTACATCAGGTAGCCGACCGTGGCCCGCTCGCCGAAAGCGGCAATCAGTCGCTCGAAGATCGAGGTGTGGAAGGCCACGTAGGGGACGTACGCGCCAAGCCCCGCTAGCACCATGAACGCGTAAGGGCCGATGGTGCCGGCCTGCAGCCCGGCGATTGCCCCAGCGACAATCCCTAGCCCCCCCAGCACCAACGCGATCGAAAGCAGCAAGGCCGTTCGGTTGTCACGCACGAAGGTGACCCCTCCGCACAAGGCTACCACGCCTACCATCACCAGGGTCTCCGAGGTCGCAAAAACGCTCGGGGCAGAGCCAAATCCGAGCTCGGTCCAGATCTCCAGGCCGAAGTCGTCGCGAAGGCTTCGAAGCACAGTCAGGGCAACGTAAACAAGCAACAAGCCGCTCAGGCTTGCCGAGTGGCGTCGGAAGAACGCGTGCCGGGCGGCCCGGTCCATTGGGACTCGCTCGCACCGCACGACCTTGTCCTCGGCGTTGGGTGGGGGGATCCGGCTCAGAAGGTACACGCCGATCAGCAGCGTCGGCGCGAAGATCACGCCGGTCAGACAAGGCATCCAGTACGGGTCGACACCAACAGCAACGATCAGCCATCGACCGACCGATTTCACGACGCCCGACGCAAAGATGAAGCTCGCGCAGAGTCCCGCGACCAAAGCGTCTGTCAGGTTTCTCCCCTCGAGGAAAGACAGCACCAAGCCGAACACCATGCCCAGCGGTAAGCCATTCAGGAAGAGC
This sequence comes from Planctomycetes bacterium MalM25, assembly GCA_007745835.1. Classification (NCBI taxonomy): domain Bacteria; kingdom Pseudomonadati; phylum Planctomycetota; species Planctomycetes bacterium MalM25. Next base: position 2,972,578 of record CP036424.1, read on the forward strand.
AACGGGAAGTTGTAGGGCGCGGGAACCAACGCGAAGCCCAGCAGTGACAGCCACGCGATCGCGATCAACGCCAGGATCGCCGCCGCGCGGCGTGTGGGTGTCATCTCAGCGATGACCTTCACGCCGATCACTTTCGACAGCGCGTACCCGGCTAGTTGCGAGGCGACGAGCACCGACTTGTAGTCGATGCCCAGCAGAGTGACGTCGTCGAACGCCGCCGCGGTGAACGGCTTTCTGAAGGCGTACATCGACGAGTACGTGACGAAAGCCGAGCCCGCCGCGAACACCCCAATCATGACCGGCGAGCCGCCAGCGAGCCAATCGCGCAGCCGACAAGATTCATTTGGCCGATTGGCCGGTGACTTGTTGTGCGAATCGATTTCCATCTTAGGTTGGCCTTAGGCTCTTGTGGCTCTACAACTCGGCTGCCGAATTCGGTGTTCTGGGGTGAGCTGGGGTGAGCTGGGGTGAGCTGGGTTTGCCCAACCACTAATCGCAACTCTTGGGGATTCAGGGATGACGCTACCGCCGACAGCCCGTGCGGCGGTCATGATCGCCGCAAACCACGATCTGGTCGAGCGCGAGTATCCGTTGCCGGCGGTCGGAGCGCATGACGCACTGGTCCGTGTGACCTGCTGTACGCTCTGCGCATCCGATTTGCACACTTGGAGCGGGCATCGTGCGGGTCCGACTCCCGCCATCCTGGGTCACGAGATCGTGGGCGAGGTTGTCGATCTCGGTAGCGATCGCCGCCTTGATGCGACCGGTGCTCTGTTAAGAATTGGTGATCGTGTCACCTGGACGCTCCACAGCAGCTGCGGCCGCTGCTTCTACTGCACGCAGGCCGGGCTGCCGATGAAATGCGAGTCGGTTCGGAAGTACGGCCACGAGTCGAGTGACCACCCACCACATCTCCAGGGGGGCTTGGCGGAGTATTGTCTGATCGACGCCGGGACCGGCATGGTGCGACTTCCGAGCGGGCTCTCCGATCTAGCTGCCGCGCCAGCGAACTGCGCCTGCGCAACGGTAATCGGGGCCTTCGACGCGATAGGCCTCGCCTCAGGGAAATCGGTCCTCATCCAGGGGGCGGGGGGCCTCGGCTGTTACGCGGCAGCGTATGCAGCGTCGATCGGATGCGGCCCGATCGTCGTCACCGACATCGACGCCAAACGCCTCGCCCGTGCCATTCAGTACGGCGCAACGCACACGCTAGACGCTTCACCCGGTTCGCTTGAGCAAACGACTTCCTTGATCCGCGAGCTGACGGGGGGACGCGGCGTCGATTGCGCGGTTGAAGTGGCCGGAGTGCCGGGCGTCATTCCCACAGGCCTTGAGCACCTGCGGGTGGGGGGCTGCTACGCGGTCTGCGGCTGCGTTTTCCCAGGGGCATTGTGCGACCTGGACGTCTCTTCCTTGGTCAGACGGCGTCTGAGTGTCGTTGGGATTCACAACTACGACCTCAGCCACCTGCGCCGAGCCGTCGAGTTCCTTGACTCGACACGTGATCGATTCGACTGGGAAGGGTTTGTGACCCACCGGTTCGAACTCAGCCAGGTGAATGAAGCTTTCTCAACCGCTCTAAGCGGATCGGCGGGGCGGGTCGCGATCACGTTCGCGTGATTGGGCTGTGGTTCAAGCTCTAACGCCTAGCCGCGGTCGGTCGCTACGTTCGGTGCCTTTGCAGGGAGTAGCCTCGGTGGTTTGCGTGTTCGTTTGCGCTCGGAGGCGCGCCCGTGTGAAGATTCCGTGCGCTGGGTAAAGCTTTCGTTAAGACTTGGTTTCGGCGGTTTTCGCGCTACTTGGGGTATGGTTAGGTTGCGTCCCGTTGCGGCTCCCACCTGACAAGTTCCATCTAGAGACACGCCTCATGAATGCCAGCCGATCGTTGCCTCTCCTCGCCGGGGCCTTTCTGCTCCAGGCCACTTCTACTAACGCTCAAATCGGACAGCTGATCCCGATCACCCCGGCGGTCACTGCCGGGGATGTCGATGAGTTTGCGATCTCGCCCGATGGCTCCCAGATCGCCTTCGTCGGCCAACTCGAGGGCGACAGCACCGATCAAGCGTACCTCGTACCGATCACCGGCGGCCCCGCCACGCTGCTCAATCCCGCTGGCGTCGGTGATGTCGATGGTGGCGTCGTCTTCACGCCCGACGGGTCGGGGGTTGTCGTCCGCTATGGCGGTGGCGACGGCAACATCGATAACCAGATGTACCTGCTTCCGACCGACGGTTCGCAGGCGGCGCAGCAGCTCACGTTCAACAACTTCAACGTATTTGACCAGCAGGTCAGTGCTGATGGCACAACGCTGTTCTACGCCGACGCCTTCAACGACCCAGACGCCGACGGGGACGATCTGCTGTTCGCTACGTCGATCACGGACGCGGCGGTGATTCCAACGCCAACGCTGATCACCCCCGATCCGATCGCGGAAATCGACACGGGCGGGTACGCCCAGGTTGGCGCGGACATCGTCTTCGCAGGCAGCCTGCCGGGCGAGGGAGAGACGCGTTTCTATCGGACGGCAGCCGACGGCACCGGCACACCGGCTGAGATCCTGATCTGGAATGTCCCCACCGAGTTTGGTTTCGACATCGACGAGATGGCTGTCACTCCCGACGGGCAATCGATCGTCTTTGTCGCCGACCTGACGACCGACGGGGTCGACGAACTCTACAGCATGCCGATCACCGGCGGTGAAGCGAGTCGCCTGGTCCCAACGATCCCAGATTTCGCCGACATCGGCCCGTTTGTGATCAGCCCCGATGGGACGACGCTCGCGTTCCAAGCGGATTTTCAGGAGAACGGCGTCGGCGAGGCCTATGTGCTGCCGATTGCCGGCGGCATTCCCGTGCAGGTTAGCCGGGAGTTGACCGACCTGGCCTACAACGCGGACGTGGTCGCCGGCGTGGGAAGGATCGCCTTCACCCCTGACAGTCAGTCCGTTGTTTACCTCGCCGACGGGCGGGCCAACGGCGTTAACGAGCTCTACATCTCGGAAGTGATCCCCGAGCCAACGAGCTCTTTGCTAGCGGGAGCGATCGCGTTGATGGCCGCTGCAAGAGGACGTCGCTAACAGTTTCTCGATTCAACGAATCGACGGGCCGCACGCAGCTCTTTCCAACTGCGTGCGGCTCATTGTTTGGTCGGTGTATCGGGACGCGATCGCCAGACGATCCGCAGCGCACGCCACACGACGCAGAACGCAACTACTAGAGGCTTTGCACGACTAAACCCACACCGCATAAGAGCACCAGTAAGCTGCCTCAGGCACGCGAGCCATTGAGGTTCGCACTCGTTCACAGCGGTAACCAATACGGAGAAGCAACTCGGTGCGTACACTCCGCCGACTGCCTGTCTAGCTACAGTCATACCATCCATCACGGTTGACACGCCACGATCTCGGTTGACGGCGAGGACCCAGGCACGAAGCCCTCCGAGATCGTCTGGCATGCCTCGACCGACTACCGCGGCAGCAACGAGAACTACGCCCGGTTTTATCAAGACTCAATCTGCCAGAGCGTGAGCCGTCCATGTACTTCCAAATTGCCGGCTGGGTTGTGCTGGCACTCTCGATCGGCATCCGGGCTCGGAGCGAGAGCCCGAGACCGACGGTCGTCGCTCATCGCGGCGCGTCGGCGTACGCGCCGGAGAACACACTGGCAGCGTTCAATCTCGCCTGGAGCCTCGGGGCCGATGCCGCCGAAGGTGACTTCCATCTAACCGCGGACGGCGAGATCGTCTGCTGTCACGATAAGACCACCGAACGAACCGCTGGTCGTCGGCTTGTCATCGCCGAATCGACGCTGACGTCGCTACGCTCGCTCGACGTTGGGTCGTGGAAGCATGAGCGATTCCGTTGCGAACGGATCGTGACACTCGGCGATGTGCTCGCAACCGTTCCTGCCGACAAGGGCTTCTTTATCGAGTTGAAATGTGGGACAGAGATCGTATTGCCCCTCGTTGATGCTCTGACGACATCCCAGCTGCCGTCGGATCGGGTCCGCGTGATCGCGTTCGACAAGGAAGTCATTCGGGCGGTGAAGCGAGCGCTGCCCAGACACGAGGCATACTGGCTCTCTTCGCTCCGGCGTGAAGAGAACGGGGCATGGGAACCTTCACCTGACGAGCTGATCGCAACCGCCCTCGAGGTGGGAGCCGACGGTCTCGACTTGAAGGGAGTCCCGGAAGTGATCGACGCCGCCTTCGTTCGCCGTTGCCACGTCGCCGGGCTCAGCGTCCATGCCTGGACCATCGACGATGACGAAGTCGCTGATTCGCTCGCCACCGCCGGGGTTTCCTCGATAACAACCAACCGCCCCGACACGATCCGTGCCGCGATCACAACGGCAATCAGATTCCGTGCGTCGGACGCTGCAGAAGTGACCCCTTGATGAGAGCTTGTGAATGACGTGAGCGAGCGAATGCCCGGGGACGAACGCTGCGGGGGCTACGATTGCCACTCAACACAACTCGCCGAGGTTGCCTCACCGAATGGCACGTAGTTCTCCGCAAGTCGTTGCCATGAAGTGACCTGCGAAGAAGGGCCTCGCTCGCCTAGATGAGAGTTGTCACACAACCCATCGACGGCAAGGAGGCCCAACGATGCGAGGCTACACGGACGGACGCTGTCGTAGCCAGATCAGCTTTCTGCGGCGGCAGTTCTTGCAGGAGGGCGAACTCCCCTTCAGCGACGTGCTCTCCAAAGAGCTTGTGTCCAAGGCGCTCGCGACCTCGGGCGTCGCCTGGAAGGACCGGGTCTACACGCCGCTCGTGACGCTGTGGGTGTTCCTCACTCAGGTGCTCAGCGCGGACCACTCGTGCCGCGCCGCGGTCGCCCGGCTCATCGCCCACCGCCTGTCCCAGGGGCAGAGCGTGTGCTCCTCGAAGACCGGTGCTTACTGCCAAGCCAGGGTGCGTCTGCCAGAGGAGTTCTTCTCCGCCGTGACGCGCCTGGTCGGTCGAGCGCTCGACACGAAGGCCAACCCGGAATGGCTCTGGAAGGGGCGTCGCGTGCTGATGTTCGACGGCGCGACGGTGACGCTGCCCTGAGGGGCCCCATGATGGCCGCCATCACTCGGGCAGGGCTCACCGTGTGGCCAAGGCTCTGGCAGAACCTGCGGGCCAGCAGGCAGACGGAGCTTGAGGCGATCTATCCGCGGCACGTGGTCTGCGCCTGGCTCGGCAACAGCCCGAAGGTGGCGGCTCAGCACTACCTGATGGTGACCGACGCCGACTACGAACGCGCGGCACAGATTCCGGCACACTCGATTCCCGTAACGCCCCATAAGGGGCCATTTCCTGAAACTGGCGATGAGCCGAAAAGTGCTTATTCGCCAGACGTTGTGGGAATCGATGGCTTGTCAGGGGAAGCCAAGATGACCCCGGCTGGATTCGAACCAGCAACCTTCGGCTTCGGAGGCCGACGCTCTATCCAGTTGAGCTACGGGGCCGCGGGAAGGGTGATAGCCTATCGCCTCGGCAGGCCGAACACAACGGCCGCGGGTCGTCGCTTGGCGGGAGAGGCCTACACTTCGGCATGACCCCGCTGGCCCCCGCCGAAACACCCCGCCCCACGGTCCCGCCGGTTGGTCCGTACGCGGTTGAGGTCTTCTACGATGGCGATTGTCCCCTCTGCCGTCGCGAGATCGAGATGATCCGGCGGAAGGACAAGCGGGGGCGTATCCGGTTCACCGACATCGCGGCGGAGGGCTTCGACGCCGCCCTGTATGGCAAGACCTCCGACGCCCTCATGGCGGAGATCCACGGCCGAGACGCGGCGGGGAACTGGCTCGTCGGGGTCGAGGTCTTCCGGCGGCTGTACGGTGAGATAGGCTTTGGCCCGCTGGTTGCAATAACCCGATGGCCGCTCATGGCGCCCGCTCTGGACCGGCTCTACCGCTGGTTCGCCAAACGCCGACTCGGGCTCACGGGGCGTTGCCAGCAGGATCGGTGTGCGACGCCGCCCACGCCCCGAGGGTGAACCGAGCTGAAGCCTCCGGCTACTTGACTCCCCATCTCTCGGGTGACGATCCTAGAGCCTTCAGTAGGAACACGGAGCGTCGTCGTCGGCGACGCCCGCTGCTCATCTTGTTCCCCGAGGGCTACCCGATGCGTCTCCTATCGATCGTGATGGCTGCTGCGTGCGTTCTCTGTGGCTTCGTGCTGAGCCAGACGGCTTTCGCCGAGGAGTTGGGGCGCACCTCCGACGGCACGATGACGCATCTCTACACGCTGAAGAACAACGCGGGCATGTCGATCACACTGCTCGACTACGGCGCTACTCTTGTAAGCGCTGAGGTTCCCGATCGCGACGGGCGTTTCGCCGACGTGATGCTCGGCTTCGACAACATCGAGCAGTACCAGAGCGACGACAACCAGTACTTCGGCTGCACGACGGGGCGTTTCGCCAGCCGCCTCGCCAAGGGGAAGTTCACCCTCGACGGCAAGGAGTACATCCTCGAATGCAACGATGGCCCCAACCACCTGCACGGTGGAGGAGAGCGGGCGCTGTCGAAGGTTGTCTGGAGCACCGAGGGGGTCGAGGGCGACTCGATCACGTTCCGCTATGTCAGCCCCGATGGCGAGGAGGGCTACCCCGGCGAGGTGGAGGTCCGCATCACCTATACGCTGACGAACGACAACACGATCCGCATGCTCCACACGGCGACAACCGATAAGCCGACCGTCATCAACCTGATGAACCACGCCTACTTCAACTTGGCGGGGGCGGGTGCTCCCACCATCAAGGACCACTTGGTCACCATCTACGCGGACAAGTACACGCCGGCCGATGAAACGCTGATCCCGACGGGCGATATCGCTTCGGTCGAAGGGACGCCGCTCGATTTCCGCACCCCGACCACGATCGGCGCCCGGGTCGATGAGCTGAACGATTTGCCCGGATCGGGGTACGACAACAACTACCTGTTGCGCGAGGGGCCGCTGGTGGACGGCCTGCGGAAGGCGGCCAAGCTGCACGACCCGGCGAGCGGTCGGACGCTCAACGTGCTCAGCGACCACCCCGGGATGCAGTTCTATAGCGGCAACTTCCTCTTCGGCCAAAAAGGGAAGGGTGGCAAGACTTACGCCCACCGCAGCGCTTGCTGCTTCGAGCCCCAGCTCTTCCCCGATGCGCCGAACAAGCCCCAGTTCCCGAGCGCCGTGCTCCGGCCGGGTGAGACCTACAAGCACCTGGAAGTCTACGCTTTCACGGTGGAATGAGCGGTTTCCGCCCTTCGCCGGACGCCACCCACGAACGATTCCGCGGGCGATCGGGCCAGCGGGATGTCGGCGTGACATTAGCTAAACGTAGTCGAAACCTCCTCCGAAGTACTTTCTCCGATGAACTCGATGAATCGATACGCTCTGCCGTTTGTCCTGTTCGCTAGCTTCGCTTCAACGCCCGTCGGCCTGGCAGCGGAGCCGACGCGGCCGAACGTCGTGGTCATCATGGCGGACGACCTCGGCTACGGCGATGTCGGCTGCTACGGCGGCCGGGCGATCCCGACGCCGCGGCTCGATCGGATGGCGGCGGAGGGGCTCCGCATGACCCGCTCGTACGCGCCGGCCTCCACCTGCACGCCGACTCGCTACGCCGTGATGACGGGCGAGTACCCGTGGCGTCCACGCGATCGCGAGACGAGCATCCTCGACGGCGACGCGCCGCTCGCCATCGAGCCGGGCCGCCCCACGCTGCCGCAGGTGCTGAGCGATAACGGCTACCGGACCGAACTCGTGGGCAAGTGGCACCTCGGCATCGGCGACGGGCAGAACGCGGTCGACTTCAACCAGCACGTCGGCCCCGGCCCGCTCGAGGTCGGCTTCCGCTCGGCGTTCTACATCCCGGCGACGGTCGATCGTGTGCCGTGCGTCTTCATCGACGGGCACGCGGTCGCGGGGCTCGACCCAAGCGACCCGCTGCGGATCAGCTACCTGCGCCGCGTCGGAGGCGTCGCCGTCGGCGACACGAACACGCCGCCGCTCAAGTACCCGGGCGATAAGCAGCACTCCAACGCGATCGTCAACGGCATCAGCCGCATCGGCTACATGGCCGGCGGCGAGGCGGCCTGGTGGGTCGATGAGGACATCACCGACACGCTGCTGGCCAAATCGCGCAAGGTGATCGAGACCGATTCGGACGAGCCCTACTTCCTGATGCTCGGCCTCCACGACCCGCACGTCCCCCACGCCCCGCACCCGAGGTTCGTCGGCAAGTCGAACGCCGGCATCCGTGGCGACTCGATCGTGCAACTCGACTGGCTGGTCGGCGCGGTGCTCGACGCGATCGACAAGTCGCCCGGCGCAGAGAACACCCTCGTGCTCTTCACCAGCGACAACGGGCCGACGGTCTTCGACGGCTACGACGACGGCTCGGTCCAAGCCAACGGCGACCACACGCCCGCCGGCCCGCTGCGTGGGTCGAAGTACCTCGTGTACGAGGGGGGCTGCCGCGTCCCGACGCTCGTCCGCTGGCGTGGCCGCGTGACGCCCGGCGTGAGCGACGCCTTCTTCACGCTCACCGACCTGCTCCCCAGCCTCGCCACGCTCGCGGGCGTCGAGGCGTTGCCCGAAGGGGTCGGCCAGGACGCCATCGACTTGGCGGACTGCCTTGTCGATGCGGACGCGGAATCGACACGCGAGTCGGCCATCCTGCAAGGCATCGGCAACCGGCTCGCGGTGGTCACCCGCGATTGGAAGTACGTCCCGAAGAACGCCGACGGCGCACCGCCCACCGACATCGGGCGCGGCGCCGACCCGCTAGACAAACGCTTCGTCGATCGCAAGTCGTACGAAGACGCCTTGTTCGATTTACCGTCAGATGAGTCGGAAAGCTCCAACGCCATTGAGTCCCATCCCGAGGTGGCCCGGCGACTGCGAAAGCTCTACGAAGAAGCTCGCAGAGCTTCCAAGCCGTGAGACAGGGCGCCCGCGTCGTCGTTCCCCCTCTTCTGCATCCTGCCACCATGCTCCGCCCCGCGCTGCTCAGCATCGCCCTGCTCGGGATAGGCCTCGCTGCCGGGGCTGACGACCGCCAGCATGTCGCCACGCTCGTCGAGGCCTTCTGTCTTGATTGCCACGCCGGTGATAACGCCGCGGGCGGGCTCGATTTAGAGAGCCATGACCCGCTCGCCGGATTCGGCGACTCCGGCTGGGACACGGCGGTCGCGGAGAAGGTTTGGCGACGGCTGCGCGCTCGGCAGATGCCGCCGGCCGACGCCGAACGCCCCTCGGAAGAAGCGTACACGCAGACGATCGCGGCGCTCGAGTCGTTGCTCGACGAGCAAGCCGCTAAGCACCCGAAGCCGGGACGCACCGAGGCGATCCGGCGGCTGACGCGGACGGAATACCAGAACGCGATCCGCGATCTGCTCGCCCTTGAGATCGACGCCAAGGCAATGCTTCCCGCCGACGAGTCGGCGCACGGCTTTGATAACGTGACGGTCGGCGAGCTCTCGCCTTTGCTGCTGAGTCGCTACGTCTCCGCCGCGGAGAGGATCGCCGCCCAGGCGATCGGTGTCGGCGCGAACACACCGGCAGGCGTCACGTTCCGGCTTCCCGCTGATCGTTCTCAGGAAGAGCACGTCGAGGGCTTGCCCCTCGGGACTCGTGGCGGGGGGCTCTTCAAGCACCATTTCGCGAGGAGCGGCGAGTACGAGTTCCGCGTGCGTCTCACCCGCGACCGGGACGAGCAGGTCGAGGGGCTGAAGGAGCCGCACAAGATCCACGTCCTCATCGACCGCCGCCTGGCGCATGAGTTCGAGGTCCGGCCGCCGAAGGGGAGCAAGGGCTACGAGGACGATCACTCGAAAGTCGACTCGCACCTGCAAACCCGCATCCGAGTCGAGGCGGGCGAGCGGCGTCTGGGGGTGACGTTCCCGCGCAAGCACGCCTCGCTGATCGAAACGAAGCGTCAGCCGTTCGACGCCTCGTTCAACCGCCACCGCCACCCGCGCCGCACGCCGGCCCTGCTCGAGCTCTCGATCGTCGGCCCCTTCGAAGACTCGACCCCGGGAGAGACACGAACACGGCGGCGGGTCTTCGGCGAGGAGCCCCTGCCGCCCGCTGATCCCGAACAGGCCGCACGCCGCATCCTGCGGCGCCTCATGCGATTGGCGTACCGCCGGCCGATTGAAGAGGACGATCTCAAGACTCCCATGCGTTTCTACCGCGAGGGCTCATCGGCGGGCGGGTTCGAGGCCGGCTTGCAAGCGGCGCTCACCTCGATCCTCGTCAGCCCCCATTTCCTCTTCCGCCTCGAAGCGACCCCCACGGGCGTCTCTGCCGGCGAGCCGTACGACGTCCCGCCCACCGAACTCGCTTCGCGGCTATCGTTCTTCCTGTGGAGCAGCCTGCCCGACGACGAGCTCTTAAGCCTCGCCGACTCGGGACGCCTCAACGAACCCAAGACGCTTCAACAGCAAGTCGAGCGGATGCTCGCCGACGAGCGTTCGCGGTCGCTCGTAACCAACTTCGCCTCGCAGTGGCTGCACCTCCGCAACTTGGAGGGCTTCCACCCCGACATGCGGGCGTTCGTCGATTTCGACGACAACCTGCGGCAAGCGATGCGGCGCGAGACCGAGCTCTCGCTCGAGGCCGTCATCCGCGAGGACCGCAGCGTGCTCGACCTGATCCGTTCGGACCGCACCTACCTGAACGAGCGGCTCGCAATCCACTACGGCGTGCCGGGCGTGAGGGGCAGCCACTTCCGTCCCGTCGACCTGCCGCCCGACAGCCGCCGCGGCGGGCTGCTGCGGCAGGGGGGCGTGCTCGCGGTCACGTCGTACGCAACGCGCACCTCGCCCACGATCCGCGGCTTCTGGGTGCTGAAGAACGTGCTCGGCGTGCCCCCGCCGCCGCCACCGCCCGATGTGCCGAGCCTCGACTCGGCCGCAGCCTCAGTGTCGGCGACTGTCCGCGAGCGGCTGGAGGTCCACCGGGCCAACCCCGCCTGTGCGGCTTGCCACGACCTGATGGACCCAATCGGTCTCGCCCTGGAGAACTACGACGCCGTCGGCCGATGGCGTGAACTAGAGGGCCAGTCGCCGATCGACTCGACCGGCTCGCTCCCCGACGGGACGCCAATCACCGGCGTTACCGACCTTGAGGAGCACCTTCTGTCCCATCCCGAGGCGTTTGCGGGTACTATGGCGGAGAAGCTCCTCACGTTCGCGCTCGGTCGCGGCCTCCTCCCGACTGACATGCCCGCCGTCCGGCAGGCGGTGCGGCGGGCGGCGGCGGACGACTACCGATTCTCATCCCTCGTGCTGGGCGTCGTGTCCAGCGACCCGTTCCTCATGAGGGCGGCCGAATGATCCTCCGCAAACGTTTCGTCTCACGCCGCACACTGCTGCGTGGCGCCGGCGCCGCGGTTTCGCTGCCGCTGCTCGACGCGATGGTCCCGGCGGCGACCGCCTCCGCGGCGACGGCCGCCAGCCCGAAGCGGCTCAAGCGCCTCGCGTACACTTACATCCCGATGGGGTTCAACCCGGTCGAGTGGACGCCCGCGGGCGAGACCCTCGCGGAGCTGCCGTCGAGCCTCCAGCCGCTCGAAGCGGTCAAGGAGCAGCTCTGCGTACTCACCGGCATGGAGCTCCGCAACGCCTACCCCGGCTCGCACGCCACGTCGAACTCGGCGTTCCTCAGCGCGGCCCGCGCCAAGCGGACCGAGAGCTCCGACTACCGCAACGGCACGACTGTTGATCAGATCGCCGCCCAACACCTGGGCAAGTCGACGCAGCTCCCCTCGCTCGAGCTGGCGATGGACCTGCTGACCAACGTCGGTCAGTGCGACAACGGTTACGCGTGCGTCTACCAGAACAACCTCTCTTGGGCGTCGCCCACCACGCCGCTCCCCTCCGAAGCGAACCCGCGCGTCGTCTTCGAGACGCTCTTTGGCGAAGGGGGCGCCCCCGAAGACCGCCGCCGCGCGCTAGCCAGGCGAGGCAGCCTGCTCGACTCGGTCCGCGACGAGATGCGACGGTTCAAGTCACGCCTCGGTCCGAGCGACCGCCGCAAGGTCGACGAGTACTTCGACAGCATCCGCGACGTCGAGCAACGCGTGGCCCGCGCCGAAGCGAACGTTGACGAGAACCCACTGCCGGACCTCGATCGCCCGCTCGGCGCGCCGGCCTCGTACGCGGAACACGCGAAGCTGATGTTCGACCTGCAACGCCTCGCGTTTCAGGGCGACATCACGCGCGTCATCAGCTTCCAGCTCGCCCGCGAGGCGAGCACGCGTTCGTACCCCGAGATCGGGGTGCCCGAGCCGCACCACCCGACCACGCACCACGGCAAGAACCCGGAGAAGCTCGAGAAGATCGCCAAGATCAACCGGTTCCACGTCTCCCTGTTCGCCGACTTCCTCCAATCCCTCGCCGACACGCCCGAGGGCGAGGGGACGCTGCTCGACAACTCGCTGCTCATGTACGGCAGCGGGATGGGCGACCCCGACGCGCACGACCACTCGAACCTGCCGGTCCTCGTCGCCGGCGGGCAGGCGGGCGGGTTGCGTGGGGGGCGGCACCTGATGTACGAGCGCGACACGCCGCTGGCGAACCTGCACCTCACGCTGCTTAATGAGGCGGGCGTCAACATCGACGCGTTCGCCGATAGCAACGGTCCGGCGGACGGCCTCTTCGGTCCGCTCACGCTATGAGCGCCCCGATCCGACTCGCCACGCTGCTGGCTGCCGGCCTGTTGATCGGTCAAGCGCACGCCGATCCGGAACTGGCCGACGCCGCCGAAGCACGCGACGCCTCGCGTTTCGCCGAGTTGCTGGAGGCCAAGGTCGAGATCGACGCCAAACAGACCGACGGCATGACGGCTCTGCACTGGGCGGTTTATCACAGCGACTTGGACGCCGTGCGAGCGTTGCTCGCTGCGGGCGCCGATCCCAACGCCGAGACGGACTACCGCGTCCGCCCGCTCACGCTCGCCTGCCGCGCCGGCCAGGGCTTGCTCACTCAAGCTTTGCTCGAAGCGGGCGCCGACCCGAACGCCAAGCTCCCGGGCGGCGAGACGCCACTGATGACCGCCGCACGCAGCGGCTCGGTCGAGGTGATTGAGTTTCTGCTAGGGGAGGGCGCCGATCCGAACGCCAAGCAACGACGCGGGCAGACGGCGCTCATGTGGGCCGCCGCCGCTGGAGCTGGCGAGGTGATCGACGCACTGCTCGCGGCCGGCGCCGAGCGGGACCACGCCCTCAAGTCGGGTTTCACCGCGCTGCACTTCGCCGCCCGCGACGGGCAAGCCGAGGCGGTCCGCCGGCTGCTCGCCGCCGGCGCCGACGTGAACCTTGCGATGCACCCCAAGAACACAGGCGGCCGCTCGCCACGCGACGGCATGTCGGCCCTGATGCTGGCGGTCGAGAGCGGCCACTTCGAGCTGGCCCTCGAACTGGTGGGGCAGGGCGCCGACCCAAACGATCAGCGGAGCGGCTACGCCCCGCTGCACGCGATCAGCTGGGTCCGCAAGGCGGGGCGGGGCGACAACCCGGAAGGCGACCCCGAGCCACGCGGATCGGGTCGTGTCCCCAGCCTCGAGTTCGTCCGCCGCCTCGTCGAAGCGGGGGCCGACGTGAACCTCCGGCTGGCGACGGGGGAGGGGGGACGGGCGGAGCTCGACCCGCTCGGCGCGACGCCCTTCTTGCTCGCGGCGAGGACGGCCGACTTGCCGCTGCTCGAACTGCTCGTCGAACTTGGCGCCGATCCGCTGGTCCCCAACGAGGACGGCTGCACGCCCCTGATGGCCGCTGCGGGAGTCGGCGTCCGCGCCGTGGGCGAGGAGGCGGGGACCGAGCCGGAGGTGCTGGAGGTCGTCGCGTACTTGTTCGACCTCGGCGCCGACGTGAACGCGATCGACGCCAACCAAGAGACCGCCATGCACGGCGCTGCCTACCGCAACTTCCCACGAGTCGTCGCGTTCTTATCGGAGCGCGGGGCCGACCCTGAGAAATGGGACCACAAGAACCAATACGGCTGGACCCCAATGCGGATCGCCGAGGGCTACCGTCCCGGCTCCTTCAAACCCTCTCCCCCCACCCAGGCGGCGATCAGGGCGGCCCGAGAACGCGCAACCCCTGACTAGGACTCTAGTTGCTGCGTTTCAGAATCAAATGACATGGGCGTCCTGGCTTGCGACATGACATTAGTGCGGTAACTAATAGTGATCTAAGACCATATCTAGGTAGTTAACCCGGTAGCGTAGGATGGTTGAAGCGCTCCGTCCTACCAAACGGACTTCACGGACTTCCTTATTCTGCGATCGCCGCCCCCGCCTGCGGCCCCTTCATCGCCTGAAGCATCGCTCTCCCGATCCCTCCCCTCACGGCAGAATCCTATCTTGCCACGCCACACCCTGATCAGCACGATCGCTGCCCTCGCAGGACTGGCGCACGGGGCAGCCTGGCCAGAGGTCGCCGCAGGCGACTTCGAGTCCGGTATCGCGCCGGTCCTCCTCGACCGCTGCCTCTACTGCCACAGCGAAGACTACGCCGAGGCGGGGCTGAAGCTCGACGCGATCGATCCCGACGCCCCCGAGGGGCGGGTCTGGGACCGTGTCCGCGACCGCGTGTCGGCGGGCGAGATGCCGCCCGAAGACGAGGGCCCCCTTACCGAGGACGAACGCGAGGCGTTGCTTGCGTGGTCGGATCATGCGGTCGAGGTCGCTCGCGAGCAAGCTCAGGGGGAGGGGCCCGAACGGTTGCGCCGGCTCTCCAAGCCACAGTACGCCGCTGCTCTGCACGACTTGCTCGACACGCCCCTCTCCTTTGTCGAAGCGCTGCCGGACGACCCGAAGTCACGTCACGGCTTCTCGAACAGCGTCGTCGCCCAGGAGACTTCCTCCTTGCAACTGGAGTACTACCGCCAGATCGCCGAGCGGGCGTTGCGGCGGGCGATCGTCGAGGGCGACCGTCCCGAGCCGGTGCGCATCCGCGCCACCCTGGGCGAAGGCGTCGGTCTCGGCCGCGACTACTTCACGATTACAGGCTATCAGGTCGTTCCCATCAGCGGGGACGACGCG
This sequence comes from Planctomycetes bacterium MalM25, assembly GCA_007745835.1. Classification (NCBI taxonomy): domain Bacteria; kingdom Pseudomonadati; phylum Planctomycetota; species Planctomycetes bacterium MalM25. Next base: position 2,987,602 of record CP036424.1, read on the forward strand.
CTGATCGACATCCTCAACCCAGAGGGGACGCCGTACCGTGAGCTCCCGGGCGACCACACGAAACGGCTGGCCCGGTTCGAGAAGAACGTGGGGATCGATATGCGGGGCTCGCATAAAGACCGCTTCCGCCTTACGCCCGACGGCATGGTGCTGATGAGTGGCCTGCCGCAACGCGAGGTGTCGCCGCACACTTGGCGTGGCCCTTCGCCTCACATGAAGGTCCTCGCCCGGCGTTGCGCGCCGCAGGAAGGCCCGTTCACGATCCGCCTGCGTTGCCGCCCGCTCGACCCCGATGCGAGCCGCGTCCCGTCGGTCCGCGCCTTCCTCGGGGCCCGCACCGACGACGGCATGGAGTACAAGACGGTAGGCGAAGCCATCGAAGTCCGTCCAAGCGACGATTTGCAGGAGATCGTCTTCCGCGGGGATCTCGAAGACTTCCCGTTGCCGGTCCTCGACCCCAACGACACGGACCCACTCTCGGGGATCTTCATCTTCGGCGTCTGGAACGACCACCTCGTTAAGGACTCGAAGGACTCCGGCCCCGAGTTGCTGGTCCGCTCGATCGAGTTCGAGGCGCCCGCCTACGAGCAGTGGCCTCCTGCCTCGCATGAACGGGTGCTGTTCGACTCGGACGGGCGCGCAGCGGACCAAGCAGCCTACACCCGCGAGGTGATCCGGCGTTTCGCGGAGCGGGCGTTCCGACGCCCCGTGAGCTACAGCGAAGTCGAGCGTTACCACGCCTTCTGGCGTGAGGTCGAGCCCCTCGCCGAGAGCTACGAAGAGGGCGTCCGTCAGGCGCTGACCGCCGTGCTCTGCTCGCCCAGTTTCCTCTACACCGGCCGCCCGCCGGCGGGGGCGGAATCGCACGACTTGGCGTCGCGCCTCGCCCTCTTCCTCTGGAACGCGCCGCCGGACGAGGAACTCCTTAGGCTCGCCGCCGAGGGGCGTTTGCGTGACGAACTCCCCGCCCAGGTGGAGCGGATGGTGCGCGACCCGCGGGCGTGGGAATTCGTCCGCAACTTCACCCACGAATGGCTCCGGCTCGATCGGCACGAGACGATGAGCACCAACGTGAGGAAGTACCCCGACTACACGCGGTACGTTAAGCAAGACATGACCGAGGAGACGGGGCGTTTCGTCCTCGAGATGCTCCGCAGCGACCGCCCGATCACGCAACTGATCGACGCCGACTTCACCGTGCTCAACCAGAACCTGGCGGAGTTCTACGGCGTCGAGGGGGTCCGTGGGAACGCCTTCCGTCCCGTGTCGCTAACCGAGACGCAACGCCTCGGCGGACTGCTCCTGCACGGAGCGTTTCTCAACGGGCACTCGGACGGCATCGAACCCCATCCGATCAAGCGCGCCATCTGGCTCCGCGAGCGGCTGCTCGGAGACCCGCCGCCACCGCCGCCCCCGAACGTGCCCGAGCTCGAAGAGCCCGGGAAGGGCGCCGAAAAACTCACGCTCAAGCAGCGACTCGAAGAGCACCGCAACAAGCCGAGCTGCCTCGCCTGCCACGAGGGGATCGACCCTTATGGCGTGGTTTTCGAGGAGTACGACGCCGTGGGCCGCCCCCGCAAAGCGAGGAAGAGCTCGCCGATCGACGCCCATTCGGTGATGCCTGACGGGGTCGAACTGAACGGCGTCGAGGAGACACGCCGCTATCTGGTACAACAGCGTTCGGACGAGTTGGTCCGATCGCTGGCCACTTACCTGTACGCCTACGCCGTGGGCGTCGAAGTCGATTACGTCCATCGGCCCGAGGTCTACCGACTCGCGAACGAGGTCGGATCGGACGGCCGCATGATCGACTTGATCCAAGCGCTGGTCCAGAGCGAAGCGTTCTCCGGCGCACCGACGGAGGGAGACTCACGATGAGCCGACGAACCGGAACCCTCGATCGACGCACGCTGCTCCGCGGGGCCGGCGTCGCCTGCGCGCTGCCCTATTTGGAGGCGATGTGCCGCGGCTCCGCCCCCGTGGCCTCGGAGGCGCCGCGGCGGCTCTGCTGCGTCTACTTCCCCAACGGCGTGAGCCTGCCGTCGGTCAAGGAAGAAGAGTACCGACAGTACCGCTGGTTCCCCGAAGGGGAGGGGGCCGATTACAAGACGACCAACACCCTCCGCCCGCTCGACGCCCACCGCGATCAGCTCACGGTCCTCGGCGGGCTGAGCCACCCGAAAAGCCGCGCGCTGCTCGGCCACTTGGCAGGCGACACGTGGCTAACGGGCGGCGACTTGCGGGGCTCGGCCTACCGCAACCAGGTCTCGGTCGACCAAGTCGCCGCGCGCACGCTGGGTCGTGACACCCGCTACAAGTCGCTCGTGCTCTCGACCGACGGCGGCGTCGGTTACAAGTCGCGCATCGCGACGCTTTCCTTCGCCGACGGAGGCCGCCCCCTCCCCGCCGAGCACCGCCAACGGCTGATCTTCGAGCGTTACTTCGCCGCCGGCACGAAGGCCGATATCGAGCGCCGGCGTCAGAGCCTCGGCCGCGGCCAGAAAGTGATCGACCTGGTCCTCGACGACGCGCGTTCGATGCGCCGGGGCCTGGGCCGCGCCGACCAGCAGCGGCTCGACGAGTACCTCTCCGCCGTCAACTCGGTCGAGGAGCAGATCCGCCGCAATGAGCGATGGCTCAACAAGCCGCTCCAGACGCCCGACATGGAGCTCGACCTCGATGTCGCCGCCGCCGCGGATCCACAGGGCTACCTGCGGGCGATGTTCGACCTGATGGTGCTGGCGTTCCAGACCGACCTGACGCGTGTCACCACCTTCATGATGGGCCGCGAGGACGGCATGGGCTTTGCCGAGAACTTCCCCAAGCTCGGCCTCGGCCTCAAGAAGGGGCACCACACGATCACCCACGACAAGAACACCGGGCACTGGGCCGAATGGGGTGCCTACGACCGTTGGCTCACCGAACAGTTCGCCTACTTCGTCGAGCGGCTCCACACCGTCGAGGACGCCCACGGCCCCCTGCTCGATCGCACGCTTGTGCTGTACGGCAGCGCGTGCAGCTCGACCCACAACGCCCGCAACTACCCGCTGGTGCTCGCGGGCGGATCGGATTTCGGCGTGCAGCACGGCGCCTACCGCCGGCCCGAGGAAGAGACGCCCATGGCGAACCTCCTGCTCGCGCTGCTTCAGACGCTCGGCTGCCCAGAGCCCTCCTTCGCCGAGAGCACCGAGCCTTACGAAGCGATCCACGAGAAAGTCTGACCGCGCGTAGCTTTCCCGTCGCACTTTGAGTTAGCAGAGGGGGCTCGCCCCTCCACTTACTGATCGGGATCGGGCCGCGAACTGCTGCTAAGCGATGTCTCATCCCTCATCCAGACTTGGAGTCCAGGGCATATCGTTCAGCACCGATCAGCCGACGAGTCCCTGGGCGGGTTAGAGTCAAAGAGCGACCGATAGTTACTCGTTCACGCCAACCGTGAAACCGCTCTTATCTACCTGTTCATGTGACAACTCTGCGCTTCGGCGCACGCTCTACAACAGCCACTAATCCGTGTAAGGCGATCTCACCGGCCGGACGCTAGGGCAGGTCGACGACCATCCCGTCGCTACGATCGCCGAGAGAGTTGAACATGATAACTTCGATGCCATACTCGATCGACTGGACCTGGCCGTCCGCAAAGACCGCGTTGAAGGCCGCCGCGGGGACCGAGGTGATGATCGACGTCGCTGAGCGTGACGACCGCTTGGCCACTGGCGCGGTGCTTGCGGTACCGGGGCAGGGCGCTGGTGAGACAGGGCATGCGGAGCTCTCCCATAGGGCAGGAAGGCCAAAACGGTACGTACCGTTTTGGCTCCCGGGCCACACATCAAGAAGAGCGTGCCGCACTGCCGAGGACCGGCAGGTAACAGAAGTGCTTGCTTCGGCAGGATTTACGCGTAGTGGGCGATACTGGGCTCGAACCAGTGACCTCTACGGTGTGAAGGCCGTTTAGCGTGCGAACCGGTGCGAGCCGATGCGTACTGCGAAGAACATACGAAACCGGCACTAGGCTCGCAAGCATTTGCGTCGGTTTGCTTCCGTAACTGTGGATTCACCGTTACTTGTATCGGTAGACGATCGCCGATGAGCATCGAGGTCGATCACGGTGCCGTCACCAACTGATACCGCCTCAAAAACCCCGGCCGCCTCACACCGGCACAGCCACGCGTTCTGTACTTCGTACTACCAGGCCAGAGAGCCCAAGAATCGCCCCACCGGTGACAGCCAGCGGGGCGGGTAGCTTTGATGCCCAGAATATTGCGATTCGGCGGGGCGGTTGTCAACATCCGGGGCGGGGCTCAGTGTTGCCGATAGTTGACCGGCTAAGGCAGCGAAATTAGGCTGCATCCAACACTTGCACCTAGAACGAGAAGCGACCCACTGCCAGACCCCGTACCACGAATCCAACGCTGCGGCATCATCCGCAGCAGCTGGGTTAGTGCTGCGGGGTTTTCCTGTTGGGCATCAGGTAGAACACCCTCGCTTGGAACTCCACCATGAATATTTATTGCCTGCGATTGCTGAGCCTCTTGCTTGCGGCCATCTTCACGCATTCAAGTGATGCCAGGATTCTAGAGATTAAGCCCTCCCAGCCGTCCCTTGGTAGTACGCCGCCTGGCTATACCGTCAACGATCTGCTGGTCGATTTCGAAGGGCGGGGGCTCGGTATGCAGATGATCCTACAGCTGGATAGCGGCTCAATCTTTCAGCACGAGCTCGGCTCGCAGTTCCACTACCCACCATCCCGGGATTTATTCCGGGTTGCTCCTACGCTTGAGGCCGATACGTTTCTCAGCATGGGAGGCCCAGACAGCTCATCTTCGGAAGTCGTGCTGGTTGTGGGCGCTTCTACCGAATTCCCCGAGTCTGGCGGTGCCAGGCAGTTCGATGAGTCTGGCATCGATGTCGCATGGGGGGCGATACTGCCGGCGTGGTTCCCCGATCAGGACGACTTTATGGTCGCACGAATCACTCTGTCAGATGACGCATCTGGAAGGCTGCTGTTTGCTGGTGGGACAGATTTGCCGTGGTCGTTCCACAACTACGTCGTGGCCAATGGTCGTCTCGTCCCCATCCCCGAGCCCACCACCGCCACGCTGCTGATCCTCGGCGTGATGGGGGGCGGGAGGCGGCGGAGGGGGTAGTTGCCCATGGACGCCTACGCTTGGTCGCTCATTACCGCGACGTTCGTCAACGCGCTGCTGTCGGGATTCCTGTTCGCGTTTGCGGTCGTGGTGATGCCAGGTATCAGCAGGCTAGGCGATCGCGACTACCTCCGCAGCTTCCAGGCGATCGACGGCGTCATCCAATCAGGCCAGCCGCTATTCATGCTGATGTGGCTGGGCTCCACGGCTGCGCTCGTTGTCACGGCAGCTATGGCGATCCTAAGTCGTGAGCTTCTTGAACAGATCGTGACGGTTGTCTCAGCATCGGCGAGCGTCTTGCTCGTGCAACTGCCGACGATGCGGATCAATATTCCGCTGAATAACAAGGTGCAATCGCTAGACCTGGATACGATCGACGACGCCTTGGCAAGCGACGCACGAAGCTCGTTCGAGGCTAGGTGGGTCTTCTGGAACAGCATCCGCACGCTGGTTTCGTGTGCGATTCTTGTCGTGCTGCTGTTGCTTCTGTGGCGTCTCTGACTCGTATGGCTCGCCCATGTGCCACCACTACCTAGCCGCCGAGTCCCTCGCCGAAGACTTCGTGTTCGAATTCGGCCTCAGCGGAGCGTCACGGGCCGCTGCGGACCGCCTCACCGCCGAGCGCCGGGGCGTGGCCGCTCAGGACCGTGCCGGCTCTGAGGATCGACGACAGCGGGGAGCTGGTGGCCTACGGTGCGGAGTGGGGCTTGCTGCCTCGCTGGTGGAAGCCGAGCGACAAGGTGGCGAAGCGCTCGACGTTCCAGCGTAAGACGAAGCCTTACCCCATCGCTGCCAGTGAGTGTGAGGGACGCTCGGTCTTCGCGTTGGGGAGCATTACACGCACCAGGGTCCCGTTCGGTGTGACCGGCAGGATCTCGATCTCGCCGCCCATCTGCTTGACGACGATATTGTGGATAATCGCGAGCCCCTGACCGCTGCCTTTGCCGACATCTTTGGTCGTGAAGAACGGATCGAAGACTCGGTCTAGGATCGCCTCGGGGATGCCGGGGCCGTCGTCCTCCACTTCTAAAAATATCGCATCTCCCTCCGTGAGTAGTCGCACCGCGATGCGCCCAAGTCTTCCATCCGCGCCACGATGTTCTTCGATCGCGTCGGCGGCGTTCACCACCGTATTGATTACGATCTGCGAGATCTCGGAAGCCACCCCGACGTATGGGACCGGGCCCTCGGGGACTTCCAATGCGACTGCCGCGACGTACTTCCAGTGGTTGCAACTGACGGTGATGACGCGTTGGACGACATCCGCCAGATCGATCTCGGAGGTTTCCCGGTTCTCGGGGTGAGACATCAGCCTCATCGCCCGCACGATCTCGATGATCCGTTCGGAGCAGACTTCGGACTCATGTATCGCGTCGGTCGCTTGCCTCAGCGATCTCACGTTGCGATAGTCGCTGAAGATCGTTTTGGCGCGATCGCAGAGCCCGTCGATGGCCTTATCGCCCTCTAGTTCTTCGTCTCCGAGCAGCTCGTTGATGACATCGCCGCACCGATCCAGGAAGTTGAGGTTCGACGCGATGGACTGCAGGGGCGTGTTGATTTCGTGTGCCACGCCGGTGGCGAGCTGGCCGATGGATTCGAGCTTCTTGGCCTGCGAGAGCTGACGCTCCAAGTCTTTCATCCGGGTTACCTCCACGAGCAGACGCTCTGTCTCCGCGGCCTTACCGCGGAAGACTTCCGCGGCGTGCGCAAGCTTGCCCAGCTCGTCCCGGCGGTTCACGCCTGGGATGGTCCCGCACGGCTCGCCCCTCGCGAGCCCGTCGATGGTGCTCGTGATCGCGTTGAGGGGAGGGGCCACCGAGCGCCCGATCATCCAGGCGGCGAGCAAGCCTAACGCGATCGTGAGCACCGAGAAGCACGTGTTCATGCGGGCGAACCGGAGGTTGTCACGCCGCATCTGGGAGGTGATGCGATCGGCCCCGAGGGTGCACTTGTTGCGGGCCTCCTTGGCGAGGTGTAAGAACTCGACGGACTCACCTGTCAGCACGACGTTCACCAGGTGGAGGTACCCGCGCGTGGCTTGCACCATCTGGATGAACGCGTCCTCGAACGCCTCGGCGGACTCGATCGCCGGCGCGACCTCCAAACCCGCCTGGAGCGCGAATCGACGAAGGCAGTCGCGCGTCTCGGAAACCAAGCCTTTGACGGTGCGCACCAGGGCGCTGTCGGGATTCTGAACGAATCGCAGCGCGCTTATCTGGGCCGTACGGAACGCAGCCTCCGCCGTGTACACGTCCTCCAGGTTCCTGGCATCGGTTTGAGACAGGGCCGTGATTGCCTCGTCAAAATCTGCTGCGGAGCGGACGAACTCCTTGTCGATGAGTTTCCGTCGTTTGGCCCTGTCGATGGCGACGGCCCGGAAGATTTTCTCTTGAGCCTCCAAGCTCTTCTGCATGGACCTGAGCTGACCGCTGTCGATGCCCGAAACGTTGCCGTCGCGTATCTTGAGAATCGCCGTCTCGAGCCGGTCACTCAGCTGTTGGTGCAGCCGCTCGACGCGTTCCCTGGGGCCCTGGTAGCCGGTTGAAGCGAACAGCTGGACATTGCGTTGGAGCTCGCCGACTAGCCCATCGATTTCGTAGAAGGCTCCAACCTGATCTAGCAGGGCCGATTGCGAGAGACGATCTCTATCCGCCTTCTGCACGCCGTAGTGACCGAGAGCAACCACGGAGAGGTGCAGGATCAGAACGATCGCGAACCCAAGGCCGATCTTCCCCGACACACTCATGTCGGCGAAGAACCGTCGCTTCCGGCGGGCGGGGGCCTGCTGAGTCATGAGGTGAGCAACTCGTACCACTTAATGAGGCTGTACTCGTAGGAGTTCATGACGGTGTTCCAGACCGCCACGGCTCCGAGCCGGTCTTCGTATTTTCCGCCCCGACGGGTTTCGTTCGCCCGTACGGCGCGGCTCCCGTCCGCGCCGGGCAGGTCGGTGCGTGCCGGCAAACCGCGGTACCAGTAATCCCACTCGTCCCCCGTCAGGTAGGTGCGGGCGCGCTCGGGGATCGAAATGTAGTAGCCTTGTCGAGCCATGTAAGCGCCAGCCCACCCGTCAAGCCACCAGTTCATGTACTCGTACGCCATGTCGCGTGCCCGAGCCCGCGCCTTCGAGGACAGGCACAGCACACCGTGCCATCCGCGGTAACCCTCCCGCGGCGCCGCGTACCGTACCGGCACCCCCATACCATTGAGCGTCGAGACTGCGGGCGAGAACATGCTGCCGATGGCGACACGCCCGGTCCGCATGAAGTCGACCGATTGTGGAACCGAGTTCCAGATGCCCGCGAAGTGACCGTCCCGCTTCATGCGGACGAGCACCTCGAACAGCCGATCGATCTCGGTCCGGGTCAACTCACCGAGGTCGTCAAACTCCACCAGCCCGTTGGCCTGGGCCGCCAGTGCAGCGTCGAATATCCCGATAGCGGGTTCGTTGACCAACGCCACCTTGCCGTGATTTTTCGGGTCAAGCAGCCAGCCCCAACTCTCGGTTTCGTAAGGCACTCCCTCGGGGATGATCGAGGTGTTGTAGCCGAAGGAATCAACGTTGTGCACGTACGGCACGTAGCTGATCTTGTCACTCGCACCACCCCCAAGCGAGTTGTCCGGCTGGACGTTTAGCAGTTTGTGCGGCGCGTCACCGGCGCCGATCCGCATCTCGGGGGTGAGCCGCCCCGTCTTGGTCAGCGGGTTGATCTCACTCCAACGGCGGATCCGTGCTTTCTCGATCGGCTGGATCGCGTCGGCCTGCCAGAGCACCTTGATGCTGTTGGACCATTGCTCGTACACGTCGAAGCTCTCCGGCCGCGTCGACGCTTTCTGCAGTACGCTGGCGGAGCCGTGCCCCTCGAATGTGATGGGGAAACCCAGGTCCTCTTCCGCCCGCAAACGGATGTCCTCCTGCATGGTGACCGCGGTGCCGATCACCCGCAGCGGATCGCGACGCTTGATGTGCACCGCGGGCGCGGAATTACAGACCGCCCCGGCGAGGAAGGCAGTCGCTCCGCCAAGGAAGGTCCGGCGGTTCGTATTGACAGAGGTCTCGCTCACTCGATTCCGGGTCCAGAGGGGGCGGGTCACCTAAGGTTTGGATGCAAAGCCTCTCCGGGCTAGCGGATCGGTGAAAAACCATTGGGACAGGGGAGGGAGAAGTAGGGTCTTGCGGCTTGTGCTGGCGGCGCCTACGGCCTTCTACCGGTGGTGTTGCCCGTTCGTCGCTGAATCACAGCCGGTTCGTAGGGCGAATTCTTAGAACTCAAGATGTGCCGGACATAGCCATGCTTCTCGAATACCATGGGGCGGTCTACGAGGCCGTCGTCGAGCTGGAGAAAGCCTGGGGGCACGGCGCTCGCGTTCGCGACTTGGCCGAGACGCTCGCCTTCCCGGAGGTCACTGTATGCAAGTACCTCGAAGAGCTGGAGGTCGTCGGGCTCGTGATCTGGGAGCCGGCGCGGGACGTGGCTTGGTTCGAGCGTGGGCTGCCGGTGCTGGGGGCGGTGGGGTGATCGTGGCCAGCCCGCCAGGAGGGTCACTCATTTGTACTTAGCGATGACCCGATCGGCTGCGTGGAAGCGACAGCAGGGAGGCCGATTCGCGCACGAGCTGACCTGCCGAGGTGACGGGCACCGACGCTAGTTAGCCGCGGCTGGAACCCGCCGCGGTTGAGGCAACCTCGGCGAGTTGGCCCGGGGGCGGCAGTCCGCGAAGTTGATGTAGACGACGCGCATCACGCGGCGACCCCTCCTCGGTATCGCGAGAGGCAGCTGGACCGCAGAAACGGAGCCAGCGCAAGACTACCTGCCGTTCGGAACGAAGGCCTGGCTCCCGCAACCAGGGCGACTTTCAGAGGCCCGAAGCCGCTTTCCGCTCGCGCTCTACCACTCGCTTTGTGAAGACTCGGTGAATACCGCGTTCGGTCTGTCACGATTGGTCCGGCACCGTTATTTGCCACCAGACGGCGACAAACCTCTACACGGATTCTCGCGACGGCTGCAACCGCTGACATGGCCGAAAAGCACCCAACCGAAGAACTAGTGACCCTTCTGACCGCGAGTCAGACCCGTCTTCGTGCGTACGTCATGTCGCTGATGGCCGATCGTGAGCTCGCGATGGAGGTGCTTCAAGCGACCAACCTGGTCATCTGGCGAAAAGCCGATCAGTTCCAGCCCGGCACCAATTTCATCGCGTGGGCGTTCAAGATCGCTCGCCTTCAGGCGCTCGCTCACCGGACGAAGGCCGGACGCGATCGCACCGTCTTCAGCGAAGCGTTCGTCAACGAGTTGGCCGACTTCGTTGAAGCGGATGGGGACGCCGACGAGCAACCTCGGGTTCAAGCGGCTTTGCTGGAGTGCCTCGATGAGGTTCCGGAGGACCGCCGCGAGATGCTCTGGATGCGATATCGAGACAACCTGCGGGTCCCGCAGATCGCCGAGCGTCTCGGCCGGAAGGTCGACGCCACACGTCAGATGATCCACCGATTGCGAGTGGTGCTTCTGAGGTGCGTTGAAAGCAAGCTCTCGCAAGGAGATGTGCCGTGAAATCAGGCGACCAACCGATGGATTCGACCTCGGCAGAACTGATGAGACTGGCGGATGCCTCGATCGACTCGAATCTCAGCGAGTCGGAGCGCCGCCGACTGGAACGCTTCCTATCTGGTCAGCCGAAGCGAATGCGGTGGTACCTCGGCTACGTGCGATTGCACGTGGCGTTGGAGGAGGAAGGCGCCTGCTTGTCGGAGAAGGCGACGTCGGCGCCGCACTCAGCGACGGTGGCCGGGTCATCTCCTGCTCACTTCGTTACCCAGCCCAATCGTGGCAGGCAGCTCCATCGCTCGCTTGTCGGCAGCCGCTCGCCGAGCAAGCCCATCCTGCGATTTCCAACACGAGCCGTGGCGACGGCTGTCGCCGCGGCGGCGGCTTTGTTGTTGTTCCTCGGCGTTTCCAACGATTCCGAGAGCGAGTTCCGGCTCACGCGAGATATCGACGCGGCTTGGAGTGAAAGCCGTGGGGCGGAGGAGTTCAGGCGGGGCGATGTCGCTTCTCTAGCTTCGGGGCTCGCGCGGATTGATTTCGCCTGCGATGCGGTCGTCGCCGTCGAGGGGCCCGCCACGTTCCGAGCAATAAGCGAGAAAGAGATCGAGCTGCTCGAAGGACGCCTCGCGGCGTTGTGCCCAACCAAGCAATCGCACGGGTTCACTGTGCGGTTGCCGAACGGTCGCGTCGTCGATCTGGGAACGGAGTTCGGCGTGGCGATCGACGGTGAGTCAACCTCCGTCCGAGTGTTCGACGGTGAGGTGCAGTGGTTCGACAACGCGGGCAACTCGGTGGTCATACGCGGCGGCCGAGAATCGCGGGACGCTTCCACGGTCACCGAAACAACCCTGACATCGGAGCCTGCTTTCGCGCGGCTCCGGGCCCTCTTCGGAGAGGCTACGGAATGACCGCAAACACGCACGTAGGCAGAAACGGGGAGGCGATCGCGATGACCGGGCAGCCAGCAGCAATGACGAATCAGCGACGGGTGGGCGAGACGCGGAGGAAAGCCGTCTCGGGGGTGGGTATCGGCTGCCAACGCGGCGCCCGCCCCTCGTTGCGGGCCTTCACCCTAGTCGAGCTGTTGGTTGTGATCGCGATCATCGGAATCCTGGTCGCGCTCCTACTTCCTGCGGTGCAATCGGCCCGAGAGGCGGCTCGCCGCACGCAGTGCCAGAATCACCTGAGGCAGATCGGCGTGGCCTGCCTGCTCCACGTCGATACGGTCGGCTACTTCCCCTCCAACGGCTGGGGCTACCGGTGGATGGGCGACCCGGACCGTGGGTTCGGCAAGAGTCAGCCAGGCGGTTGGGTCTACAGCATCACGCCCTATCTGGAGCAGCGCGAGATTCACGTGCTCGGCCGCGGACTCGAACAGGACGAGAAGTACGAGCAACTCGCCACCCAGAAAGCGCACGTGATTGCGGGCTTTCACTGCCCGAGCCGCCGCGCCGCGCGGGGCTATCCCGGCGACGAGGGGTCGTACAACTCGGCGGAACCCGACGTCGTTGCGAAGAGCGACTACGCGATCAATGGCGGCTCGACGCTGCAATTCCTTGAGGGCCCGCTGATCTCTTGCCTGGACACGTACCCGGACTGCGCGTGGAAGTACGCGGACGTCTACATGCGACGCTTCTTTGACGGCATCAGCAGCGTGCGTACCGAGATCGCTCCGCGTCGCATCACCGATGGCCTGACGCACACCCTCCTCGTCGGCGAGAAGTACCTCAATCCGAACAAGTACGAGACCGGAGACGACGGGTCCGACGACAGTTCGATGTACCAAGGTCATGACAAGGACGTGAACCGGGCGATCAGCAAGACGCTGCTGCCGTTCCCCGACACGCCGGGGTTCGACACCGGATCGCACCGCTTCGGCAGCGCTCACTCCGGGGGGTTCAACGCCGTGCGTTGCGACGGGTCGGTGCGGCTCGTCGCGTACGACATCGACCCGGAAGCTTACCACGCCCTCGGCACGCGTGATCGCGGGGAGGTCACGAGCCGATGATCGTGCTTTGTTTGCCTCGCCACCGAGTGATCCACAGCGATCCGGTTCTTGGCTCGGTGCTCGTGCTGCTCGCCGCGGTCGGCTGCGGCTCGGGCCCGGCGGCTCCTCGGCTGCCTTCCGTCGATGCGAACTCCGCGGCGTCCGACGCGATGCGGTTGTACGACCGCAACGGCGACGGGACTCTCGACGCGGACGAGCGCGTCGCGTCGCCCGCCTTGGCGAAGGCCGCGCGGAGCATCGACTCGGACGGGAATGGGTCAATCGATCAGAGGGAGATCTGCGCCTACATCGAGTCGTGGAAGGAGTCGGGCACCGCCCTGGTGGACGTCATCGCGGAGGTTGTGCTCGACGGCGCGCCGCTCACCGATGCCGAGCTCATCGTCGAGCCGGAACCGTTTCTCGGCGACGCCTACTCGATCGCTCGATCTTCGACCGACGCATCGGGCCTCGCCACGTTCGTCGGCGCTCACCCGCAGCTCCCCGGGTTGCCGGTCGGCTTCTATCGGGTGCGGGTGTCGAAGAAGGACGCGGCAGGAAGAGAACGGATCCCGGCGTCATACAACGATGCCACAGAGCTCGGAATCGTGGTCGCCGCAAACGCCGGCAACCATAGCCGCTTCGAGCTGAAGTCAACTCGCTAAAGCCGGGGCAAAGGCAGCCCAACAATCATCACGCACGACAACTTAGGAATGTCCCATGCTCAAGACGTTTTGGACCGCTGCAGCGATCGCGTTGGCGACCGCTCTCACCTCTGATCAGACCCGGGCCTTCACCGTCGCGAGCGACGACTTCGATGCCCCGCTAAATCTGATCTCGTATTCGGCGATCGATTTCGAGGGGAATGATCCGACCAACACGGGGGTTTGGTCGTCTTCGAGCGATAGCTTCGGGCCCCGCTCGGTCAATGACTTCTACAGCGGCGGCCTCGCCACCGGTAACTACGTTTCGGACACGCTCATCGACCGGACGGTCTTCGACGACCCAACCGACACCCTGGGCATCGTTACCGATAGCTACACGGGCAACTTCTTCGCAATCGTTGACACCGACAACGGCGTGAATCCCTCGGGTGGTGTGACCGGCACTTGGGTCTTCGACATCTCGTCCGCAGCCAGCGTCACCAGTTTCGACGTGGACATGGCTGCCATCGGCAACTTCTTCGACAACGGGGAAGGGAGCTTCGAGCGTTTCACCTGGAGCTACTCGATCGACGGAGGTCCCGAAACCGAGATCTTCACGGTCCGCGCCGATGAGTCTGCCGGCCCGGTCACCTACACGCTGGCCAGCGGCACGATGACCACCGTGCCGGCGAATACCGCTGCCGGCCCGGACGACAACGGTGTCACGATCGACGGCGTACCACTGCTGAACGACTTGACCACGATCTCCCGACCGATCGCAGGCTCGGGCGGCGAGCTGACACTGACGCTGTTCGGCTTCGTAAACGACAACGGCGCCGGACTTGTCATCGACAACCTCGAGATCCTCGGGGCAGACGCGCCGGAGAGTCCCGGTGATTTCAATGGCGATGGGTTCGTCAACGTGGCGGACTACACCGTGTGGCGAGACAACGAAGGCCTCGCCGAGGACGGCTCAACCCTCGCCGGCAACGGCGATGGCGGCTTGGTGGGTCCGACCGACTACACGTTGTGGGCCGACAACTTCGGCCGAAGTTTCCCACCGTCGATCTCGGCGATCCCTGAGCCTGCAGGGATAACGCTATTGATAGCCGCGGCAGCCGCCGCCGTAAGTCTCAGAAGGTGAGCGCCCATTCATATCGCACTTCGATACCCAATACATAGGAGGGAATAGACACTTCGGCGCCTCAGCGGCGCCACTGAAGGCTACGAGACATCGAGCGACACGATTCAGAACCATACACTCCACACCATTGATCGAGACTGAACTCATGAGCGCACCGCGCAATCTCGCGTTTGCCTTGGTTATATCCACGACAGCAGCGTATGCCGACGCTTCTAACGTTATCGCGTCGGATGACTTCGACAGCCCCATCAACCTGATCTCGTACTCGGCGGTCGACTTCGAGGGCAACGACCCGACGAACACCGGCGTCTGGTCGTCTGGCAGCGACAACTTCGGCCCCCGATCGGTGGCCGACTTCACCAGCGGTGGAACCGCCACCGGCAACTTCGTTTCCGATACGCTGATCGATCGCACCTCGGCCGGCGAGTCCGACGACCGCGGGATCATCCCGCTAGACTACGTCGGCAACTTCTTTGCGATTGTCGACACTGACAACGGTGCAAACGACACCGGTGGCGTCACCGGCACGTGGGTCTTCGATATCTCGTCGGCGGTAGAGGTGACCGATTTCGAGGTCGACATGGCCGCCATCGGCAGTTGGTTTGACAACGGCAGCGCCGCAGAACGCTTCGTCTGGAGCTACTCGATCGACGGGGGCTCCGTGACGGATTTGTTGACGGTCCGGGGCGACGCCTCGTTGGGCTCGGTCACGTACACGATGGCCGACGGCACGACTCTGGTCGCGCCCGGCAACACCGCCGCCGGAGACGACGACAATGGCGTCTCGGTCAACGGAGTCGCTCTGCTCAATGAACTGACAACCCTCTCGGCGCCACTCGTGGGCTCCGGAAGCGAGCTAACGCTGGAGTTGTTCGGCTTCATCAACGACAACGGGTCCGGGTTGGCGTTCGACAACGTGGCAATCCGAGGCGTTGCTGTTCCGGAGCCGTCGACGGCGGTGATCGGCTTGATTGCCGGACTCCTCGGCGTAGCCGTTCGTCGCCGCTGACTATCGCGGCATTTAACAGACGGAGGCGGGCCCGCGTGCGGCGGGTCCGCCTTTTTCTTGGAGAGACATGGTCGTGCGAACTCGATTCTTGCTGTGCCTGCTGCTCGCGGCTCCTGTCGTCGTGAGTCAACCTGCTTGCGCTGCGGAATACACTCGAGCGGAAGAGGTCATGCGGCGCCTGTACGACGCGAACGACGATGCGGTGCTCGTCGCGGCCCACCGAGGCGACTGGCGGAACGCCCCCGAGAACTCGCTCCAAGCGATCGAGAACGCGATCGCGATGGGGTGCGACATCGTCGAGATCGACATCCGAATGACCAAGGATCGACGCTTCGTCGTGATGCACGATAAAACGCTCGATCGCACGACAACGGGAAGCGGCAAGATCTCGCACCAAACACTCGCCGAGATCCAACAGCTGCGCCTTCGGAACGGTTACGGCCTACCGACCGAGCACAGGGCGCCCTCGCTCGAAGAGGCATTCGAAGTCGCCCGTGGGCGTGCGGTTCTCTACATCGATAAATCCGAACACTGTATCGCCGATGTCTATCGTTTGGCCGCGAAGGTCGGCGTCAACGAACAGACGCTGTTCTACGGTCACATGAGCCGAGCGGAGATTCGGAAAGGGCTCGGCGATCTCGCCGATCGGGTGCACTATCTACCCAAGGTCGGAGAGAACACAGCTAACGCCGAAGAGTACGTCTCAGAGCACCTCCGCGACGCGAACCGACCCGTGTTCCTGGTGAGCTTCAAGGACGGCGACGCCACCGTGCTGGAACAGACGCCAGTTATTCGCGGTGCCGGTCGTCGTGTCTGGATGAGTCCGCTGTGGCCTGACCTCTGCGCAGGCAGGACCGACGACCTGGCCGTTGATGACCCCGAGGGAAGCTGGGGATGGCTCATCGACCGAGGAGCCAGCGTGCTCTGCACGGACCGTCCGGCGCAACTACTTGCCTATCTGCGATCCAAGCGACTGCACGACTGACCGCCAGAACCGCGTTCTTTCCAATCACACGGTCCGATGCCAGCCGTTGATCTGAGGTTGATCTAGGGTGCCGAGGGTGGACCAGCTTCGGCGGCTTGGCAACCCGCCGAATCCGCGTCGGTCAGCTCAACCTCGGCGACTTCTGGGTGGCTCGACCGGCCGGTTCGAGGGCAACTTGCGGGCAACCATGCCGCGTCGCCAAGGTGCAAATGTGGCGTCGTCAGGAGCACGTGACCTGCCCCCTTCAAACGAGTCCATGTGCTGATCGAAGATCAGTACGATGGACGCCCCCCGAAGGAGGTCGAGATGCCCAGAGGCAAGAAGCACGCGGCGGAAGAGATCATCCCCAAGCTCCGCGAAGCGGACGTCCTGATGTCCCGGGGACGCACGCAGGACGAGGCGGCCAAGCAGATCGGCGTGACAACGCCGACGCTGGTCCGCTGGCGAAAGGAGTACGGCGGCCTGCGGATGGATCAGGCGAAACGTCTGAAAGAGCTTGAGAAGGAGAACGCTCGGCTGAAGCGACTCCTGGCCGACGCGGAGCTGGACAAGGCGATCCTGAAGGAGGCCGCCTCGGGAAACTTCTGAGCCCGGCGAAGCGACGCCTGGCGGTCGAGCACGCACGCGATGCGTTGGGTCGGGACCGGGTGTCGGAGCGTCGGGCTTGCCGAGTGATCGGCCAATCGAGGAGCACGCAGCGTCGGAAGCAGTACGTCCCGAGCGACGAGCCGAAGCTCGTTCGTGAGATGACGCAGCTGGCGAGCGACTACGGCCGGTATGGCTACCGTCGCATCACGGCGCTGCTGCGTGCCCGTGGCTGGCGGGTTAATCACAAGCGGGTCGAGCGGCTGTGGCGACGGGAGGGCCTGAAGGTCCCGTCGAAACAGCCGAAGCGTAAGCGACTGTGGCTGGCCGACGGATCGTGCGTTCGGCTGCGGCCAGCGTACCGAGACCACGTGTGGAGCTACGACTTCGTGATGGATCGGACGGCCGAGGGCCGCTCGATCCGAATGCTGACGCTGATCGACGAGCACACCCGTGAGTGCCTGGCGATCGACGTAGCGCGGAGCCTGAAGCACGGCGACGTGCTGGAACGGCTCAGCGACCTGTTCGTCCGCCGCGGCGTGCCGAGTTACATCCGGAGTGACAACGGCTCGGAGTTCACGGCGAAGGCGGTCCGCGAATGGCTCGGCCGGGTCGGCGTGAAGACGCTGTTCATCGAACCGGGCAGCCCGTGGGAGAACGGCTACATCGAGAGCTTCAACGGCAAGCTCCGCGACGAACTGCTGGTCCGCGAGCAGTTCGGCACCCTGCTGGAGGCCAAGGTCCTCATCGAACGCTGGCGGCGACACTACAACACCGTCCGCCCGCACAGCTCGCTCGGCTACCGCGCCCCGGCTCCCGAGACGATCCAGCCGCTTCACTTCGTTCCGGCTACGCCTCCACGAAGTGAAGCGGCTCCCCTATAACACTGAAACTGGTTCCATCCACGGGGGCAGGTCATTAAACTCGAGGGACTCGCCAGAATCAATCGTATTGTTACTTACGCCAAACTCGACTCCCGCAGCTTGGTTCGTTACAACCAACCGTGCCTCTTCGCCATCGCCACCATAGGCAGAGACTTGGATATCTACACTCACAACCAAACGTCCGTCGGTGAACGACAGACTGTGAGAATGGCTCGCATCTTGTTGCTCAAAGGCAGATGAATACTCAAACAGGTCGCCTGGTGAAGTACCTAAATATATGCGAGATTCGAGTCTTGTGGTTGGCTCAGTAACCCTTCTGGCTATTCGAAAACCTAATGAATTATAGTCGTAGTCAGAATACAAAGAAGCACGAGGCCTTTGACTTGCTCCGATAGCTGTCTTCCAGGAACCTCCTAATACAACATTGTAATCATTGTATTCATTGCTCCAGGGTCTAGGCGATTCAGTCCACTCCATGGAATTACCCATTTGATCGTAAGTGCCATACGGACTTCTCGTTAGATAGTATGCCCCAACATCTGACATAACATCATCAAGGTAGTAATTTTGCTCACGCTGGCCGTAGTTAGCTCCGCTCGGATCAGCAGCAGGCGTAGCAATAGCGGGCAATGAATCGCCCTCGTTTGCGTACTCGTGATAATAGCCGCCACCCGTTGCATCATTGTAGTACGCCGCCTTGTACCACTCGTCTAAGGTAGGCAAGAAATACTCTCCTTCATCGCTTCGTGTATCGTACACCAAGTACCCAGGAGTACCCTCCAGATCGTATGTACCATACTCCGTGCCACCATTGAGCTGTCCGTTAGACATCCAATTAACGAAACGGAAGACCTCCAAAATATGCAGGTCATTGACAGGCTTATTCTCATGCCCAGGTTCAACTAGCCATTTCATGCCGCCAGAAGTTGTCGAGCGATAGTCTATAAAATCACCAGACGCCCCAGACTTGCCATTGGGATACACCTTGTTGAGGTACTCTGCAAACTGCGTATTAGACACTTCCGTGGTGGCGATCTCGTACCTCTCCGGTACGCTACCGAATCCATTTCGCGGGTCAGCCGCGTTGTTCGGATTTCCTATATTCGCCCACTCGAACCGCACAGCATAGGAATGCTGACTCGAACAGCATAAATACATTAATGCCGCTGAGTGCATTAAGTGCAAGCAACACGCTCTCGGCATAAACGAACGAAGGGCGTGCATCATATATCTTCTTATTGCGCAAAGCATGGGGCGTTTTTATCAGAATTGCTGCGACCAGTCAAGCAGATATTCCGGCACGCTTAATCGGTGCCTGGGTGCCAGCTTGGCAATTAGGGTGATGGCTTACCAAGTTAGCGTTTTGCTTATCCGATACTGCAGTAATAGCACATGAATTCAATGCCACCTGCATTGCACTGCCTGCATCACAGACTGTATCTACTGCATTCTCGGCCTGCCATGAGATATCCGGCGCGGTGACTTCGAGCCGTTCGATCTTCCAGTTCCAGAAGTCGAGGAGTCGAAGTTTCTCATTCAGTTCTAGCGTGCGTAGTAGTCATCAGCTCCTCTACCGTTCAAGAAGACCTGCTTAAGACAGAATGCAGGTGCAAGGTCTAGCTAGGAAATAAAGACAATGGGGGCTTCTATGTGTACATTGACCTATATAGACGCGCTATTTGGGTGGAATCGATCAGTTGGCTGCAAATAAAAATGCAATTAGGACAAATAGCGAACAAATAGCCATGAGCTGTCTGCCTCGCTAGTCGAAGTTCTTGTCCACTAAGATGACTCATTTCCGTAGGTGGCGATTCGCAACCATTGATAGACTCTGTACAAATAGTTTACTATCCGCGACGACATTGCAGCTTCCACGCAACCTTGTTCCCGGAGTTGATCTAATGCGTCACGTGGCCATCGCTATGCTCTTGCTCACCGCCAACGCAAGAGCCACGACGGTTGACCCTACAGCCGATATTCGCGATGACCTGTTTGACATCGCCACAGGTACCGTCGTAACCGGAAGCTCCGCCCCCTGTAGTTGGTGCGAGCCGTATTCGCCTGGATCAACGAACCCAGAAGCTGCTCTCGGTGGGGCACGCCAGTTCTTCTTCTCCGATCGCTTTGGCGTCGGGACTCGCCACCATATCGACTTTCAAACACCTGAACCCCGGACAGTCTACTCGATAGGACTCCAGGCAGCCCACGACGGTAGTCTAGGGCGAGATAGGCGCGCCCGCGGGTTCACGGTCTTCGAGCTTTGGGGTGATGGCGTGATGGTCTACGAATTAGAGACCGCGAACCCCTATGGGTCGACCGCCGCGCCGCCGAACTCTCACTTTGAATCCGATGACGATGGAAATGAGTTCTATCTCCTCGCGGATCTCCCGGTACCAGTCACCGCAACCGAATGGCGTGCAGTATTCGTTCAGGCAGGAGACATTCACCGAGGCCATGCCAATGGACCACGCATCTACGAATTGAATGGCTTCGGCTTCCGTACCGTCGTGCCCGAACCGTCGGCGTTGGCCTTGGTATGCACTGTGATTGCTGCTTGTTGCAGGAGTCGTGATTAGCTACCAGATAGAAGTACAGGGCTACTTTACTTCCCCTTCGCACTCAAGCTCACCGAGTTCCCCTTCACCGCGAACTCCTCCTTCTCGGCAATCAGCTTCTCGGCCCGCTGCTTGAGACCGGTCAGCCCGTAATCCCCGCTGAGCTTCTCCTTCACCGCCGCCACGAGGTCGGCCTTGCTCATCTTGCCCCCGCCCCGCTTCAGCTCGGCCTTCAGCACCGCCAGAACCTTCTCAGGGCTAGCCGACGGCTTGCTGTTCTTGCGCTTCTTCTTCTCGGACTTCGCGGCAGGCGTTTTGCCCTCCAACGCATCCATGGCGCGCTGGGCAGTTGAGATTTCTTTGTCGAGAGCCTCTAGCTCCTTCTGAAGCTTCTCGCGTTTCTCCAGCAGAGGACCGATCCGCTTGTTAGCCACTGCCTTCAATTCTTCTAGCAAGCTCTGAGTCATTGTCGCTTTCTCTTTTTTGATTCTCTTATTAACCATTCCCAAACCTTACCAGAATCCTCTCTTGGAGATAGAAGAGAGTGATTGATTGTATTTTTTTAAGCGGGCGAAGTGATCCGCGTGGAGCGGCTAGCGAATCTTAGGTCGGACATACCTGCTCCAGCTCCAAGCAAAGATGCCAAGTGCCAAGAGGTGAGCAGCCGGTTCGGGCACGCTGACTGCCGATGCCGCGTTCGCGTCCCGCCAGACCGCGTAGTCCGCCGCGTCCACTCGACCGTCGAGGTTCCCATCGGCCGCCAGCGCGACTCCGTACTCGCCATAGCTTGCCTCCCAAACCGAGTAGTCCGCCTGCTCAACCACGCCGTTCTTGTCGTAGTCCCCAGAGATGCTTGGATCCACGCTGGCAATGGTTGAGTTGATCCACTCGATGTGCGGCTCCAGTGCCAAGAAGCCGGCGTAGCTTCCGTATCCATGAGAGAGTGACCCGTAGGACGTGATCCCAACAAGTCGCCCGCCTTCTTCTGACGACAAGTAGAGCCCACCCCCTGACGAGTTTGGAGTTGGCCGCATGCCCAATGGCTGAAAATCAAATGTGTTGTCAAGCGGGCTCTTATGCCGGATAGCGATGTAACCATTGGGCGTATTCGCCACCAACTGCCTGAAGGCCGTACCCGCTCTTCGTTTCCCGTCAGGAGACTGCAATCCCGTCTTCGGTGTGCCTGGTCTCCCAAAGCCGGCCAAGTCTAATTTGGTGCCGACCGGGGGCACCGATCTTGTCTCTACAGCAATCGGTTCCACGCTTGAGAAGCCGTTCTCGAAATAGAGCAAGCCGAGGTCGTACCCGCTGAACACGCCCGAGTAGTTTGGATGGACGTACCAATCGTCGGCGTATTGCCTTTCACCGGGATCAGTCCCCGTTGAGCTACCAACACCAAAGTCATAGCAGCCCGTTGATTTTCTCGCTCGCGATCGCGGCGAGATAGCGCTAGTCTGTGAGCTTCTAGGTCGACGCGACGGAGGGATCGCGATGGGGATGGGTAAGCGGCGGCGGGAGTCGCAGGGGGAGCTGTTCGTGCCGTCGGGCGAGCTGGCGGCGAGCCCGGGGCACGCGTTCTACCGGCGGCTGAACCGGCTGCTGGGGGAGTGCGGCTTCGACGACGCGGTCGAGGCGGCGTGCGTGCCGTACTACGACGCCCAGGGCGGTCGCGACTCGATCGCGCCGGGCACGTACTTCCGGATGCTGTTCGTCGGGTACTTCGAAGCGATCGACAGCCAGCGTGGGATCGCCTGGCGGTGCGCCGACAGCCTCAGCCTGCGGGAGTTCTTGGGGGTGAAGCTCACCGAACGGACCCCCGACCACTCGACCTTGAGCAAGACCCGCGACCGGCTCCCCTTGGAGGTCCATGAGCTGGCGTTCCGCTTGGTGCTCGCCGCGGCGGCCGAGAAGGGCCTCTTGAAGGGCAAGACGCTCGGCGTCGACTCCACGACACTCGAAGCGGACGCGGCGATGCGGAGCATCGTTCGCAAGGAGTCGGGCGAGGACTGGAAGGCGTACGTCAAGCGGTTGATGCAAGAAGCGGGTGAGATCGAAGAAGGCGAAGACCCCACGGACGAGGACCTGCGGCGGTTCGACAAGAAGCGGAAGAACAAGAAGACGAGCAACGCCGAGTGGGAGTCCCCGACCGACCCGGACGCGCGGATCGCGAAGCTGAAGGACGGCCGCACGCGTCTGGCGTACAAGGCGGAGCACGCGATCGACCTGGAGACCGAGCTGGTGGTCGCGGCGGAGGTCTACCACGCCGACCAGAGCGACTCGCGAACGCTGGCCGACACGGCGATGGCGGCCCGGACCCACGTGTCCGAAGCGGGCCGGGGCGAGGTCTTCGAGGAGGTGGTGGCGGACAAGGGGTACCACGCGGCGGGGCAGTTGGAGTTGGTCGAGAGCCTGAACGTGCGGACCTACATCCCCGAGCCCAACTCGCCTTACCAGCGGCGTTGGACCGATAAACCGAGCGGGCTGAAGGAAGCGGTGGTCGCCAACCGGCGGCGGACGAAGACCGAGAAGAACAGCCGCTTGCAGAAGCTGAGATCGGAACGAGTCGAACGCACGTTCGCCCACACATGCGAGACGGGCGGGGCGAGGCGGACGCGGCTGCGGGGGATCGAGAAGGTGCGGAAGCGACACTTGATCGTGGCCGCCGCCCACAACCTGGCGATCCTCCTGCGGAGCCTCCTGGGGGCCGGCAAGCCCAAGGCCCTGGCGGGCCTCCTCGATCAACTCGCCCAACTACTCACCGCCGCCCTCGACTGGCTCATCCGAACGATCGACCAACAGAAATCAACGGGCTGATAGGCGTCGTAGGTAGAATTCCGGTCTGAGTCGTCGGAGACCATGCCGTGACCAGAAGTAAGAACCCAATGGCGATCAATCAAGACGCCTGAGCTGAATGCTACATCCTCTCCATTTTCTTGAGTGAACATCCACCCCGTTGATGGGAACTGATTTGCATACTCCAGATAAGCAGATTCTGGGGTGGTCGAGTCGTTGTGCATGAGGCCCGCTTGAGAAGGTTGCCCCAAGCTGGCGAGCAAGATGAGAACGGCGGCGTAGCTCAACTCTCTGCGTGCCAATCCCAGCCAAGCGATGCTCGCGAGACCGAACAAAGTCAAAGTCGAAGGCTCAGGCACGCTGACTGCCAACACCCCAAACGCATCACGCCAGACCGCGTAGTCCGCCGCGTCAACTCGACCGTCGAGGTTCCCATCGGCAGCCAGGGCAACGCCAAACTCTCCGTAGGACATTTCCCAAGTGTCGTAGTCCGCTTGCTCAACGAGGCCGTTGCCGTCGTAGTCGCCCGGAATGGAAGGGCTGACGCTGGCGATGGTGGAAGTGATCCAATCCATGGATCGATAGATTGCGTAGGCCGAGGTGTCAGCACCGTAACGAGGGGTCTGTGATCCACCAGAGCTGATTCCCGCCAAGTAGAACTCATCATCATCACTCTTAAGAAACCATCCTCCTCCAGAATCTCCAGGCATTCCTTGCCCTCCTAGTGGAAGAAAGTCGGGGAAGATGGTGTTGCGGAATCGATATCCAAAGTAGCCAAAGTCCCTCGTATCAACCGCGTCAAGAATATTCTGAGCAGCTCGCTTCACCCCATCGGCAGTTTGAGCCCCAGTCGAAGGCGTCCCGGTTTGCCCGTAGCCGACAATGCTGGCGATCTCTCCCACCTCGGCTTGCCCCTCGTAGATCGTCGCTGGTTCCACCGAGAAGGGCGTCTCGAAATACAGGAGGGCTAGGTCTACGCCGCTTTCAGGGCCGGAATACTCCGGATGCAGGTAAACCTGATCGCTGCTCTGATAGTGCTCAGCTTCGGTCGAAGAATTCGCTCCAAAGCCAAAGAGATAGCTGTCGTAGAAGGAGCCGCTCTCTTCGACTCCGTGACCAGAAGTCAGAACCCAGTGCGGGTCGATAAGCACGCCAGAACTGAAGGTCTCAGGAGTCTCGTCCAGGTACCCGAACATCCAGCCGACCGACGGAAAGTTCTCAGCGTAAGCCAGGTACTCGGACTCCGGCGTGATGCTCTCGTTGTGCCGACCAATAGCGAACGCATGGACCGCCCCCAGCAATACCGTTAGAGCGGCAAGGATTCGGAGACTTGGCATCAGGCGGAGCGATACGAGGGCGAAGGCGTCCCAGTATAGCCAAATCGGAGGGGTCTACCGCAGGGACTCACCAGCCATCCCGGCTTACTCGCCCGGTCCCTCCGATACCAAACCAGCCAGCGCCTCTGCGATCTCGCGTGCCAAGGCGGCCTGATTCCCTTGAGACCAGCATTCTACGAGTCAGAATCCAACGCTTGGATCAGGTAGTCGGAATCGGCTCCCAGGTGCTGATAGACCTTGGCGACCATCATCGGATTCGAGTGGCCATTCCGACCGCAGAGGACTCAGCCACTGGGCAGCCCACGGGTAGGACAGAAGAAGATAAACCAGTCCGGCAAGCCACTCATTCGGGCGAATCGCCAGCAACGACAAGAGCCGCAGCGATCTCGCGTGCCAGAACGGCCAGAGATTTCTTCTGAGCACTGGCAGAGCTGAGGCTCTAGGCCAGCCCCTCCTTTCGATCGGGCTGGTCAGCTGCAATCCCTCCCAGTGCTGCGGCGTTTGCCGCATCCTGCATGAAGTCGGCGTTCTGTTCCAAGTGCCCGTACCGCGTGGCAATCATCCGCGTATCGGCATGCCCCATTAGCTTAGCGACCGTCAAAGCGTCTTGGCCGCACGACAAGCGATCGTGAGCGTACGAATGCCGCAGCGTCGTCGCGCAGAGACCCGGCATCTGGAGCAGCTTTTTGATCCGCCGAAACCGAAGCCGAACCGAGTTCCTGTTCCAGGGTTCCCCTCGTGCATTCCGGAACAAGTGACCTTCGGGATACTCAGCCACCAGTCGCTCAACAATGGCTCTCGCTTCGCTAGGCAGGTAGACGACTCGAGAACGCTTTCTGCCTTTGCTCATCTCGATTGGCAGCACGAACCGTTTGCCATCGTAGTGCTCGGCGCTGAACACCAACATCTCTTGAGTTCTCGCCCCGGTTAGCAGCATCATCGCTAGAAAATCGCGAAAGGGCTGATCCGTCGCGGCGTCTAGTAGCTCTTTCCAACGCCCACGCGGTACGAAGTCTTGTCTGGCCTTCCTACTTGGCTTGGGGATTCGTGCGACCGGATTGCTGGTCACGTAGCCCATCGAGACGCCCCAGTTCCAGACGGTCTTGATGAGCGTGATGCGGTCTGCTCGCGTCGTTGGACCGAGTTCGGGATTGAGCCACTCCAGCACATGGAACGGTCGCAACTCATCGGCGGTAAGTCCCTTAGGCAATGAGGCAGAGAACGACTCCAGGATCGGCTGACGATTCGCTGACGTACTCTCAGCGCGGTGCTGATGCATCCATTCGATGTACCGAGCGATCAGACTACGTGCCGCGACGGGTTCGCTAGAGCGCGATGGCTGGCACATCAGGCGATGAAACTCAGCATGGGCTGCGTCTCTATCTGGGCCAAGCTTGATCTGGCGTCCCTTGATTTGGACGTACCAGCACTGAGTCTGCTTACGGAACCACGGCTTCGGTTGACGCATTGGGAAGGCCTTCTGGCAGAGGAACCAGAAACCAAGCGTGCATTTAGCGTGCACGAGAAGGGCTAAGTAAGCCACCCAAGCCGCCGGAGCGGCTCTCTAAGTCCATGCTAGTCCTAGCATAGTTCAAGTGGGCGATACTGGGCTCGAACCAGTGACCTCTACGGTGTGAACGTAGCGCTCTAGCCAACTGAGCTAATCGCCCTCGGACTTCGGCGGGCCGAAGCGAGATCCCTAAGATAACGGACCGGGCGGGAGTTGGCTAGTTCGCGAAGCGGCCAGGAAGGAGAGGCTTGCCGCCGTGTTCCGGGGAGAGCCCGGGCTCGTTCGCTGAGCCGCCCGAGTCGGCCGTTATTCGCCACCTTCACGGCGGTCGGCGTCGGGGTCGGCTTCCGTCGCGGCGTCGGCTGTCACGGGCTCGGCTTGCGAGCCCTCTTCGAGGGCGATCGACTCGGAAGCGTCCTGCTCGGGATCGTATTGGTCGTACGCCTCGTCGCTGACGGAGTCGTCGTGGGCCACGTCGGCGGGGAGGCGGCCCTGCGTGCCGGCGGCGGGCGTCGTGGCCGCGGTCTCCGCTTCGTTCATCGCCGAGCTGAACTCGTGCTGCAAGTCCTGCATCCCGCGGCGGAACTCGGTGAGGCTCTTGCCGGCGGAGCGGGCGACCGAGGGGAGGCGGCTGCCGAACAGCAGCACCGCAACGACTCCCACGACGAGCATCTCCGTCATGCCAATACCGCCGGGCAAGAACGCGAGCATAACGAGGGGTCGTTGAGAGAGTGCGGAAGGACGTAGCGGAAAGGGCTTCGCCGGCGTAGGACTAGCAACGAGTGAGCGGGATCAGGTCTTCGCGTCGTCGCCGTGGTCTTCGACCTCTTTGACGCCCTTCTTGAACTCGGTGATGCTCTGCCCGAAGGCGCGCGCGATCTGGGGCAGCCGGGTGCCGAACAGCAAGAGCGCGATCACCAAGACGATCGCGAGTTGCCAGGGACTGGTGCCGAAAAACGCGAGCATGATTCCACGCCCCGCGGAGGGAGCGTTGCGAGTGAAGGGAGGCCCGAAGCCGAGGGGGTGGAGACCGTCGCCGGCCGAATGCGACCCGCCCGATGGCTAAGTCGTTGATTCCGAGACGTTTAAGTCACCTCTACAGTCTACGCCGGCGGCGGTGAGCGTCAAACGGGTTCGACGCCCCGGATCCCCCCAATTATCGCCTTAGAACCGACTCGCGGGCCGCCAGCCAAGGGTCCCGACCGATGGTTTCCGGGTCGTAGCGGTAGTAGACCTCCAGACACATCGTCGCCAGGGCGGTGGCGTAGACGCGGCCGCCGTACCCCCCCCAGACGGTGTCCGGGTCCCAACTGCCGGCCAGGTGGCCGCTCGGGTTCTGCTTGCTCAGGACCGAACGCTGCATCGCCTCGTTCCAACGTTTCCACGCCGTGTCCGCCTCGGGGCCATGGGCCCGGTGGTGGTGCAGGGCGAGGGTCGCGTAGTACCAGTAGTAGAAATTCGTCGGCGAGCGACCCCGGACCCGCCGGCCCGGCGGGTTGGCGACCAGCGTGGCGACCGCCTCCGACTCGGCGAGGCCGCGCGGCCGCGCGACGCCCAAGATCTGGCGGCAGTACATCGCCTCGGCGGTCATCGTGTTGGTGACGCGTTCGCGTGGCTGGTACGCGGCCAGGCCGCCGTGCTCGCCGTGGCGGACGGAATTTAGGAAGCCCTCGCAGCCGTCCCAGGTGGCGGGACGGACCGGCACGCCGGCGATCTCGGCGCTGCGGAGCGCCATGATGGCCCAGCCCATCTGGCTCATGTCGCCGCGGTCGCCCGGCCCGTAGCGCCAACCGCCCCCCGCGTTGTTCTGCGATCGTTCCAAGTAACCAACCGCCGCCTGCACCGCGGGGCGGAGCCGCTCGTCGCCGGTGACCGCCATCGCCTCGGCCAAGGCGAAGGTCGCCATCGAGTGGCAATAGGTGCGCGCGTAGAGCGTCGCCCCGCCGGCGAGGTCGCCGTCGTCCGCTTGTTGGTCGAGCAGGTACTGCAATCCGTTGATGACGGTCTCGCGATAGGGCCCCGCCAGGTGCGTGTGACCCGCTCCCCCCATGGCCAGCAGCGCGAGCCCCGTGATGCCGGTCTCCGCCTGCATGCCGGCGTGCCGTCGGTCGTGACCGAGCACGCGTGTCTCGTGCCCCGCGCCCCAACGCCGCGCGTTCCACGCGCCGTCCTCGCTCTGAGCGCGCGCCAGCCAATCGACGGCCGAGGCGACGGCGTCGAGGGTCTCCTGTGTTCCGCCTTGGTCGGCCGAGAGCCGCCGCTGCGCAAACTGCCCACGCTGCGAGTACGCCGAAGGCGCCAACGGCGAAGCCGCGGCCGCGCTCGGCGGGGCCGACTCCCGCTCGATCGGCGTCACCGGCGGCGGAGACTGGGCGACCGCTTCCTGTGGCGCGGGAGGGCTCGGCTTGGGGAGTGGCTGTGGGTTGGAGTCGGCCGCAACCTCATCATTCGCTGGGGAGGCTTCGGCCTGGGCTTCCAAAGGACCGGCTCCCGGTATCGGCACGGGAACTACGGGTTGGGGTGGGTTGTCTTTCGGCTGGGCAACATCAGGCTGCTCGCTCTCGGGCAACCCCGACCAAGCTTGGTCGGGGTGACTGGCAACCACACTCTCAATCTCAGCGGGTGGCTCTTCGGCTACGACCGCTTCGGCAACCGTTATCTCCGGCTCGGGCGTGGTCTTCTCCGGCTGGATCTCGGGCGGGGCAGGGGAGGGGGGCTCGGGTTGCGGCTCCGCTTCGGGCTCGGGCGGCGCCGTGGTCCGCATCACCAACTTCACCCGCATCGGTGGCGCGTCCTCGGCGCCCTGCTGAGGGGGCCCGCCCATCCGCACGCAAGCGAGGCCGGAGGCCAGCAGCAAGTGCGCCGCGACCGACAACGCGCCGTAGCGGTGCAGCGGGCGGCGACGGCCCCACTGCGTGAACGCCATGCCACCACACACCGCCGCCGCGGCGACCGCGAGTCCGACGAGTAGAGTGGACAAAGACATGACGGCCCTCGCGGGATGGTCCGACTAACGCCGGATCGTGTCGCCGACCTCGACGCTGATGCCGACCTCGGTCACGCCCGCGGCGCGGCAACGCTCCAAGGCCATCGCGAAACGTTGCATGTTGCCCCGGGCGTCGCTGTGGATCAGCACGGCGGGGCTTTCCCCGCCGGACGCCGCCGCGGCGAGCTCGTCGTGCAGTTGCTCGAGCGTGCGGGGCTCGCCGTCGAGCGTGATGGCGCCGTCGGCTCCCAGGCCGACGACGCGTGGCTCGTCGACCGCCGCGACCGTCGTCCCCTCCGACCCGACCTCGGGCAGCTCCAACTCAACGGCCCGCTCCACCTCCGCGAACTGCGTCGCGGTCATGAAGAAGATCACCAGCAAGAACACGACGTCGATCATCGGCGTCAGGTTCAGCTGGAACGGGTCGTCGGCGGTGTTGCGTTTGAGGGGCAAGTTGGAAGTTGGAAGGTTGGCAGGCGAGCCGGCCACGTAAGTGGTCGGTGCGAAATCACAGCTAAGCCGCTTTGCGAGTTCGGCGTTTCTTGGCGCCGCGTTCTTCGAGGGCTTCGGCGGAGATCAGGTTCACGAGGTCCTGGCTGTGCCGGTCGATCACGCCGATGAGCGCGTCGATGCGGCCGGTGAGGTGCAGGTAGGCGATCATCGCCGGGATCGCGACGCCCAGCCCCGCGGCGGTGGACATCAGCGCCTGGCTGATGCCGCCGGCGAGCAGCTCGGGCTTGCCCATGGCGGACTCGCCCGCGATGGCGTCGAACGCCTCGCGCATGCCCCAGACGGTGCCCAGCAGGCCGAGCAGCGGGCAGATGTTGCCCACGCCGCTCACGATGCGGACGTACTTGCGGAGCTCGGCGGCGGTCCGTTCGCCCTCGTCGAGGACGGCCTGCTCGACTTCCACCTGGGGGCGACCCCAACGGCGCAGCCCCGCCTCGAAGACGCGGGCGATGTGGCTCGAATTCTCTTCGCAGAGCTCGAGCGCGCCCTCGCGATCGACGGCCCCCTCCTCGACCTGCGTGAGGACGCAGTGGATGAACCGCTTGGGGATCACCCGGCGGGTGCGCAACGCGACGAGGCGTTCGGACACACACAGCACCATGACGACCGACGCGATGCCGATCGGCACGACGAGCGGACCCGCTTCGAGCAGGGTTCCTAGCAGGCTGTTCTCAGGCACAGTAGGGGCGCCTCGGGTTGACGGGCGATCGCTCGGGCCCGGTCTTATCATGCAGCCGCCGACCGGCGCCCGGGGGCGCGGTCGGCGGCGGGTTTCATCGCGGCGCCTGGGTCGCTTATTCGAGCGGCGGCAGGCACTGGGCGTTGTCGACGTCGCCCACCATGTGCAGGTGGTTGTGGTCGATGTAGACGACCTCGCGGGTGTCTTCGTCACGGATCGTGTGAGGCACGGGCCAGCCGATGCGGCGGACGTCCTCGTAGTAGATCGTGCACTTGTAGTGGGCGTGGTGCTGCTGCGCCGGGCCGATCATCGGGTAGACGCGGACCGGGTCGACGTAGTCGGCGATCTTGACCTTCACGATCCGCACGTTGTTGCGGTTGCGTTCCCACAGGAGCGGGACGCCACCCTCGATCGGGCGGGCCTTCTCCAGGGCGCGGATCACCTCGTCGTCCGACGGCGGGTCGAGCGCCACCGGCGGCCCGAACGAGTCGTCGATCGGCCCGAGGATGGGCACGCG
Organism: Planctomycetes bacterium MalM25; assembly: GCA_007745835.1. Classification (NCBI taxonomy): domain Bacteria; kingdom Pseudomonadati; phylum Planctomycetota; species Planctomycetes bacterium MalM25. Next base: position 3,018,414 of record CP036424.1, read on the forward strand.
ATCGTACCGCTCCTCGTTCCAGTACTTGTCCTCTTCCTTCTTCTGAAGGTAGGGCGACACCGGAATGGGGATTGCGGCGATGCCGAGGCTAGGGCCCTGGCTTACCAAACCCCAAAAGCAACCGGTCGACGTGGTTGTGACCGCCGCCGCGAGCATCGCTGCGGTGACGAGTTGGGGCCGGAGCATCATGCGTTGCCGTGCCATCGAAAAGGACCCTCTTATGATTCGAAACGCTCGGGGCGCGATCCTTCGTCGCCCTTCGCCGTGTGGTTCGATAGTCTCTATATCGTGTGAAGCTGGGCGGAACTTGCGGGTTGTTTGGAAAAAGAGGGCAGTAGGCAGTAGGCAGACGGCAGTGACAGCATGCGACGGCGAAGCCGTCGCCCATTGGCTGCCTTCTGCCTACCGCCTTCTGGCTACTAAAGAAGCCCTTGGAGGGGCATCCCCTCCAAGGGCTCGCGTTGAACTAGCTAGCGACTCGGCCAATCAGAATCAGTGCGACTCTTGGTGGCTGAAGTCGAGGAACCACCAGCCGTCGTCCCATTCGAGCGTCACCTTCCGCCAGCCCAGCGGGACCTGCGGGTAGGGGTAGAACGGGCCGATGTACGGCCAAGCGGAGGGCGAGTACTGCTTGGGGTACGACACCGCGGCGTAGTTCGGGTGCGCCGCGTAGCTCGGCCAAGCGTAGTTGGGCATGTTCGCCCCGTTGTAGCTCACGCCGCGGGCGCCAGCGGTGCTTTGCCCCATCGGGGCTCCGCCACCGGCGTACTGGGCGCCGTACTGTGCGGCCTGGACCTGGCCGCGAGGCATCGGGGCACGGCCCTGAGCCATCGGGTTCCGGCCCTGAGGCATGTTGGCCTGCACGCCAGCGGTCCGACGCAGCGGCATCGGCATGCCACGCGAGCCGGCCTGCGCCGGGGCGGGCATCGCCCGCGGATTGGGCGGCAGCGGCGCCGGCGCCGCCTTGGGCGAGGCGCTCTCTTCGAGCATCGTCAGCAGAAGGTCCTGCTTCAGCTCGGTCTTCTTCTCAGCGGGAGTGGCCGTCTGCTTCGGCGCCACCACTTCCAGCTTGTTGATCACGTGCTGGATGCCTTCGACCGTGCCGGCCAATTTGGCCGCGGTCTCCGACTGCTCGGGGCTGGTCACCGAGCCCATCAGCCAGGCGACGCCGTCTTCGTACTTGACGCCGACGCGGTAGTTCTTGAGTTGGCCGCTCTCGCGGAGCGTTTGGGCCACCTGGCCAGCCATCTCATCGGCCGTGGGCGTGGCCGCCCCAGCCGATGCCGGCCAGAGCAGGGCCGCCGCCGCGGCCGCGACGATCCAATGACGCATCTTTCTCCCCCTTCGAGTTTCGTAATAACGGTTCGTGTCCGTCGCCGGACGCCGCCCGCATGACGGTTTTGTGCCGTGGGGCAGGCCAATGACCAACGCCCCCCGTTCGGAGGTCCGGCGCCAACAACCCACGGGCTGTTAAAACCGCTCCGGTTGGTACTTTCGGCGCCGACGGGTACCGATAGGGAGTCTTTTTTCGGTTTTGACGGCCCTCGCGGCTCGCCAGCAACGCCAGCGAGCCCTCTTCCCGGCCCTTCTGCCGGACCGTCCCGCCACTCGGCACGGCGATTGCCCTGTATTCCGCCTAGGTCGATGCGCTCCGACCCACGCCCCTGCGGCGTGACGCCAGAACACCACCTGCTTGCGAGGCTTGATGAACTAGCTCAACAACCCCTCCCCGCAACCCGTCGAGCATGAGCCCGGTCTCCTGGACCAGAGCGCATCGGCGTGGAACGCGGCGAAAAACCTTGATCTCCCCAACCATCGCAGGGACTGCGTCTGCCGAGTGCTCACCGAGCGCCGGCACGACGACCGGGCGGTTGGATGTGGAGAAAGCCGACCCCTGATGCCGGGGGCGCGCGTGCAGTCAGGCCGCTTGGGCCTGAGCCGCACGCCGCCGTCTCGCTGGCAATTGGGCAGTGGCTAGCGGCCCGCCGCGCCCCGAAGGGCGTGGTCGAAGGCCGCCTGATGGCTTCACCATTTTGGTGAAACGCCTCCCTGTTTTGGTGCCTTGCCGTAAAGCGTTACGCGGCAATCGGTTACGCCGCCCTGGCGACGAACCTCGCGCGACAGCGGGATCACGCCAACGGCCTAAGTCCCTTGGAAAACGAGGCTTAGAGCGGCTCACCAGATTGGGCGCTACGACCCGCCGTGAGCCTGTTGGCCAGGTGCGACCCGCCAGGGCACTCTGGAAAAAAAGCCGCGAAGTAACGCCTCGCTTGGCAGCCCGGCCCCGATGACAGCGTGCTGGCACGCTGATTGCTCTTCTCTTCGGCGAAGGCCGCGAATGGCGTGGCCTATGTCCGAAACTTCTCGGAGTTGCTACTGGCTGCCGCAGGGCTGCGAAGGAAAACCATTATGCCGAGCTACTCAAATCACCTGTTCCGTTACGACCACTACGAAGAGCGCTACGATGAGGACGCACGCAGCACAACGCGTCGCTCCGACCGGGCCACGCGCCGTCGCTCGAAGAAGCGGAGCAACAGCACGCCTTCGATGACGATCAACGGCCGCCGCGGCCGCCGCTGGAGTTGGTGAGCCCAACGACGGCGTCCGCGAGCCGGCTCAACGGATGACGCGCTGCAGCTCGGTCTCGAGCTCGCCGGCGTGGAGGTTGCGGCTGACGACTCGGCCGCGGTTATCGACCAGCAGCATCAGCGGCAGATTGATGACGCCCATCTGTGTGGCGCGATCGCCGTCGAGCCCCTGCGTGTCGTAGAGGTGCTCCCACGAGCTGCGTGCCTTGGCCGCGAAAGCCTTGGCCGCGTTCGGGTCGTTGTCGAGGTTCACGCCGACCACCTCGAATTTGCCGCGGTACTTGCGGCGCAGCGCCTCGACTTTGGCCATGTCGCCCTCGGGGGCGCTCCAAGTCGTCCAGTAGTGAACCAGCACGTAGCGTCCTTTGTAGGGCGCGGCCGCGAGGTTGATCTGCTTGCCGGAGAGCGTCTTGCCCGCGAGGGGCAACGCCTTGCCGATCGAGTTGATCCGGCGGAGCGCGCCGGCCGCCTTCTTGCCGGCGACCGTGCCGGGGAACTCGGCCGCGGCCTGGCGGTACCACTTCTCGGCGATCTTCGCCTCGCCTGCGTTCTCGCCCGCCATGTTGCCGAGTTGCAGGAGCGCTTCGGCCGCCTTGCCGCTGGTCGGGTAGGCGTCGACGAACGCTTCGAGGTCGGTAATCCATTTCTGCTGAACCTTCGCGAAATCGGCCTTCGGGTCCTGAAAAGCCAGGCCGCTCTCAGCGGCGATCCGCTCGTAGCGGAACAGCGCCTCGAGGTCCTTGCCGACCCGCCGCACACCGGCCGATCGTTCGAGAGAGCCGAGCTTCGCGATGCCCGCCTTGTAGCCTTCCGACTGGACGGCGGCGTTCAATAGGCCGGCGAGCTGCGTGTACCAGGCGGTCGCCTCCTCGCGGTTGCTCGCCGCGCTAGCGAGCTGCTCCAAGATCGCCACGCGGCGTTCGGTCAACTTCGCCTTGTTCGCGGCGGTGGCCGTGGCGAACTGGCGGTCGAGCTGCTCGAGCTCGGTCATCCACTTCTGCACCTTGTCAGACGGGGCGCCCGTCGCCCGGGAAGCCGAGTGCGTCGGCACCGAGAAGACGTTCGCCAGCTCCGGGCCGTCGGCGCCGGCGCGGGGCGCCTCGACCAGCCGCCAACCGTCGCCGACCTGGACCATCGAGCCCAGCAGCAACTGCTCCGGAGTTCCGCCCGCGTCGATCAACGCCGAAGCGTTCTCGTAGACGACCACGTCCTTTGTTGAACCGTCCACGCCCGCCGGGATCACGCCGGGGCGGGGGGCGCCGAAATCGACGAAACGGCTCTTGCCGTCGATCGTCTTCTGCCCCGTGACCAGCGTCTTGAACTCGCTGGCGGCCTTCTTGCGGCCTTCGGAGAAACCCTCGGCGAGCGTTTCGCTCAGGCCGAGCGACTTCGCCTCCGCGGCGGTCAGCATCAGGCGTTGAAAGCGAGCGGCGTCCTTCGTCTGCACGGCGAGGAAGGCCTCCTCGGCGACCTCCTGCGGCGAGATGCGGCGCCAGCTATCGATCTTGGTGTCTTCGTTCGGGTCGAGCCCCCAACGCGAGCCCCCCGTGTGGAACCAGCGGTACTGGTCGGCGCGGCCGTCGAAGTCGGCGTCGACGTCGCGGTAGACCTCCAAGCCGTTCGCGTAGTAGCACCAGGTGTCGACCACCTTGTCCGCGTTGGCGTCGGCGAAGCGGCGGAGCATGCGGCCCGTGGCGTCGCGGACGATCCACGAGGTGCTTTTCCCTTCGGGCAGGGTCTTGATGCTGCAAGCCTTCACCTCGGCGCCGGTCGGCCGGTCGTAGTCGACGCCGGGCTGGATCGGCTTGAGGCCGAGGGCCTGCTCAACCGTCGGGGCGGCGCTCTTCGCCTGACCGAAGCCAGCGGAGCTAGCGGTCATAAAAACGCACAGCGCATAACCAGACAAGCGGGGCGATCTGCGAAACATCCTCGATCCGTCCGTGGCCGGGAAAAGGGGCGAAACTCGCGCGGAGTATCCCGAAACGCTGGCGCCGCGTACAGAGTGATTTGCCCCCTCGATGCCAGACGCCAACACGCCCGGCTGACCGAGTCAGCCGGGCGTGTTCTTGGTCGGCGAACCGCGGAGTCGCTTACCGCTGGCTGCTGGCCGCCTCTTCGACGGCTTCTTCGATGATCTCTTCGATGTCGACCTTGATCAGGTCCTCGAGCTTGATCTTGCCGTCGCTCGCTTGCTTGGCGATTGCGCCGAGGTGCTTCCCGAGGACCGCCGGATCGAAGTCACCGGCGACATTGACGAACGCGAGGCTGTCTTCTTCCGCAGCGACCACGACGATGCCGACGATCGACTCCCCGTTGGGAAGGATCATCACATCGACGTGGTCCTCGTCGTCGCGAGCCCGCACCACGGTCTCCCAGCCGAGGCTGGTCAGGCCGGCGGTCTCCGTCTCGGCGGCGGCGGCCAGTTGGTAGCCGTCCACGTCGTCGTAAACCTCGACGCGGATCTGACGCAGCTGGTGGATGATCTCTTTGACCCCCTCGATCTCGGTCGCTTCTGCGGCGGCCTCGGAGGCCATCGCGGCCATGAAACGGAGCAGGGTGGGGCTGATCCTCACCGTCACGGTCGGCTCGGAGCCTCCTACGTGCTTGCTCCAATCGATCGACACCAAGCCGGGGTGCGAGTCGTCCGCCTGAGCCGGGACCACAAGCAGGGCGGCGGCGACCGCCGCCAGCGCGAGGCTTTTCATTCGTTGCATCGGATTCTCTCCGTTAAGGGGGTAGGGGAGGGGGGATCGTCGTTAGCTTGCGTCGGGGGCGGTTGGCTCGGAGGCCCACAGCAGGTTCGCCGCCTTCGCGCCCAGGACACCCAGCTCGCTATCGGTCATCACGTAAACAACCTTCCGGACCGGCTCGGCGAGGCTCCGGTCATAGACCTTTTGCTTTACCGTCACCGCTCGCTCACGGAACGTCTCGCCCAGATCGGCGAGGACCTGCTTAGCCTCCTCGGCGTCGAGGCGGGTCCTGATCACGGCCTCAGCCGGGCGGGGAGACAACGACGGTTGTGTGAACCAAACCAAGGCGGCAGACGCCGCCACAGCCAAGGGAACCGCTAGCAACGCAATCCGGCCGCTTGCCCCACCGCTAGGCCCTGCCGGAGTGACGCTCGCCGCCGCGGCGGCCTCAGCGGCGGCGATAATCCGGGGCGGACAACGCAACTCGGGCAATTGGCTGAGGGCGAGCTGGGCCGATGCCGTGAGCCGCGCCGCTTCGGCGCAGCTCCCGCATTCGGCGAGGTGCGCGGCGAGCCCGTCGCGGTCGGACGCGGGTGGTTCGCCGGTGAGGTGGGCCTCGAGCCGTGCCTCCTCGACGCCGCAGGGCGGGGGCGCCGGCCGTTCGTTGTTAGGCTTCATGGCTGCACACAGGGGAGTTGGTTTTCGAGACGGGCTTGGGTCCAGCCGCGGGACCAAGCCGCTTGGCGAGGCGCCGCCGGCCGCGGTGCAGGTAGACCCGCACCTGCGACAGCGGCATCTCCATCGCGGCGGCGATCGCTTGGTACGACAGGCCTTGCACCTCACGGAGGATCAGCAGACTGCGGAACGGCTCGTTGAGCCCGCCGAGCTCTCGCTCGATCTCCGCGATCGCCTCGACGCTCTCGGCGCACGCGGGCGGTCCGGGCTCCCCGCTCGGCAAGGCCGTCAGGGCGTGCTCGGTCGCCTCGGTCGCGACGTCCTCGCGGCGCGACGAACGCTTGCGCATCTGGTCACGGCAGACGTTCGTCGTCACCCGCACGAGCCAGCCCTCGACCCGCTCCGGATCGACCCGCCCCGCGTGCCGCCAGAAGCGGGTGAGCACCTCTTGGGTCGCGTCCTCGGCGTCCTGGTGCGAGCCGAGCGTGTAGTAGGCCAGCGTATACACGCGGTGGCACTGCTGGTCGATCACACGCCGGATGTCTTGGGGAGTCGCCATGCCGCATCAAGGACGATCGCCGCGGCGGGAAAGTTACAACCATCCGCAAGAAATATGGGCCCCGAGCACCTTTGGGCAGGATAGCAGCAGCGGAGCATCGGGTGAGAAGCGTCGCGTCCGCGCACGAAAAAAGGGCCGGCTCTCGCCAACCCTTTTCGTCTATTCGGTTGTGGAGCCGTGAGGCTTCACTTGGCCGCCTTGAGCTCCTTGATCGCCTTCGACAGGCGGCTCTTGGTGCGGGCCGCGGCGTTGGCGTGGATCAGGCTTGACGAGGCCGCCTTGTCGAGCTTCTTCGCGGCCGCTTTGAACTCGGTCTCGCTCCGTTCCACGTCGCCCGCGGCGACCGCCGTGCGAACCTTCTTCACCTGCGTCCGCATGGCGGTGCGGGAGCTGCGGTTGCGGAGGCGAGCGGCTTCGTTCTGACGGAGACGCTTCTTGGCGCTATCGGAATTGGGCATGGCGAGCGGTTCGTGACGCCCCAGCGGGGGGGCGTCGAAATGTGGGTTGCTGACTGGGAATCCGACCGGTGGGGCGGCCTCGCGAAGCCCCCGTGGGAGGGCTGACCCCCTTGTTGGGAGGTCGAACGCGGTGGGCCGGGCCCCTGACGCCACTGCTCCGCAGCGGCCAAGTCAGCCATTCTTGCGGATCCGTGCCAGCTTGTCCAGCCGCTCCGAGACATCTCGGTAGCCAAAATCGGCCGACGCCAGATCGGTCAGGTGCTGCTGGGCTTTATCGAGATCCCGCAGCCCCATCGCCAGCACTCCCGCCCGATACAGGGCCAATTTCCGCAATTCGGTCCAATCCCCCAGGTCGCAGGCGGCGATCGCCGCCTCGTAGCTCCGCATCGCCAGGCTGTGCTGGTCGATGTGCTGGAAGCACTCGCCCAGGTGCAGCTCGGCCTCCGCCTGCCGTTTGCGGTCCGCCCGGGCCGCCTGCAGGGGGGCGATCGCCTCGCGGTGCCGGCCGATCCGCTTCAGGCGGATTCCCAGCTCGTACTGCAGGTGAGCGTTGTCCGGGGCCCGCTTCGCCCGGGCGTTGTAGACCTCGACCTCGGACTGGTTCGCCTCGCGCATCGCCTGTTCGGCGAGCTTCTGGGCCGCGACACTCGCCTGCCGAGCCGCCTTGCGCTCGGCGACGCGGGCCCGCTCGCGCATCCGCACGAGGTGCACGTCCTCCAGCTTCTCCAGGATGGAGAGATCGCCGCCGCCGGCGACCTTGAGGGCCTTCTTGAGCAGCCGCTCGGCGTCCTGCAGCCGGCCCGCTTCAATGTAAAAGTCGGCCAGCCGGGCGTAGGTCGCCGGGTCGGTGGGGGCGGCCTCGATCGCGGCGCGGAGCTCCTCCTCGCTCGCGGAGTCGGCCGGTTCAGCGACGACGCTGGCGTCGTCGTCGGTCGGGTCGCGCTCGAGCAGCTCCGAGGCATCCTTCACCCGGGCGGTCTGCGGCAGGTTGACCTCCCCCTCGCCCTTGAGGAGCTGGGGGTTGTAGCCCCCCCGGTTGATTGTCTTCTCAACACTCAATCGGGCGATCGCCTTGGGCGCCTCCTCGTCGGACGGTTTCTGCTGCTGGACGCGGACCCAGCAACCGATCGCCTGATCGAACTCGTTGATCGCCTCGAGCGCATGCGCCGCTTGGCGGTTGATCTCGATGTCTTCGGGCGCGAGGTCGAGCGCCCAGCGCAGGTAGTACAACTGGCAGTCGCTGTGCCCGAGCTCGCCCGCGGCGGCGGCCATCTCGCTGAGCACGCCGAGGTCGCCGGGCGCCTTCTTGAGAGTGCGGCAGCCGGCGGCGAAGGCGTCGCGCCAAGCGCCCTTGCCCGCCGCCTTCGACACGGCCGAGCTCCCCCCGCCGAATCCGGGCAGCCCCTTCAAGCCACCCGACTTGATGGCCGTGGCGTTGGGGTGCATCTGCGCGAGGTTCGCGCGGAAGTGCTGCAGGTAGACCAGCGCGCCGGGGTCCTCCGCCACACACTGGGCGAACAGGTCGTGGGCGTAGGCGTAGTCCGCCTTCTCGAGGCTCTTCTTGGCGTGCTGGAAGACCTTCTGCAGCCGCTCGCGCTCGGCCAGCGGCAGCCTGTCGGCCGCCGGGTTCTCGCCTAGGGGGACCGGTTCGCTCATCGCTCGTTTCGCGCGGCTTCCCGCCGCCCCGCCTCGGGTCTTGGGTTCCTGAAGAGTGCTCTTCATCGGGCGTCGCCCCTGCTAATGAGAGTTTACCGCGTCCGCGTCGGCGGGACCAACGAGCGGCGGCGCCCCTCGCTGCGGGGCCCTCCGCCAAGGCATAATCGTTAGAAGCCGTCCCGATTCTTCCCGAGAAGCCCTTTGGCCACGCCCCCACAGCCAGGAACCGTCTACCTCGTCGGCGCCGGTCCGGGCGATCCGGGGCTGCTGACCGTCGAGGGCGCGCGTCGCTTGGGCGAGGCGGACGTCGTCCTGTACGACTACCTGGCGAACGACGCCCTCCTGCGCCACGCCCCACCGCACGCCGAGCGGCACTGCCTCGGCCGGCACGGCGCGGGCAAGCTGTGGACACAAGCCACGATCAACGAGCGGATGATCGCCGAGGCCCTCGCCGGCAAGACGGTCGTCCGGCTCAAGGGGGGCGATCCGAGCGTCTTCGGCCGGATGGCCGAGGAGCTGGCCGCCTGCCGCACGGCGGGCGTTCCGTACGCGATCGTCCCCGGCGTGACGACCGCCACCGCCGCCGGCGCTTACGCCGGCGTCACGATCACCGACCGCGACCGCGCGTCGTGCGTCGCGCTGGTGACCGGGCACGAGCGGGCGGACGGCCCGGCGAGCGGCACGGCCGACTTCGCCAAGCTGGCCGACTTCCCCGGCACGCTGGTCGTGTACATGGGCGTCACCACCGCGCCCGAGTGGAGCCGCCGGCTGCTCGACGGGGGCAAGCCGGCCGACACGCCGGTGACGATCGTCCGCCGCTGCTCGCTGCCCGATCAGTGGACCCATCGGACCACGCTGGGCGAGCTGCCCGAGGTGCTCGCGCCCAAGAAGGTCCGGCCCCCGCTGGTGGTCGTCGTCGGCGATGTCGCGGGCGACGACGCGGCCGACTGGTTCGCCACGCGGCCGCTCTTCGGCCAGACCGTCTTGGTCACGCGCCCCGCGAGCCAGCAACACGGCCTCGCCACTCAACTGGAGGAGCTCGGCGCGCGGGTCTTGCTGCACCCGGTCATCGAGATCGCTCCCACGCCCGACCCGAGGGCGGTCGACGCGGCGGTCGATCGCCTGGGCGAGTACGACTGGGTCGTCTTCAGCAGCCGCAACGGCGTCGAGGCGACGCTCGACCGGCTCGCCGCTCGCGGGCGCGACGCCCGCGCGTTCGGCGCCGCGAAGCTCGCGGCCGTCGGCACGGCGACGGCCGACGCGCTCGCCGCTTGGCGGCTGACGGCCGACCTGACGCCCGACGAGCACCGCGCCGAATCGCTCGCCGCCGCCCTCGCGCCACACGTCCGTGGTAAACGGCTGCTGCTCGTCCGCGCCAGCCGGGGACGCGAGGTGCTGGGTGACGAGCTGCGCAACGCCGGCGCGACGGTCGAGCAGGTCGTCGCCTACGTGAGCCGCGACGTCGCCGCGGCCGACCCGGCCGTGCTCGAAGAGATCGCCGCCGGCGGGGTCGACTGGATCACCGCGACGAGCTCCGCGATCGCCCGCTCGGCGGTTCGCTTGTTCGGCGAGGCGATCGACCGGGCGGCGACGCCCCCCCGCTTCGCGGCGATCAGCCCCCTGACGGCCGAGGCGCTCGCCGCCGCCGGACGCCCCGCCAGCGCGGTCGCCCGCGAAGCGACTTCGGAGAGCCTGGTGGCGGCTTTGGCGTCGGCCGGCGATTAGAGTGTGTAGACACCAACTCCCTGGAGAGCCCCCGATGCTCCGTCTCGTCGTCCTCAGCCTTCTCCTGGCCACGACCGCGTCGGCTGCCGAGCCGTTCCCCTACATGCTGCCGAAGGAGAAGCCGGCGGGACCGTTGAGCCCCGCGATCAACCGGCTCTACGACGCCTACCCCGCGCCGATCCCGCAGGACAACGAGCTGTACACCCAGTTCCGTTACACCCCGCTGGTCGGGTTCGACTACCACGGCGGCGACGGCACCATCTCGCGCCGCGACCCGTCGAAGGTGATCCGGGAGAACGGCAAGTACTACGTCTGGTACACCAAACGCCACACCCCCACGCCCCCTCAGGGCGCCCGCCGATCGACCGACACAATCCCCTCCAGCGACTGGGACCTGGCGGACATCTGGTACGCCACGAGCGAAGACGGCTTCAGCTGGGAAGAGCAGGGGGTCGCCGTGCCGCGCCCGCCGAAGCCCGCCCCCGGCTGGCGGTCGGTCTCCACCACCGACATCCTCAAGTGGAAGGGCAAGTACTACCTCTACTACCAGGCCTTCCTCCAGACCAGCGGCAAGCGGGGCGACGACTGCCCCGTGGCGGTCTCCATCGCCGACTCGCCCGACGGACCCTGGACCCCGCACGGCGAGCCGGTCATCCCCAACGGCCCGGCCGGCGCGTGGGACCAGTTCTCCATCCACGACCCCTACCCGCTGGTCTACCGGGGCAAGATCTACCTCTACTACAAGTCGGACTTCAACCGCAAAGGGAGCTACCTGCGGATGCAGGGGCTCGCGATCGCCGACGACCCGCTCGGCCCCTTCGAGAAGCACCCGCTCAACCCGGTCGTCAACTCGGGGCACGAGACCACGCTCTTCCCCTTTAAGACCGGCGTCGCCGCGCTCGTCATCCGCGACGGCCCGGAGCACAACACGATCCAGTACGCCGAGGACGGCGTCGATTTCCGCGTCGCCTCGTTCGTGTCGCTCATGCCGAACGCCGCCGGGCCGTACATCCCGGACGCGTTCACCAACACGACCGACGGCCGCGGCATCACCTGGGGCCTCAGCCACTTCACCGGCGCCGGGGGACGCGGCGGGCGCTACGCGATCCTCGCCCGCTTCGACTGCGACCTCAGCCGCGACCTGCACGACCGCGAGCTGAAGCGGTCGTACAACAACTACCCGCCCGAGTTTTACTTCTCCCACCCGCTCAGCGAGCGGCAACGCCGGCGGATCGCCGCGGAGAACCGCGCCGCCGAGTGACTCACTCCAGGTCGTAGCGCGTGCTGACCGGCATCGCGCGTGATCCGGCGCCCGGGTTCGCGCCGAGCTCCGACTCGGTGTTGTACTTCGCCGGCAGCATCTCCTGGCCGTTCACCTCCTTCGAGATCCGCACGCGGTACACCCCGAGGTAGATCCCCGGGTAGTCCCCTTCGCCAACATTAGGTCGGTTTAGCGAAACAAACCCAGTGGCGTCGGTCACGCCGCTGACGCTTTCGAAGCCGGAGCCCATGAAGGGCTCGGGCTCGAGCGTCACCGTGGCGTCCTCCAGCGGCTTCTTGTTGTACGTGACTGTATAGCCCGCGCTCACGATCGATGCGGACGAGTTGCGGTACTTCGAGATCTGCCCCGCCAACTCGTCGCCCGAAAGCTGCCCGTCGGCGTTCAGATCCCAAACGACGAAAGCACGCCGCAACCCCGGCGCGGCGGCGGCTTCCGACTTATCGATGGAGCCGTCGCCATTCGCGTCACACTGTTCGAGCGCCATGGCGCTCGTCTTCTCCGGATTGAACGCGGGTCGATCGATCGAGGACGAGCAACCAACGGCGACAACGGCAAACACCAGCAGCGTCCCTGCCGGGGTCCACTCGCTACGAACCATTCTCACAGACCAACTCCTAAAGCTTATTGCGACTAGCCAAATGAAAGTGAGCGACGCAACTTGCCGCCTTACTCTTGCTCGCTGAAACCGTCCTGACGCGAGCAGAGCGAGCTCAGCACGAACAGGTCGACATCGTACGAGACCGAACTAACCGATCCGTCACAGTTCGCCGTGTTGAAGCCGCCCGGGTGCGCGGCGCCGAACTGCTGGCTGCACTGCCCGGGACCACCTCCGTTGAAGCCGGCCTTGTCTTTCAACGGAGTGCGACGCGTCGTTGTATTCGCTTTCAAAGTCGTCGGATCGTTCACGTTCCTCATCGGCCCCCAACGCAAGTTATCCCAATCGTAGCCGTGAAAGACCGAGTTATTGTCACCACAGTGGGCGCCGGTCTCATACTCTAGAGGGTTGTGGTACTTCTCGCCGAAGAGCATCGTCTTGGACGTGCCATCGGTAATCCGAGCAAAAGTCACCTCACTGCGGTAACCAATGAGCCCATTGAAGGGCAACCCGTTCTTCGCAGCGGCATCGATCTTTGGCTCGATCTGATCGAAGAAGGTGCAGTTGGGGTACGTACTAAGGCAATCCGAGGTTGGGCCACTGATCCCATTCTGGACCTCCCCCTCCCAGCCAAAGCGGACCGTCCCGGAGTTGCCTGCGTAATCCGTCCGGCCGGCCGTTTCGGGGTTATTGCCGGCATAAACCGTCTCATCAAGCGCTTCGGGGACGATCGGGTAGCCTCGTGCCTGGCGACGGGAGGGACAGATCAACATCGGCGCCACCGTCGATCGTAACACGACGAGCGCATCGAGCTTCTGCTGCCCACTAAGCCCTTTAGCTATGTCGTAGATCGCTTGATCCTCCATAAAGGGGAGGACGCTGAAAACCCAACCACCCGGTTGCTTCTCACCGAACCCCATGTCGGGCTCACCCGACCACTTAAAACCCCAGCCTCCCGAGGGCATGAAGCCGAAGGTGTCGCTGTGATTCAAAGAGGCCAGCCCGAGGTTCTTAAGATTGTTCGTACACTGCGTTCGGCGGGCCGCTTCGCGGGCGGCTTGCACGGCGGGCAGCAGCAGGGCGACCAGGATGCCGATGATCGCGATCACGACCAGCAGCTCCACCAGCGTGAAACCGTGGGGGGATTTTTGGGTTCGCATGAGGTTCTCCTCGTGAGAGAGAGGCGTTCGTTCTAGATGAGTGAGTGGGTTACTGATCACGGGCTGCCGGCTCGCCCATGCCATCGACTTGCAGGCCCGAGCCTTGCTGGAGCTTCGCGTACTGCTCACGCGTGATCTGGCCCTCCTCGAGCGTGAGCCGCTTGAGCTTCGGCAGGCCCGCGAGGGTCGCGAGCGCGGCGTCGTCGAGCGGCACGCCGCGGAGGACGAGCCAGTTCAACTCGGTCAGCCCGGCGAGCGGGGCGAGGTCGCCCGACAGGTCGGTCTCGGAGAGATCGAGCACCTCCAACGAGGTCAGGCTCCCGAGGTCGTCCAGGCAGGCGTTGGTGAGGGCGTTTCCGTTGACGTGCAGCGAGCCCAGGGCCGGGAACCGAGCCAGGACCGCCAGCGCCGAGTCGCCGATCCCCGTGTTGGAGACCTGCAACGAATCGAGCTTCGTCAACGAGGCGAGCGACGCGAGTTGCTCCTCGTTGACCTGCTGACCCGACAGGGCGACGACCTCGAGCCACGGCAGGTCGGCCAGCAGCTCCATCGCCCGCTCGAAGTTCTCCGGGGTGCGGACGAGCGACAGGTTGGCGTTGCCGACGTGTTCGCCCGACCCCGAGGAGGTCAGGAAGACGCCGAGCTTCTGGAGCTCGGCCTTCGCCTCCGCCTCGCGGGCGGCGAGCTGGCCGTTGCGGGACTGCACGTAGCCGAAGGCGCCGAGCGCCGCGACAAGGATCGTCAGCATCAGCAAGACGAACGTCCGCCGGCCGCTCCCCGAGGGGGCGGCTGCGGTCTCGCCATCCCCCAACCCCGCGGAGGGCAGGGGGACTTGATCGGTGCGGTGCGCGTTGCTCGACGGCTCCATGAAGATGAACTAGGGGGTGGCGCCGGAAGGCTGGGTCGTGAAGAGAATTTAAGATGAGGAGCGGGGCGGCATTATCGCACACAATCGACAGGCCGAGTCAAGCTGAGACCACGCTCCGGTGGCGTGCGCCTCCTGGCCATGCCGCGGCGCGAGCCGCACCACCCGACTAGGCCGCCATCGGGCGGCGACTCGCGGCGTGCGGTCGGATTGCGACCCCTCTCCTTTCCTAGGCGGTGCTCGGTTGTGTGTGTTTGAGGAACAAGTGCCTCTTCTCCCTCCCACACTCCGCGCGGCTACTCGATGACGAGCGGCTGGCGTCTAGCGGCCTTCTCCTTCAATCCTTCGTGCAGCTCTTCGTACATCTGAAGACGCTTCCGCTGGTAGGCGTTCGCCTGGAGCCATCGGCAGGCGACGTTCTGGGCGTTCCAGTCGTTCCACAGCCGGGCCAGCTCCGCTTGCAGCTCGGGCGCCTTGCCCATCAGGTCGAGGCTCTCGTACGGGTCGCTCGCCATGTCGTAGAGCTTCGCGACGCCGTTCTCCCGGTTCTCCGTCAGGTACTTGCCCGTCGGCGTGCGGACGGCCCAAGCGGCGCCATCGACCCTGCGCCAGAAGAGCGCCGCGTGCGGCGTTCCGGGCGTCTCGCCGGTGAGGAAGGGGATCAGGTTCACCCCCTCCAGCGCGTGGCCCGACGTGTCGCCGCCGGCGAGCGCCACCGCGGTGGCGGCGATGTCGAGCGATGAGACCAGCCCCTCGTACGCTTGCCCCTTGGGCAGCCCGGCGGGCCAGTGGACGAGGAACGGGACGTGCGATCCCCCCTCGTGCATGCTCCCCTTGCCCCCCTTGAAGGGCGCGTTGTTGGCGATCGGCGCCTGGCCCTCTTTCACCCGCACCCCGCCGTTGTCCGACAGGAAGAAGATGACCGTGTTGTCGAGTTTGCCGCTCTCCTTGAGTGCGTCGACCACCATGCCGATGCCCCGGTCCATCTCGTCGATCATCGCGGCGTAAACGCGGCGGTTCTTGCCCTGGATGTGCGAGTACTTGGCGATCGTCTCCTTCGGCGCTTGGTACGGCGCGTGGGGCGCGTTGTAAGCGAGGTAGAGACAGAACGGCTCGTCGCTCTCGCCGACGAAGCGGGCCGCGTCGCGGCTGAGGGCGGTCGTGAGGTACTCGTCGAAATCGGCCGCTTGGTTGTTGCGGGTGAGCGGGAGGAAGCTCCCCTCGTTCGCGCTGTAATGGGTGCGGCCGTCGGGTTGCTGGAGCGGGTAGTACGTGGTCACGCAATCCGGGAAGTAGCAGTGCCCGCCGCTTAAGAAGCCGTAGAAGTAATCGAAACCGCGTTGGTTCGGGTGGTGCGGCTCGCTGGCGCCCAGGTGCCACTTGCCGATCAACCCGGTCCGGTAGCCGGCCGACTGCAGCCGGGCGCCGAACGTCTTCTCGTCGTGCGGCAGCCCGCTCTGCTGGTCGTAGGGAGAGTAGGTGAGGTTGATCTCCATCCCGAACCGGGCCTGGTAACGCCCCGTCAGCAGGCCCGCGCGTGAAGGCCCGCAGTAGGGGTGGGTCACGTAGCCGTTGCGGACCACCACCCCGTTCTCCGCCAACGCGTCGAGCCGCGGCGTGCGGATCTCTTTCGAGCCGGTGAAGCCGACGTCCTGGTAGCCGAGGTCGTCCGCAAGGATGACCAGGAAGTTCGGCTTCTCCGCCGTGGCGAACCCGGCGAGGGCCGCCCAGCAAAGGGTCCAGGCGATGCGGATCATTCGTGACAAGTGAAGGGCTGCGGTCGGGAGGGTGGCGAGCGGACGAGGGCGACCTCGGCGCCGGTTGGCCGAACCCTATCTCCAAAACATCTCCAAGCGCCCGAACGGACGGCTATCCGCTAATGTCCGCCCCCGGCTGAAAAAGCCCGGCGGCCCGTGACGGAAGCGCCTCGGGCCAAAGGGAAGCTCCGTTTTTTTCAGCTAGGCAGGCGTGCGCGGAAGCAACGATCGTCGTTATTAGAGAAGAGGAGTCGGGGCGAATCGCTTGCTCTCAGGTCGTTTCGCCCCACCTCCCGATTGTAGGGAGAAGAGGGCCCGAAATGCGCTCATGCGGCGTTTTCGACCCTTCTTTCAGAAAATCCGAAACATGGCGTTCCCCGTCCCGCTTCGGCAGACAGAACCATCCCACGAGGCGCACGGAGGGCCTCGCAGGACGGCGCCCCCCGTTCCCCCAACGGAGCCGTTCCCATGACCCCCCGCCCCCCATCGCACGCGGAGCACCTCCCCAGGCCGCTCTCGCTGCGACTGCCCCGCCGCCAAGCCCTCACCCCCGAGGAGCAGGCCCACCGGCGTGTCCGCCGGCGGCTGCTGCGCTACATCCTCGAAACCCATCGCCGACGCGAAACGCAGCGAGGCCGCGGCCTCGGCGAGCCGACCCCGTTGGCCGACGCTTGATCGCACGCCACACGCTCTGCGCGCTCGCCCTGGGTCTCCTGGCGACCTTCCCGGGGAACGTCTGCGCCGCGCCGTACTCCCGGGCCTATCCGTCCAAGCCCCACCCGGCGGTCTGCCGGATCGCGGTCGCCGAACGCGGCGGGCAGGCGTTCGGCAGCGGCACGCTGATCGACACGCGCGAGCGGTACGGCTTGGTGGTCACGAACTGGCACGTGGTGCGCGACGCGACTGGCAAGATCGAGGTCCGCTTCCCGAGCGGATACGTCAGCGAGGCGCGGCCCGTCAAGCTCGACGAGACCTGGGACCTCGCCGCGCTCGTGATCTGGCGTCCGCCGGCCGAGCCCGCTCCGCTCGCCAAGAGCCCCCCCAAGCCGGGTGAGCCACTCACCATCTGCGGCTACGGCGGAGGCGATTACTTGCAGCAGACTGGCCGCTGCACCGATTACTACTCACCCGAGATCGGCCAGCCGCAGGAACTCGTCGAGCTGAACGTCGAGGCCCGCCAGGGCGACTCGGGCGGGCCGATCTTCAACGCCCGCGGCGAGCTGGCGGGCGTCCTCTTCGGCGCGGCCCAGGGGACCACGCTCGGCAGCTTCGAGGGGCGCGTGAAGACCTTCCTTGCGACCCTTGCGCCGGACATCGGGATCTCGCAACCGAAGACCCTCTTTGCAAACACTCCCCCCAGCCGTCGGCGGCAGCCGACCGACAGCCGACCAGTTCGCTCTCCCCCCACTCGCGTGGGAGGCTCCGATCCGACGGCAGTTGATCCGTTCCTTGCTGCTGAGCGCGCGAGTCTGGCGGTTGAACCGAGCAAGCGCTTGGCCGTCAGCGCAGCTCCATCCGGCGGCCTGCCGGCCGCGGCGGTGACGCGACGGACAGCCGATCCGAGCATGCCACCCCCGTCGCTCGCCGATCGGAGCAGCTCCCCGCGGCTCACCAAGGAACGGCAACCCGCCTCCGGCTGGTTCGCCCCCGGCGGGGCAGGGGGGTCGATCGCGTTCACCCCCCAAACCTCTTCACCACCCGCCGCCACCCCGGGCGTCGACTGGTACGACGATGGCCGCACCGTGCTGGCGGTTCTTGGAGCGGCGGCATTGGCGGTCTCGGCTATCCGAGCCGTTGCCTGACGCGGCGGGCTTCGTGGCCCTATCTGAGGCGTCCGCTCTCCTCATGACGTCGTCCTGAGAAACGCGCATCCCTGGGCCCCGGCAAGCCCTGCTGACTCCGGAAACAAACCCGGCTGTTTCTGGAAACAACCGTTCCGCTGCGCTAAACGAATCAATCGACGCCGATTGCCGCAAAGACTGCATTTTTCGTCTCAATCAGCGAGCCTAGTGCGGGCAGCAGCCACACGGGAACTGTTTCCCAAGGTGGGTAAACATCGTTCCATTTTTCCTGAAACAGTCCGCCGGACAGATTGCAAAAACCGCAAAGTCGATTAGCCTAAAGGCACTTCTCTTGAAGATTCTCCTCCCTTGTTCTGTTTGCACAGGAGCCCGCTAATGTTGTCCAGGCTTACCTCATCTCTCACAGCATGCGCTTTGATGCTGGGACTCTCGAGCGTTTCTGACGCTCAGCTGAAGTTCTTCGACGTAGCCGGCCCCGCCGACTGGGACACCGCCGCCAACTGGGACACGGGAACGTTGCCGGATGGCACCGAAGAACGCGTGCACGTTGGCGCGATCGCTGGCGGCGCGGCGACCGCGACCGCGACGATCAGCGGCGCCCTCACCAACCCGTCGGTAGGCGAACTGCGTATCGGCTCCTCGTCGGACGGCGGCGCCACCGCCGGCGCCACGGGCACGGTCAATCACTCGGCCGGCACGCTCAACGCAAACAACTGGAGCTTCATCGGCGTCGATGGCAACACCAGCGGCCCCGCGAACCTCGGCACCTACAACCTCTCGGGCTCGGGCGAGCTCAACTCGGGTTCCGTCCTGGCGCTCGGCGTCGGCGGCGACATGGGCCTGAACAAGGGGGTCGTCAACATCTCGGGCGACGCGGTGCTGAACACGAACACCGGTGACGGGGGTTTTGCCATCGGTTGGGACCTCGGCAACGAGGGCGAGCTGAACCAGACGGGCGGCACGATCAACTCCAACTGGGTGACGGTCGGCGCCAACAGCCCTGGAACCACCGGCACGTACAACATCTCGGCTGGCGTGTTCAATGCCAACGGGCTCACCGTGGGTGAGAACACCGAAGCCACGGGAACGGTCAACGTGTCGGGCACGGCCGACATCAACGTTCAGGACATCCTCGTGGGCCGCAACGATACGGCCACGGGCTACTTCAACATCGACGGCAGCACGGCGACGATCGACGCCAGCCGCAACTTCTTCGTCGGCTTGAACGACGTCGGCGCCGACACCACGGCGGTCGGCACGGTCAGCTACACGGCCGACGCCTCGGGCGTGACCGCCATCACGGCGGACACGACCTCGCTGGGTGATGACGCCAACCTGATCGTCGATACCTCGTTGTTCGTGAGCACGGCCGACATCCTCTTGGTCAACAACACCAGCATCGGCGGCCCGGTCGGCGGCAACTTCGCCGGCCTCCCCGAGGGCGCCGTGGTCCCCGGCAGCGGTGGTCGCGCCATCACCTATGTCTACGGTGACGGCAACGACATCGCTCTGGTCGCCGCGATCCCCGAGCCGACCGCCGCGCTGCTCTGCCTGGTCGGCCTCGGCGCCGCCCTGGGCCGCGGGCGTCGCGCCTGATCGGCCGACGCGATAAGCGATTTCCTAACGAGGGCGGCCGGGCAGTTCACTGCCCGGCCGCTTTTTTCGTTTCGGGCGCAGGCCGAAGAAGGTTTGCGTTTAGAAACAGCTGAGCAGCTGGAGCGGAAGGGGTTAATCCGCAACAGGCACCCCGGAATAAGGCAGCGGCTTCTCGAAAAGTCGCCGCTTTACTCAGGAGACCCCTCGGTAGTCATGTGCAGCTGTGGGGTTACGTATTCGCCATGCCATTAGCTGACTTCGGCGTCGAGGCAGGACGTGTCACCAAGACGACTCGAGGCCCCAACCTGCGGCATGCCGCCGGCAGCGGCCACGTGAAGTGCGCAGGAGGAACGTGATTCCGCGCCGCTAGACGAAGATTGCCGCAGGTGCGCAATCGCGATGCTTGACGACCGGTTGAACCCCATCTAGCGTGACCCTACGCGGATAGTCCGCCCCTAGAGATCTCACCCCGAATCGCTTCAGTGCAGGACGTCTAATGAACCGGATAACAATCACGCGCACCTTGAGCGTGTGCTCCCTCTTGGCCGCTGGCGTTCTTTCTCTGCCCGGCCAAGCTCAAGCCACTCCGATCTTCGACACCTTCGGTCCGCTGCCCCAGGCCACCTTCGGTGGACAGGGCATCCCGAACGACGAAGTGGCTGTCTCGACCCAGATAGTCGATGGCGACAACGTGATCACGGTCGCCATGAGCGCGACGCAGCGGTTCAGCAACCCACCGCTGACGAACGACGGAGCCGGCACTTTCTTCGCCACGCCCGGCAGCAACTTCGGCGGAGCCGGTGAGAGCACCACCGAGGGCGCCCTCTGGAACTGGAACATCTACATCGACGTGGACGGCGGCGCCAAGACGCTCTCTGATTATCAGATCGACGTCTTTTATGACTTCGACGCTGCCGAAGACACCCTGATCGGTTCGCTCGGTTCGCTGAACATAACGAACGGGATTCTCGCTTCGCCCACGCCCATGACCACGCTCGTCGAGGACTCCCAGAACCTGCTCTTCGGTTTCCTGGCTAGCCCTCTGCCCGGATTCGTTAGCCCGCCCGCCGGCGCTTTCGATCCGAACGCGTCGGGAGAGTACACGTTCGCGATCACCGTGTCGGACCCCAGCAGCGGCTTCCCCGTCGAAACCGTTGCGATGGACGTCACCGTGATCCCCGAGCCGGCTGCCGCGCTGCTCTGCCTGGTCGGCCTCGGCGCCGCCCTGGGCCTCGGACGCCGCGCCTGATCTGCCGACGCTTCGAGCGATTTGATAACCATGGCGGCCGGGCAGTGAACTGCCCGGCCGCCTTTTACTGTGTTGGAGGGCAGACAGCTGGCTGATTGAACCGGGAGCTATCGCCCCGCGGCTGATAAGCGGTGGAATGAACAGGCTACGCGCCGGAAACCACTGGGACTTGAAGTCAACCACGTTTCTTGGCCACGTGCGCCGACCCGAATTGTTTTGAAGAGGCCCCTCTGAATCCCGGGGTTTAGCCCCGAAAAGGGGTGGTTCGCTTCCAACAATTGATCGAGTCGCAAAACTCAGTCGAGCCGCGACCTGAGGTCGGGGATGATCTCGCGCGGCACGAAGCGGGCGAGCTCGTCGTCGCTCGCGAGCGGGGTGATCTGCTTGATCAGGCTGCTGCTCACGTGGGAGAACTCGTCGCCCGCCATGAAGAAGACGGTCTCGATTTCCGGGTCGAGCTTCCGGTTCGCGAGGATCATCGTGAACTCGGCCTCCATGTCCGTGACCGAGCGGACGCCGCGGACGATCAGCCGGGCCCCGGAGTCTCGCACGAACCGGACCGCCAGGCCCTCGAAGGGGAGGACCTTCACGTGGTCCATGCCGGCCGCCTGGAGCGAGCGCTCGACCAGCTCGGCCCGCTCCTCGACGTTGAAGGTGGGCGTCTTGTGGGCGTTCACGCCGACGCCGACGATCAGCTCGTCGGCGACCAGACGGGCCCGCTCCATCACGTTCAGGTGGCCCAGCGTGACCGGGTCGAACGAGCCGGTATAGACAGCGCGGCGGGTCATGCGGGGCTCCCGGACAAGGTCTCTGTGAGCGCGGCGACGAGGCGATCGACCTCGTCGTACGAAGTGTAAGCGTGCGGCGACATCCGCAGCCGGCCGCCCCGCACCATGGTAACCACGCCGGCCTCCATCAGCCGGGCGCGGGCCGCCGTCGGATCGACGCCGGGCGTGTCAATCACGACGATGCCCGACCGCGGGTCGTGGCCATTGGCCTCCGGCGTGCGGATCGAAGCGACCCGGGCGCCCGATTCGGGCAGGCGGTCACAAAGGTAATCGGTCAGGTCAAGGATCGAAGCGGCGATCCGCTCGGTAGGTTCGGCCGTGAGCAGGTCGAGGCTCGCGCCGAACGCGATCTGGCCGATCATGTTCGCCGACCCCCCCTCGTACCGCGAGGCGGCCGGCTTGAGGTTCAGCTCGATCTTGTCGAAGCCCTGGCTCATCGGCACGCTCCCCCAGCCGACGCCGCGGGCGCGGAGCCGGTCGAGGTGCTCCGCGCGCACGTAGGCGACGCCGGCGCCCTCGGGGCCGAGCATCCACTTGTGGCCGTCGGCCGCGAGGAAGTCGATGGGGGTCTGCGCCAGGTCGAGGGGCAGCACGCCGAGGCCCTGGATCGCGTCGAGGAAGAATAGAGCGCCGGCCCCGTCGTTGCCACCGGTTGAGTGCGTGATGTCGGCGATCGCGTCGAGCGGCTGGCGGTAGCCGCTCTGGTAGGCGACCCAGCTGACCGAGACGACGCGGGTTCGCGCGTCGCATGCGGCGCGCAGCTGGTCCAGATCGATCCGCCCCAGGTCGGTCGGCACGCGGCGAACTTCCACGCCCCGGTCCGCCTGCTGCATCCAGGGGTACTGGTTCGAGGGGAAGTCCCCCTCGGGGATGACGACGTTGTCCCCCTCGCGCCAGTCGAGCCCCTCGGCGACCAGATTGATGCCGGCGGTGGTGCTCGGCATGAGGGCGATCTCGTCCGCCGCGGCGCCGATCATCCCCGCGGCGGTGCGGCGGGTCTGCTCGAGCCGGGCCGCCCAGCGGGGCCAGACGGTGTCCCCCTCCTGCGAGGCCTCGGCGATCCAGTCCCGCACGGCCTCGGTCGCGGGGCCGCTGAGCGGGGCGACGGCGGCGTGGTCGAAGTAGGCCCACTTGGCCGTGATCGGCATCTGGTCGCGGACCCGCTGGCGGGTCGCGGCGATCGTGGGGTCGGTTGTTGCGGGTGGCATCGATCGCGCCGGCGGGGGGCCGGCGGGCGGGGCAGGGGGCGGCGTGATTCGGTGGTCTTCTGTCCTATAGTTGGAACATGCGCCCCCCCAACTCGCCAAGCCGCGTCGCCCGCGTCGCCGGGCTCCTGAGCCTCGCCGCGTTCGCGTGCGCGACCCCCGCCATAGCCCAGCCGATGCGCCCCAACTGGGACGACCTCCGCGACCGGATGGTCGACACGGAGATCGTCGCCGCGGGCGTGGTGGACAAACGGGTCATCGCGGCGATGCGTGACACCCGCCGGCACGAGTTCGTGCCGGTCGCCAAGCGTCGGCTGGCGTACCTCGATATGGCGTTGCCGATCGGCGCGAGCCAGACGATCTCGCCCCCGTTCGTCGTCGCCTACATGACCGAACAGCTCGAACCCAAGCCAACGGACAAGGTCTTGGAGATCGGCACCGGCTCGGGCTACCAAGCGGCCGTGCTCTCGCCGCTGGTGAAGGAGGTCTACTCGATCGAGATCGTGCCGTCGCTCGGCAAACGGGCCGCGCGGACGCTCTCGCGGCTCGGCTACAAGAACGTGAAGACCCGCGTCGGCGATGGCTACCAAGGCTGGCCCAGCGCCGCGCCGTTCGACAAGATCATCGTCACTTGCTCGCCCGAAGACCCGCCGCCGAAGCTCGTTGAGCAGCTGGCCGAGGGGGGGCGGATGGTGATCCCGCTCGGCGAGCGTTTCCAACAGAACATCTGCCTGATGCGCAAGCAGAACGGCAAGCTCGTCCGCGAGCCGCTCCGCGCGACGCTGTTCGTCCCCATGACCGGCGCCGCCGAGGAGCGGCGCGACGTGCAGCCCGACCCGGCGCGGCCGGCGCTCACCAACGGGGACTTCGAAGAGATCGCAGACGGCGACACGCCCGAACAACGCCCCGCCGGCTGGCACTACGTGCGTCAGGCTCAGCTAATGGAGCGGGGCGGGGCAGGGGGGCAAGCTTTCCGCTTCAAGAACAAGGAGCCCGGACTCGCCAGCCAGGCGCTGCAGGGCTTCGCCATCGACGGCCGCCGCGTCGGGCGGCTGCGGGTCGCCTTCGACGCCCGGGGCGAGGACATCCGCTTCGGGCAGACGACCTCACAGCTCCCCTACGTGGTGGTGACCTTCTACGACGAACGCCGCGTCTGGCTGGGCGACGAGCCGATCGGGCCGCTGCGGGGCTCCTTCGATTGGACCGAGCGGCAGCAGACCCTGAAGGTCCCCCCCCAGGCCCGCGAAGCGGGGCTCCGCATTGGGCTGCTGGGAGCGACCGGCACGCTCTGGCTAGACGACCTGCGGGTCGAGCCCGCCGGGGGATGAAATCGGGGCCCCGAGAGGCCCAAATCGCCCGAGATAGGTAAATCCACCCAATCCCTAAAAACCCCGCAGTTGCTTGAACTTCTCAAGTCCGTTGCTATTCTGACCGGGCGGGAATCCGCTATCGCCGCTAGCGAGCTACGGTTGCAATCAACACGGCAGCTAAACGGAGCATGGCGCCCGAGGCGGGTTTTTTTCATCGGATGAGTTTCCACAGCATGAGGTATTCCAAAATGGTGAGTCGTTCTCTGCTGACGCTGGCGTCAGTGATCGCTTTCTCGGTGTGCGGCTCTTCGGCCGACGCCTTCTGGGGCAGCCGCGGTTCGCACGGCAGCTACGGTTCCTACGGCAGCGCGGGCTCACACGGCTCGTACGGCAGCCGGGGCTCTTACGGCAGCTACGGCTCGGTCAGCTACGCCTCGACGGGCTCCTACGGCTCGACGGGCTCGTACGGCAGCACGGGCAGCCACGGATCAACGGGCTCCTACGGCTCGACCGGTTCGCACGGCAGCTACGGCTCGCACGGCGTCGGCCCGATCCGTCGCCTGGTTCAGCACATCAAGGCCAAGCGCGCCCTGCGTCGCAGCTACGCCTCGAGCGGCAGCCACGGCTCGACGGGTTCCTACGGCAGCACCGGCTCGCACGGCAGCTACGGCAGCCAGGGCTCGACCGGCTCCTACGGATCGTACGGCAGCACGGGCAGCCACGGCTCGACAGGTTCGTACGGTTCAACGGGCAGCCACGGCTCGGCGGGCGGCCATGTGATCTACAGCCACGCCGCCACGAGCGTCGCCAAGCCGGTCATCGTCGCTTCGACGAAGAAGGCGAGCGGCACGCTCAACGTTCAGGTCCCGGCCGACGCGGTCGTGTTCGTCAACGATCACAAGACGACCAGCACCGGCGCGACGCGCAACTACGTCTCCCACGGCCTGACCGAGGGCAAGTCGTACGAGTACCGCGTCCGCGTCGAGTACACCCGTGATGGCCAGACGGTCACCGACACCAAGGTCGCCAAGATCGTCGGCGGCGGCGCTGCCGACCTCGCCTTTGGTGGCGCCGAAGCGGTTGCTAGCAAGCCCGCCGAGACCAAGCTGACCCTGTCGGTCCCGTCCGACGCCAAGGTGACGCTCGCCGGCTCGCCGACCAACCAGTCGGGCGCCGAGCGCGAGTACCTGACGACCCGCCTCGCCGAGGGGCAAGCGTGGGACGCCTACCGCGTCGCGGTCACCGCCGGTGGCGAGACCCAGGAGCGGACCATCACGCTGGTCGGCGGCGAGTCGCAGCACCTCGTGTTCGACTTCGACGCCATGAAGGTCGCCGCCCGCTGATCGCCTCGGCGTGACAGCAGGCTGAATCCAGAGAACCCCCGCGCTGGCGTTGCCCGGCGCGGGGGTTCTCCTTTTACCTAAACGGCCCGCCACGATCTTGGGGCAAGCCTAACCGCCGGCCAAGACGATACGCCCCAGAGGACGCCGCGGCGCGGCCCGCTAGCAGGGACAGCAGCTTTTCGCATGGCCAAAGAACGCAAGCCGAAGGACCGACCGGCGCCGGCAGGGCAGGGGGGGGTGTCGCCCGAGGCGGGGCCCTCCTGGTGGCTCCGCGCGGCGATCAGCCTGGTGCTGCTGTGGCACCTCTTCGTGGTGTTCATCTCACCGCTGTCGGTGCCGCCGGCGTCGCAGCTGGTGGTCGACATCGCTCAATCGCAGGCGGTCCGATGGTACAGCGATTCGCTCTACCTGAACCACGGCTACCACTTCTTCGGCCCCGAGCCGCCGGTCAACCAGTTGGTCCGCTACACGGTGACCGACGCCGCCGGGCAGATGGTCGCCGAGGGCGAGTTCCCGAACACGGACCAGCAGTGGCCCCGCCTGCTGTACCACCGGCACATGATGCTCGCCGACCAGTCCTCCCTCGGCCCACCCTACATACACCCCGACGATTGGCGGAACCTGTCACTCCGCGCGTACGGCCGCCGGCTGTTGCGAGTTCATGGTGGGGAGCGCGTGCGGGTCGATTGCGTGCGGCACAACCTGCTGATCCCCGAACGCGTCCTCGCGGGTGACGACCCGAACGCGCCGGAGATGTACACCGCGGTCGCGACGGTCGAAGAGACCGCCGCCGGGCTCGAGAACCCGCTGCCGGTTCCCGCGCCGCCCGAGCCCCAGGCGCCGCCCGCCGAGTTCGAACCGCTGCCGATCGGGGGTGGGCTATGAAGACCATCACCGCCGCCATCAAGTCGTACCTCGCCGGCCTCGCGTCGGTCTGGAACCGCTTCTGGTTCGAACCGAGCGATCCCGGGGTGCTGTGCGCGATCCGCGTGGTGACCGGCTTCCTGCTGCTGTGGACGCACGCGGTGTGGACGTTCGACCTGCTCGGCTTCTTCGGCGCCGAGGGGTGGATCCCGCCCGAGATGTCCGACCGCATGAACGGGCCGCGTCTCGCGTTCGGGTTCTTCGACCTCACGCAGGCGCCGTGGGCCGTGTGGACCTTCCACATCCTGGGCCTGATCGTCTTCTTCTTGCTGATGGTCGGTCTGTTCAGCCGCTTCGCCGCGATCGCCTCTTACCTGATGGCGTTGAGCTACGCGCTGCACGTCACGCCCGGCGCGTTCTTCGGGCTCGATAAGATCAACGTGATGCTGGCGATGTACGTGATGCTCGGCCCGTGCGGCGCGCGGTACAGCCTCGACCGGCTGCTGGCGATCCGGCGGGGCAAGACCGACGCCGACCCGGATGACGTCGAAGAGTCGTGGACCGCCACGCTCGCCGTAAGGCTCATCCAGACGCACCTCTGCGTGATTTACCTGTTCGGCGGCCTCGGCAAGCTGCAGGGGGGCTCGTGGTGGGACGGCAGCGCCATCTGGTTCGCGGTGGCGAACGTCGAGTACCGCTCGCTCGACAGCACCTGGCTCGCGGGGTACCTCTGGTTCTCCGAGCTGCTGACGCACGCCACGGTCTTCTTCGAGCTGTTCTACCTCTGCCTGATCTGGAACCGATGGACGCGGCCGCTGGTGCTGCTGACGGCCGTCGGCGTACACGGCTTCATCGGCCTGGCGATGGGCATGCCCGAGTTCGCCCTCGCGATGCTCACCGCCAACGCGGCGTTCCTGCCGACGGGCTTCGTCCGCGGCCTCGGCGACCCGATCGCCCGCTGGCTGAGCGGTTTCTTCGTGAAGCCCGCGGAGTAGGCCTGAGCCCCGAAGGGACGCTCAGACGACAGCCCAGGGCGAAGCCCTGGGGACTTGTGTCGCCACGCAAACAGGAGCCCTGAAAGGGCATGATCCGAATAAGGGGGTTTCGCCCCTTCAGGGCGATGTGGCTTGGTAGGCGTCAATCGACCCAGGGCTTCGCCCTGGGCTGTCGTCTGAGCGCCCGTTCGGGGCTGGGGCTACCCAGCCGCTGGCCCCGCGCGAACCCGCGGTTTAAACTGCGGTCTTCCTTTCGACCCGGGCGCTCCGTTTGTAGGGGGGCGCCGCTCCAACGCTTTGAGGCAGACTGACGTGTTCGAGACCATCGCGATCGTGGGCGCCACCGGCGCCGTGGGCGGCATCATCCGCAAGCTGCTGGCCGAGCGGGAATTCCCGCACCAGCGGATCAAGTTCCTCGCCTCGGCCCGCTCGGCCAGCACGACGATCGAGTTCGCCGGCAAACAACACCCGGTGGAGGAGATGACGCCCGAGGCGTTCGCCGACATCGACCTGGCGATCGGCAGCACGCCGGACGAGGTCGCCGAGCAGTTCGTCCCCTGGGCGAAGGAACGCGGCTGCGTGGTCGTCGACGAGAGCGGCTTCTGGCGGATGGACCCGAACGTCCCGCTGGTCGTTCCCGAGGTGAACCCCGAGGCGGCCCTCGCCCACACCGGCGTGATCGCCAGCCCGAACTGCAGCACCACGCAGATGGTGCTCGCCATGAAGCCGCTGCACGACGCCGCGAAGATCAAGCGAGTGGTCGTCAGCACGTACCAAGCGACCAGCGGCGCGGGCGTCGCCGGGCAACAGGAACTGATCGACAGCTCGAAGGCGGCGCTCGCCGCTTCCGCCGGAGAAGGGGCCGACTTTTCCCCGTCGGCGTTCGCCTACCCGATCGGCTTCAACCTGATCCCGCAGATCGGCAGCGAGAAGCACGCCGGCTACACGTCCGAAGAGATGAAGATGGTCTACGAGACCCAGAAGATCTTCGGCGACGAATCGATCAAAGTCTGCCCGACGTGCGTTCGCGTCCCCGTGAGCAACTGCCACAGCGAGAGCATCCTGGTCGAGACCGAGCGCAAGCTCACCGTCGACGAGGCGAAGGAACTGTTCGCCGCCACGCCGGGACTGAAGGTCGTCGACGATCTGAAGAGCGGCTCGTACCCGATGCCGAAGGACTGCGACGGCGACGACGACACGTTCGTGGGTCGTATTCGGGAGGACCTCTCGTGCGACAACGGCCTCGCCTTCTGGTGCGTTAGCGACAACCTGCGGAAGGGCGCCGCCACCAACGCGGTGCAGATCGCCGAGCTGCTGGTCGAGAACGCGGCGACCGTCTGAGTCTTCAGTCTCCCTCCTCCTTTAGGAGGAGGGGCTAGGGGAGGAGGCGATCCCGGGTACACGGCAGCCCCCACCCTAACCCTACCCCAAGGGGGGAGGGAAATCCTTGCCCACCAACCAGGCCCAACGTTGGCCGACGCCGCTAACCCGCCGACGCACTGGCTCAAGCTGACCGTCGCCTACGACGGCGCGGCGTACGCCGGTTGGCAGTGGCAGCCGAGCGAGCCGACGGTGCAGGCCGCGTTGCAGGACGCGTGGCGGACCGTCACGCGCGAGGAGCCCCGCCTCACCGCGAGCGGCCGGACCGACGCGGGCGTGCATGCGGAGGGGCAGGTCGTTGGCGTCGAAACGGCGACCGACCTCGAACCCCGCCGGCTGCTGCGGAGCCTGAACGCGCTGCTGCCGGACGACGTGGTCGTCCGCGCGGTCGAGCCGGCGCCGGCCAGGTTCCACGCCACGCACGACGCGCTCCGCAAGACGTACCGCTACCAGGTCCACAACGGCCCGGTCCCGCCGCTGTTCGACCGGGGGCACGTCTGGCACTGGAAGGCGGCCGATCTGGACTTCGAGCGGATGGGGCAGGGGGGGGCGCACTTCATCGGGCGGCACGACTTCGCGTCGCTCGAATCGGCCGGCTCGGAGCGCTCGAGCACGGTCCGCACGATCACCGACCTGACCGTCACCTCACGCCCGGCGGACGGCGGCGAGCGGATCGACCTCACGGTCACCGGCGACGGCTTCCTCTACAACATGGTCCGCACGATCGCCGGCACGCTGATCGAAGTCGGCCGCGGCGCCCGGCCGCCCGAGTGGGTCGCCGAAGTGCTCGCCGCCCGGGACCGCGCCGCCGCGGGGCCGACCGCCCCGCCGCAGGGGCTGGTGCTGGTGCGGGTGGAGTACGGATGAACCCCGAATCGATCGACCCCAACGACTACTTGCCCCACACCGAGATCATCGACTTCGGCCACCCGGCGGTTCGTCGTCGAGCGGAGAGTTTAGTTGAGGGAGCCACCGGTGAGATCGAACAAGCCCAACGGCTGTTCGAATGGGTACGCGATGAGATCCCGCACACGAACGACATCAACGGCCGGGTAGTGACCTGCCGCGCGAGCGAAGTGCTCGAACACGGGACTGGGATCTGCTACGCAAAGAGCCACTTGCTCGCCGCGCTCTGTCGGGCGGTGGGCATCCCGGCGGGCTTCTGCTACCAGCGGCTCCGCAAGGACCCGCCCCACGAGGGCTACGAGCTGCACGGCTTCAACGCCATCTACCTGAGCGGGGCAGGGGGGTGGGTTCGGGTCGATGCCCGCGGCAACAAGCCGGGCGTCGACGCCCGGTTTTCGCTCAATGAGGAGCGGCTCGCGTTCCCGGTCGATCCGGCCGCCGGAGAGGTCACTTACCCCGACATCTGGATTGCCCCAGCCCGCGCGGTGGTCCAGACGCTCCAGAGTTTCGATCGGCTCGACTCGATGTGGCCCAACCTGCCCGACCGGGTTTAGTCGGGTCGGTCCACCGTTAGCGGCCCGGAAACGAGGTGCCGGTACGCCCGCCGGCCGCCGCCATGCCCCCTCGCCCCCCAGTCCAACGCTCTTCCTCCGACCCTACCGGTCAGATAGACTGTAAGTCTCGGCCCCCAAGGGACTTCGGGCCAGGGACCACGGGAAAACCTCCCCACAGCGAGACGGCGTGTGGCGCGGAAGAACGAAATCGTCGGCGATTACCGCCTTTACCACCTGATCCGGGCCGGCGCGCTCTACGAGATCTGGGCGGTCCGCGCGCTGTCCGGCTCCGACGCCTTCGCCATGAAGTGGCTCCCGAAGGACAGCTCGAAGTACAGCAGCGCGGGCGTCAAGGAGCTGAAGCACGAGTACACCGTCGGCAAGGCGCTCGATCACCCGTCGTGCATCACGACGTACGACTACGGATCGGGCAAGAACGGCGCCTGGCTCCTCATGGAGTTCTTCAAGACGCCCAACCTGAAGCAGCAGATCACCGCCAACGTGCGGGCCCTGCAATGGCGGTTGAAGGACGTGCTCACCAACGCCGCCGCCGGCCTCGCGCACATGCACGAGAAGGGCTGGGTCCACCGCGACGTGAAGCCCGACAACTACCTGATCAACGACGCCAACGAGGTCCGCCTCATCGACTTCACCATCGCCGCCAAGAAGACGGGCGGCCTCGGCAAGCTGCTCGGCGGCAAGACGAAGGTGCAGGGCACCTACAGCTACATGGGCCCCGAGCAGATCCGGGGGCAGGGCGTTGACCCGCGCGACGACATCTACAGCTTCGGCTGCATGGCGTACGAGCTGCTCGCCGGCAAGCTGCCGTTCACCGCCAACAGCCCCCAGGAGCTGCTCCAACGGCACCTGAAGGCGCGGCCGCCTTCGCTCACGGTGATCGACTCGAACATCCACCCCGACTTCGCGGCGTTCGTGCTGCGGATGATGGCGAAGAGTCGCGACGACCGCCCGCAGTCGATGAAGGAGGTCATGGTGAAGATCAAGAGCGAGCCGATCTTCTACACGCCGCCCGAGAAGCCAACCGAAGAAGACGAAGAGAAGCCCGAATAGGCCAACCACGGAATACAGGGGTGATAAGAAGCTCCCTCCCCTTGATGGGGAGGGTCAGGAAGGGGTGAAGAACCCGGGTACCCGAATCACCCCCTCCCCAGCCCTCTCCACACAGGGGGAGGGAGATCGATAAACCAGCCACCAGCTACCGAACACACCGTTATGTCAGCAGGACCCGGATTAGAATTCGAGCTACCCCTCGTCGAGCTCGAAGAGGAAGTCCATCGCCTCGAGGCGGTGGCCGATAAGACGCCCGAGCAGCACGAGGAGCTGCGCGGCAAGAAGCGTCACCTCGCCGACACAATCCGCGACGTGTACGGCAGCCTCGACGCGTGGGACACGGTGCGCGTCGCCCGCCTGCAGGACCGGCCGAAGTTCACCGACTACGTCGAGCTGGTCTTCGACGAGTTCGTCGAGCTGCACGGCGACAAGTTCTTCGGCGACGACCGCGCGCTGCGGACCGGCTTCGCGAAGCTCGACGGCCTCAAGGTGATGCTGGTCGGCCACCACAAGGGGAAGACCTTCAAAGAGCGGACCGAGTGCTACTTCGGTTGCGCCCACCCCGAGGGCTACCGCAAGGCGATGAGCAAGATGGAGATGGCCGCCAAGTACGGCATGCCGATCGTCTGCCTCATCGACACGCCGGGCGCGTACCCGGGCATCGGCGCCGAGGAGCGCGGCCAGGCGCAGGTCATCGCCGAGAGCATGCTGCTCATGTCCAAGCTCGAAACGCCGATCATCTGTATCGTGATCGGCGAGGGGGGCTCGGGCGGGGCGCTCGGCATCGGCGTGGGCGACCGCGTCGCGGTGCTGGAGCACGCGTACTACTCGGTGATCAGCCCCGAGGGCTGCGCGGGCATCCTCTGGAAGAGCCACGACTTCGCCGACCGGGCAGCCCGCGCGCTGCAGCTCACGTCGAAGCGGCTGCAAGAGCTCGGCGCGATCGACGACGTCATCGAGGAGCCCCTCGGCGGCGCCCACCGCGACCACTACCAGATGGCCGCCCGCATGAAGCAGTACCTCACGAAGAACCTCCGCGAGCTGCTGGAGAAGCCGAAGGACCAGCTCGTCGCCGAGCGCTACGACAAGTTCCGCCAGATCGGACAGTTCCTGGAAGGCGTCGAGGCGTGAGCGTGGCGCCGGATTGAACCACGACGGCACGAAGAGCACGACGACCAACCAGGTGACGCAACGCCACTCGGCTTGCGCGGGGCCTAGTCAGCCGACAGGTTCTGCGCCGAGAAGGCGGCCGTCGTGTCCTTCGTGCCTTGGTGGTTCCTCCTTCTGACGGCTGGCCGAAAGCATGGCGAACGATGGCAATCACCTGCTTAAAATCGCCATCCTGCTCGTAGCCATCATCTGGATGTGGCTCGCCATGCTCCTGACGCACGAGCTGGGCCACGTCGCCGCCGCGATCCTCACCGGTGGGCAAATCACGTCGATTGAACTTCGGCCCGGACACCTGCCGCACACGCTGGTGAATCCGAACCCGCGGCCGAGCGTGGTCCTGTGGAGCGGGTTCTTGGTGGGCTGGATCGCGCCGCAGCTGACGGCGCCTCTGTGGAAGATCGAGCGTGGTTTGATCGGGCCCGTGCTGAGGGCAGGGGCCGCGTTCTGTTTGCTCGCGGGCGGGGTCTACCTGGCGGCCGGCGGGCTGGAGCGGCTCACCGACACGGGCCAGCTCGTGCTCCACGGCTGGCCGCTGCCGCTCTTGATCGCGGTCGGCGTGGGCGTCGCGGTGCTCGGCTACGTCCGCTCGCGGTCGGCTTGGATCGATCTTGCGAAACGGCTCGAACCTCCCGACGCTCCTCTAAGCGCTGACTGGCGTCTTGCGATCGCGTGGGGGGCGTGGCTCGCCGTGTGGATCGTGGGGCAGCAGGGGCTTCATCTCCTTCTGCAGACCCCAGACCAACGTCCGATAATCCCTGTTATGTTCGTTTCGGGCTCTATTTCCCGGGGTTTGGGGCCGATTGAACATCGGTCGCCACCAGCCCTCTTCAGACGACTCCCATGAACGAAACGCTCACCGTCCGCCGCGCCGACCTCGCCGAACCGGGCGACGCGGCGGCGGTCCTGGCCCTGCTCGACGCCTACTCGCGCGACCCGATGGGCGATGGCAAGCCGCTCGACGCGGCGGTGCGCGAGCGGCTGATCCCGGGCTTGCGCGAGCACCCAACGACGCGCGTCTGGCTCGCTTATCTGGGCGACGAGCCGGTCGGCATCACGACGGCGTTCGTCGGCTACTCGACCTTCAAGGCGGCGCCCCTCATCAACCTGCACGACGTCGCCGTGCTGCCCGCGGCGCGGGGGTGCGGCGTGGGTCGGGCGTTGCTCGGCGCCGTGGAGCAATACGCCCGCGAGCTCGGTTGCTGCAAGCTGACGCTCGAGGTGCTCCAGAACAACACGAGGGCGAAGGTGCTCTACGAGTCGTTCGGATTCCGTCAAGCGACCTACGCCGACGGCGCCGGGGCCGCGTTGTTTTACGCGAAGGGGCTCTCTGGCGGATGATTTCGGCCTGGCGCCCTGGCTGGGGGACGCAGCGAAATCAAACGCTCGGTTCAGCGGTCCCACTGGGGCCACGTGACCTGCTGAGCCGGTGTGGCGGGCGGGGCGTTGTTCGTGGAGGTGGGCCAGCCGAAATCGCTCGCCGAAGGGGCCGCCGGTTGCTGCGGCGCGGAGCCGCTGGCCTGAGGCCAACCGCTCGGCGAAGACGGTGCAGCCGGGGCGGACTGACCCCACGAGGGAGTCGCGGCGGGAGCGGCCGGCTGTTGCGCCGGCGCTTCGCCCGCGGGCCAACCGGCGGGCGTCGATTGCTGTTGGAAGAGCGAACTCGGCTGCGGGCTCCCTTGAAGCTCGTTGCCCAGGCGATCGAGGTACGGACCGACGACCTGGTGGACCTCCGGCGGGAAGAGCGCGTCGGTCTCGTCGATCAACCGAGCGATGTAGTAGCCCGATTTAGTGTTCACGATCTGCTGCTTGGCGCCCTGCGGAAGCGGCACCATGGTCAACGCGACGAAGGTCACGCCGACGCACCACAGCACGCCACGGCCGAAGCCGATCAGCGCGCCCATCTGGTGGTCGAAGCCTTCCATCTTCACGCTATCAATCATCTTGCGGACGACTCGGAAGAGCATCCAGATGCCCAGCGACGCCCCCGCGTAGATGATCGCCATGGCGACGAACTTGTTCGCCGGCGGGTTCACGAAGGTGATCTGCGGCGCGATTCGGTCCGCGAACCGCACCGCCAGGAAGTAGCTCGCCACAAAAGACGCGACGTAGGCGATCTGCCAAGCCATCCCCTTGAAGTACCCGTACAACGTCAAGCCGACGAGGATCGCTAGCATCAAGAGGTCGTAAGTGGCCATGGAAGCGGTCGATCGTGGCGCGGGGCATGGGGCGTGGAGGGCAGGCAGTCTAGCGACCGGCGGCGGATGGCCGAATAGCGGCTTGGCGCCTCTCCCCCACGGCTGCCCTGCTAGCACGCGACGCGGGCGTTTCGTGTTCCGCCGGACGCCGCCCTTCCCTACCCTGCCCTCGCCCACCCAATCCCCATAGCACAGGCCCTCCCCCACCGTGGCCGATTTCCGCACCCACGTGACGTTCTCCAGCGCCATCGGCGCCGGGTACGCCGTGGTCGCGACCGGGGCGGGTTTCGACCTGGCCCCTTCGCTGGTCGCGGGCGGGCTGTGTGGCGTCGCGGGGATGCTGCCGGACGTCGACAGCGACTCGGGCGTGCCGCGCCGCGAGGCGATGGGCTTCGCGGCGGCCATCATCCCGATGCTCTTGGTGAGCCGGCTGCGCGATCTGCAACTCGAGCACGACGTGATCGTGCTGACCGCGGCGGGGCTCTACTTTCTGATCCGCTTTGTCGCCGCCGATTTGATCGGCCGTTGGAGCGTCCATCGCGGCATGTGGCACAGCATCCCCGCGGTGCTGATCTTCGCCGGGCTCGCTTTCCTCATCAGCAGCCCGACCGACGTGTTCGAACGCTACCTGAAGGCAGCGGCGGTTGGCCTCGGGTCGTTCAGTCACCTGCTGCTCGACGAGATCTACAGCGTCGACACGCGCGGTGTGGTGCCGCGGTTTAAGAAGTCGTTCGGCTCAGCGATCAAGTTCTGGGGCAAGAAGGGTTGGGCCAACTTCTCGACCTACGCCAAGCTGGCGGCCGTGGTGTTGGCGATCTCGATGGACTCGATGGTGCTCGACCGGCTCGAGCTGCGCAACCCCGAGGCGGCGGAACGACTGCGCGTCGCTTCGGAACGCCTCGACGGCGTGAAGGACCGGTTCGCCATCCGGCCGCGTGAGTCGGAGCCGACCGAAGCGGTCGCGAACGCCTTGTCATCTGCGGCTCCGAGGCAGGAAACGCCTCGCTCCGCGCCGGCGCCGACACGGCCTGCCACCCCGCCGCCGATCTTTAGGCGCCCCGACAACTCGCGTTGGTTCGCCCCGCCCCGCGAACGCCGGGACCACGAATTCATGCCGAACAACAGCCAAGCGCCGCCCGGCTGGCGGTAGGCGTTAGAGCAGGCTTCCGTTAATCGTAGCGAGTAGGTCGTCGGCGAGGCGAGCTGGGCAAGGCGACCGAAGCAGGCGAAGCGGTGCTTCGTCGATGCAGGTCAACGCGGCCCAACGAAGCCGCAGCCCGACCAACCGCTACGATTAACGGAAGCCTGCTCTAGCGTTGCGGCGACTCGACGACGAGCGTCACGGGCCCCTCGTTCACCAGGGCGACGCGCATCTCCGTGCGGAACCGCCCCGTCGCGACCTCGACGCCCGCTTCGCGGACGAGGCCGCCGAAGTGTTCGTAGAGCGAGTTGGCCTCGTCGGGCGGGGCGGCGCCGATGAAGCTGGGTCGTTTCCCCTTGCGGGTGTCGCCCAGCAGCGTGAACTGGCTGACGACCAGCATGCCGCCCCCCGTGTCGAGCAACGAGCGGTTCATCTTGCCCTCGTCGTCCTCGAAGATGCGGAGCCCGACAAGCTTGTCAGCCATCCACCGCGCCTCCGCTTCGCCGTCGCCGGCGGCGACGCCGAGCAGGACCATCAGGCCGGGCCCGATCTGCCCGACGACCTCCCCCTCGACGGTGACGCTCGCTTCGCTGACTCGTTGAACGACTGCTCGCATATCGGAACCGCCAGGACGCCCTCGGCGCCAAGAATCGCCAGGGGTGAGGGCTAGTTTTCGTGAACGACAGCCCCGATCCTGTCTATCTTCTCGATCCTGTCAAACCCTCGCCCCGCCCGTGCCCAACGTCCTGCTCGCCTACTACTGCCTGGCGATCGTCGCCGCCTCGGTCGCGGGGGGGCTGCTGCCCGGGTGGATGAAGCTCTCCCACCGGCGGACCGAGCTGATCGTCAGCTTCGTCGCGGGCACGATGCTCGGCGTGGCGATGCTGCACCTGCTGCCGCATGCGATCGCCGCCTCGAACGCCGCGTCCGAAGGGATCAATCCCTCGGCGACGCTCGGCGTGTTCCGTTGGACGCTCGTCGGCTTCCTGGCGATGTTCTTCATCGAGCGGTTCTTCTGTTTCCACCACCACGACGCCCCCGACGACGACGAGACGGGCCACGGCGGGCACAGCTGCGGCCACGACCACTCGCACAGCGAGCACGCTCCGCAACTCTCGTGGAGCGGCGCCGCGATGGGGCTGACGTTGCACAGCCTGCTGGCGGGCGTGGCCCTGGCGGCGAGCGTGCGGCACGCGCCGGACGGAGCCAGTTGGGCCGGCCTGGGGGCGTTCGTCGCGATTGTGCTGCACAAGCCGCTCGACGCCATGACGATCGCCGTGCTCATGGGACACGGGCGTTGGTCGGCTGGCATGCAGGCGGCCGTGAACGGCCTGTTCGCCCTGGCGGTGCCCGCTGGGGTGCTGCTGTTCAATCTGGGCGTCGCCCCGCTCGGCGGCGAGGGGGAAGCCTCCACCGGCGTGGCGGCGGGGGTCGCCTTCTCGGCCGGGGTGTTCCTGTGCGTCGCGATGAGCGACCTGCTGCCGGAGCTGCAGTTCCACGACCACGACCGGATCGCCCTCTCGATGGCGTTGGTGTTGGGTCTGGGAGTCGCCGAGCTGGCGCGTCAGCTGGAGACGCACAGCCACGGGCCGATGCCGGTGGAACAAGAAGGGGCCGAGGGGCCAATCGAGTCGCTCAGCCAGATCGGCGGGCTGCCGCCCGCGGCTGGGGCGTCTTGGCAGATGCGGCTCTAGAGCGAAAGGGCTCAGCCGGCCGAGCGGAACGCGTCGAAGCTCATGTAGCCGAGGATCGCCGCCGCCACCGCAAAACCGGCGTCCATGACGGTGCTCGCGCCGCCGAACGGCGCGCCAATCACCATGTCGAGGCCGAAGGCCAGCAGGAGCAGGCCGGCCACGGCCATGCCGAAGATCGACATCGCTTTCGCCATAGGGAGTGGTGCGGGTTCCGAGGGGCGTGAATCAAAGAGCCCCTGTTACCGGGCTGCAAGCCAATATAGTTGACCAGCTTGCCCTTTACAGCCATCCCCCCCATTCCACGCGAGCCGAACGGGGCAATCCGGCAAATGATCGTCGATCGTGTCGGTCGCTCCGGTTATCGGGGCGTTTCAGCGAATCAGCCCCTCACTCGGACGCCGAGCCACCGAATGGGCTGAATCGACCCGCCGGCCGTCGGCCGTCCACTGAGTCCAGTCCCCCGCCGGCTCGCCCGCGGCGTAGCGGCAGGCGGCGGCGCGGAGGCCGTTTTCGCGCCACCACGACCAATCCCCTTCGGCGAGACCGTTCTCGTACTTTCCTTCCAGGGCCAATTGGCCGTTCGGGTGCCACCAGCGGGCCGAGCCGGTCGCGACGCCGCGCTCGTATTCGGCCCGCAGCTTTGGCTGCCGGTTGGGCCACCACGCTTCCCGAACGCCGTGACGGAGTTCCTCGCCGGTCGCCTCGTACCGGGCCAAGGCGAGCCGCCAGGGGTCATCGGGGCTGACGGAGCGGGTCAGTGGCCCAAGCCACGACTCGCGGCTCTTCAGAGCGCCCGAAGGGTGGTGCTCCACGCGCTGGATGAGCTGACGCCCCGCCTCGTAGCTGGCTACCGCCCTCAAGCCGCCGGCGGCGTCCTGGAGCTCGACTTCGCCCACCGGCTGCCCCTCGGCGAACCGGCTGCGGCGGAAGACCTGGCCCTCGGGCGTATAGAGGACCGCTTCGCCGTGGCGTTGGCCCTGACGGAAGTCGATCTGGCTGACGAGCCGGGCCTCGGCGTCGAAGATCGACCAAGCGCCCTCGAGCTTGCCGTCGCGATAGCCGGCCTGCGAAAGGAACGGGCCGGTGAAGCCCGCGAACGGCTGGGTCGCCAGCAGCGGCGAGTCTTCCGTGTCCGCCCAGCGGCACCACGCCCCGGTCGGCTCGCCCCAGGCGTAGCGACCCTGGCCGATGAGCTGGCCCTCAACGTCCCACGAGCGCCAGGCGCCGTGGTTCACGTAGTCGCCCTCCGCGTTGAGCCGCACCTCACGCCGCACCCGGACGCGGCCGGCGGCGTCGCGTTGCAGGATGGTCTCGCTCCGGGCGCCCGTGGCGACCCCGGCCGGGGCCGGTCCCTCCTCAGCGCAAGCGGTCGCGGCCAGCGTCGCGACGATCGCTAAGGAGAGCCAAGGCTTCACGGGGACCTTTTCCGAACAGAGGCAGACTCGGCGCGCACGCGCCCCAACCCGTAGGACGGCATCGGCCGGCCCCCGGCGGGGAGTCCCGCGGTACCGCCCGAGCCGGGGCGACCGGCGCGACGCGACGCCCTTCGCCAGTCGGCACAGCCGGACCCCGCTCGGTGTCCCTGGGGACGCTAGCGGCCTAGAATCACCGCCTGCCAAGCTGTCTCACCGCGACGCCCCGCCGATGCCCGCCCCCGAACCCAGCCACGCCGCCCTGCCCCGCCTGGCGCTGACGATGGGCGACCCGGCCGGCGTTGGGCCGGAAATCCTCGCCGCGGTGTGGAACGACCCGCGGCTCTTCGAGACCTGCCGGCCCCTGGTCGTGGGCGATCGGGGCGCGATGACGCGGGCGATCGATCTGCTGGAGACACGCTGCAAAGCGATCGCCGCCAAGGACTGGCCCGCGGGATTCGACCAAGCCTCGCCGAGCGTGATGCCCTGTCTGGAGAGCCTGCCAACCGCGCTCGGCGAGTTCACACCGGGCGTCGTCAACGCGGCGACCGGCGAGGCGGCCTACCGGGCGGTCGTCGCCGCGGCAAAGGGCGCCCTCGCCGGCGACTGCCACGGCCTGGTCACCGCCCCCCTCAGCAAGGCGGCCCTGCAGGCGGCCGGGCACGACTACCCCGGCCACACCGAACTGCTCGCCGAGCTCTGCGGCGTCGAGCAATTCGCGATGATGCTCTACCTGCCGCAGGAGCTGGCGCCCAAGACGCGAGCGGGCATTGGCGTGGTGCACACGACGCTGCACACCTCGCTCCGCAATGCAATTGAGCAACTGACGACCGAACGGATCGTCGAGAAGTGTCGCCTCGCCCACGACGCGGCGGTCGCCTACGGCGTTGAGAACCCGCGTGTCGGCGTCGCGGCCCTGAACCCACACGGGGGCGAGGACGGCCTGTTCGGCGACGAGGAGTCGCGTCTCATCGCGCCGGCGATCGCCGAAGCCCGTGCCGCCGGCATCGACGCCAGCGGCCCGCACCCGGTCGACACGCTGATGGTCCGCGCCGTCGGCGGCGAGTTCGACGCGGTCGTCGCCATGTACCACGACCAGGGGCACATCGCCCTGAAGCTGCTCGGCATGCACGGCGCGGTGAACATCACGCTTGGCCTGCCGATCGTGCGGACGAGCGTCGCCCACGGCACCGCGCCCGATAAAGCGTGGCGCGGCGTCGCGGAGACGGGCGGCATGCTCGCCGCGGTACGGAGCGCCGCCGCCCTCGCCCGCCAACGAAGCTAACCCCCCTGCCCCGCCCCGATGCCCGACAAGAAACCTCGCACCGTCTGCGTCTACTGCGCGTCGAGCCGCTCGGCCGATCCGAAGTACGCCCAGTCGGCCCGCCGCCTCGGCGGGCTGCTCGCCGAAGCGGGCGTCGAAATCGTGTACGGCGGCGGTGCGGTCGGCTCGATGGGCGCACTGGCCGACGGGGCCCTCGCCGGGGAGGGACGCGTCGTCGGCGTGCTGCCGCACTTCATGGACGAGGTCGAGTGGGGCCACACCGCGCTGACCGAGCTGAGGCTGGTCGCCGACATGCACGAGCGCAAGCGGACGATGCTCGAGGGCGTCGACGCCACCGTCGCCCTGCCCGGCGGGTGCGGCACGCTGGAGGAGCTGCTCGAGGCGATCACCTGGAAACGGCTCGGGCTGTTCTTCGAGCCGATCGTCGTCGTCAATCAGGACGGTTACTTCAATCCGTTGCTCGCGACGTTGAACCGTGCGGTCGATGAGCGGTTCATGAACCCACAACACCGCGCGATGTGGAGCGTGGTTGAGTCGGTCGAGCAGGTCCTGCCCGCGATCGAAGCGACCCCGCCTTGGGACCGCGACGCGAGGAGCTTTGCGGGGGCCTGAATCCCCTGACTCCCGTCGGGGGCTGAGGAACACGACTCCGGCACTCGCAACTCGCAACTCGCAACTCACAACTCACAACTCACAACTCACAACTCGAATGCCCTCGCTCATCGACCTGCCGTCGGACGACTCGTGCGTGATGTATCTGCTGCGTCACGGGGCGACGCCGCCCAACCTAGTTGACCCGCCCGTCATGCAAGGGGACGGCGTCAACGAGCCGCTGGCGCCGCTCGGCCGGGAGCAGGCCGCCCGCGCGGCAGAAGCCCTAGCGGGGCGTCCGCTGAGAGCGGTCTATTCGAGCCCCCTGCACCGGGCAATGGAGACCGGCGCCGCCGTCGCCGAACGGCACGGCCTCGAGGTCACACCGGTCGACTCGCTCCGCGAGGTGAACGTCGGCGAGTGGGAGGGGAGCAATTGGCCCGACATTGAACGCAACCACCCCGAGGCGTACCGCGCCTTCCGCGAGGACCCGGGCGTGAACGGCTACCCGGGGGGCGAGACCCTCCAAGGCCTCCGCGACCGCATCGCCCCGACGCTCGCCGGGCTGATGCAGCGGCACGTCGGGCAGGAGATCGCGGTGACGGCGCACAGCGTGGTGAACCGGGTCTACGTCAGCTCGCTGCTGGAGATCCCGCTCGCCAAGGGCTACTTCATTCCGCAGGCGAACTGCTGCATCAACCTGGTCCGCTGGCGAGACGGGAAGGCGAAGATCGTTTCGTACAACGGGGTCGGCCACCTGATGTGACCCGCCCGCTAACGCCGCTCGGTCGGCGCCTCGGCCAGCAGGCCGGCGCCGCTATGGCGATCGCGGAGCAGACGCAGCTCGCGGTCGGTCCGATCGACCCAGTTGTCGTCGCTCGCCCGGTAAGCGAACAGCCGCGGGTCGTGCGGCGCTCGGATCGGCCGGCGAGCCAGCTCGATCTTCAGCAGCGGCTTGGTGCTCGGACGCAGCATCGACTCGTCGGGCATGCCCTCGTCGGAGAGGGGGTCGCGGGCGTCGCGGTACTCGATGAGCCGGGGAAAGGAATCCGCCTCCGACAGGGCGATCACCACATGCTGCGGCGCCCGCCTGGGAAGCGTGCCCCCTTCGACCAGTTGCCCCCGACGCGATTCGCGCCAGCGGCCCACCATCGCGAGAACCGTGTCGCCACGGAAATGCATCCGGTGCGGCGGCCCGAAGGTGAAGGCCTCGTCGAGGCCGGCGAGAAGCATCGGCACGCCACCGAATCGTGACCAATCGAGAGACGCGTTGGCGCCGGCTTTGGTGATCAGTTGCCGGACTTCGCGCAAGTCGATGCGCGTCACCGAACGCTCCGGGTGCGAGGGGTCGTGCCCCCAAGCGAGGTCGGTCCACAAGAACTGGCCGTCGGAGAGCCGCAGCAGCCGGGTCGGGGCGCCCGCCAGCTCGCCGGTCACCTCCAGCAGGAACTTCCGCTCGTCGCCGCCGCCGCTCTGGTGGTAGACCCCCTGCGTGTGGACGGCGGCCCCGTCGAGCCAGCCCTCCTGTCGGATGGCGGCGGAGATCGATCCGCTACGCTCGAACAACTCGGCCCCACGCCGCAACAAGGGGTTGCCCGGTCCCTCCTCAAGGCGAGCGGCGGTGGAGGGGGCCGCCAGCGGGTCCGATTCCGCGACGGTCTCGACGATTTCGATGACCCCGTCGATCCGTTCCCGCGCCAAGCGGTCTGCTAGCAGGCGGTCGGTGAGCTCGAGGCCGTAATAAGCAACGACCCCGGAAACGAGCAGCACCAAGCCCCGCAATCGCCAGCCCGGGCTCTTGCGTGATGGGGTCGGGTCGGGAGGGGTAGTCGTCATGTGCGGGTTTTGACGCTTTCGCCAAAGAAACGCGTTGTGCGGGGCCGAACCTATGCCCTGGGGAACAGGCTCTCGGCGCGCCGCGTCTGCGTAGACGCGTGGTGGCGAGAGTCTAGGGATCGCTCCGGCGGTGAGTCCACGGCAGTTGCCCGTGGCCCGGCTGCCCGGGACGAGCCCACACCAAACCAAGCCAATCAGGCGACGCACGAGTCCGGGGCAGGAAGCCCCGGACCGACCAGGCGTCGACCAGCCGAGGGGGGAGACTGATGCGCGTGCAAACACTGATCGCAAATTCGTTGCTAGCGGCCGCCGTGGCGGCGGTGGGTTGCGGCGGACGCCTCGCCTACAACCTGCCGCCCGCGTCGCAGCTCATGCACCCGGGCCCCGGCGTCGGAGGCCCCGGTCCGGGCGTCATCCCGCCGCCGATGGGCAACACGATGCCCGCCACGCCCCAAGGCTGGGGCCCCGGCGGCACGCCGCCCATGCAGGGGCCCGGCTCGCCCTCCAACTGCGGCGGCTGTTACGGCGCCCAACAGTGCCAGTACTGTGAGGACGGCAGCTGCTCGACCAACGGCGGCTACAGCACGGACGGCTACACCGAGGGCTGCGACGGCGGAGGCCTCATGGGGGCCGGCGCCGGCGGGACGACCTCGCAGATCCAGTTCGTTGGCGAAGAGGGTCTCAGCGTCGCCTGGGACGTCTCGGGCCAAGGGATGTTCGACTCGGCTCCGCTCTTTGTGCCGGGTCGCCAGGACTTCCCGCAGGGCGCCATCTACCGCCTGAAGCTCTCGAACATCCCGGGCCGCGCCGGCGTCACGCTCTACCCGACGCTTGAGGTCGCCCCGGTCACGCCGCGGACCGACGCCTTCCTCGCCCACGCCACCATCCCGGTGCAGTTCACCGAGGAAGACTTCGACCAGGTGATGAGCGGCAACTTCGTCACCAAGGTGATCTACCTGCCGGACCCCGAGTTCCAAGAGCTGGCCCTCTCGGGGGTTGAGACGCTCGTCAGCACGCGGCTCGATCCGGGCGTCGACCCGGTCGCCGAAGCGGACCGTCGCGGCTCGATCCTCGCGATCCTGCGGATCGGCGGCAAGGACCTCAGCACGGTCGGCGGCGCCTACCAGGGGAACGTCGTTCCCGCTCAGTACAACGGCAGCGACTGCAACACCTGCGGCCCCAACGGCGGCTCGTCCTCGGGCGGCGGCTACGCCTCTTCGGGTTCGGGCGGCTACCCGCCGATCAACGGCCAGGGCATGGGCGGTGGCGGCGGGATGCCGATGGGCATGCCGACCAGCGGCATGGCTCCGCAGCCGATGCCGCCGCACATGATCGCCGGCGGCCCGCAGTACGGGATGCCTTACACGGGCACCCCGATCGGTCTGCCCGGCCCTCCGCACATCCCGCTGGGTTCGCCGGCCGGTCTGCGGAAGCACGTGATGAAGAACCGCACACGGGTTGTGCTGCCGCCTCCGACCAACGCGGTCAAGATGTCGGTCAAGCACCGCCCGGGCATCAACTACCCGCGACCGGTCACTCACGTGAAGGTCGACGAGGTCCACCGCGCCCCGTTCAACCCGATCTCCGGCAGCCTGAAGCTCGGCTCGGGCATCGGCACGGCGATCAACGGGGCCCAGATGTACCCTCACGGCGGCGGGGAAGTGTGCGAGTGATCGTTCGCACAACCAAGCGTCGTCCCATGACTTCTACGACACGATAGCGAAACCATGACAACGGTCCGTCCTCTCAGATGCGCCCCGCTTCGGCGGGGACTTGCCGCTGGCAGTGCGATGCTGCTGGCGTCGCTGGGAACGTTCGGTCCGGGTACGCCTAACTCGGCCGCCGAACCGCCCCAGCAATGGCTTAACGCCGGCGTCATGCCACCGGGAGCGATTGGGAAGCAGCGGCTTCTGAGAGGCGGACCGTTGTCCGGATACATGCAGCCGGTCGAGCTGCGGACGCCCCGCGGGGTGTCCGTCGCCGCGAGCGGCTCTTACGGCGAATCGACGCTCCGCTCGGAGCGGCTCAAGGTCGGCCTGCAGGTCGGCCTGGTCTACCGCTTCCGCGTCGACGCGGAGGTTCACGGCCGCAGTGTGGTGGTCTACCCGTCGGTCGAAGTGATCGATCGGACCTACCCACCCTGCGGGCGAGAACTCGAGTTCCCGTTGCCGATCGAGCTGACGCCCGAAGACATCGGCCTCGCCGCCGAGGGGGCGTACATCACTCGCATCATCTACGTCGAAGACCCGAAGACCGCGTTGCCGGTCTCCGAGAAGAAGATCGGCGGGCAGCAGTGGTTCGAGGCCCGGCCGGGCGACGACCCGATGGTCCTCGCCGAGGGGCTCGGCCGCCCGATCGCCATCTTGCGGATCGGCGCCCGCAGCACGGGCGTCCTCGCCTCGGGCGTTTACGCCGAGCCGACTCCGCTCGCCACCCGTCAGCAAGACAAGCAGATCAAGCAGGCCGCCGGCCGCGAGTGAAGCCTCCACGACGAAGCTCATCGCGCCCTTC
The DNA here is from genome assembly GCA_007745835.1 of Planctomycetes bacterium MalM25. NCBI lineage: Bacteria > Pseudomonadati > Planctomycetota > Planctomycetes bacterium MalM25. Next base: position 3,063,322 of record CP036424.1, read on the forward strand.
GTGGTTTGATCTTCCGAGAACCAGCATGAATACGATTCACAACGAACCGTTGATGCCGACCTGGTTCCGGCGGACGCTGATCGTCGTCGCGACGCTCTTGATGTGCTCGTGCCGCGCCGAAGGCCAAGAGTGCCTCACCTGCCCGACCGACGGCCCCGGTGCGAACGGCCCCTGTGAGAATGGCTCGTGCTCGCTGGGCGATGGCGGCTGCCAAGGCGGCGGCTGCGAGGGGGGGTGCGTCGTCGACGGCTGCCCTTGCTGTAAGCCCGAGTGCTACGCCGGGCCGGGCGATGAGTACCTGTGCGACGGCGGCGACCACTCGGAGAACGCCGGCGTGCTCCGCGACGGGTCGCTCGTCGGACTCGAGCAAGAGGACACGGTCGCCACGTACACCGGCTGCGAAGGCCGCATCAACGTCGTGCCCAGCACGCGGACGTGCATCTACGCGCCGCGCTTCGCCTCGGTCCGACGGGTCGTCTACCCGATGGGCGCCGAACAGCGCGACTTCGTTGGTCAGACGGGTGACATCTTCGGCCCCGCCGAGGCGGACCGCACGCAGCCGGCGAGCACGTCGTTGCAGAACGTCGCGTTGAAGGGTCAGGTCCTGCCCTTGCCGCCCGGCCTGTACAAGGGGCGTCAGCAACCGGGCGAACTGGTTCGCCTGCTGGCGGCGGCCGAGGTCCGCGGCCTGGTCGCGCCGTACGCGAACCTGCAACTGGTCCACGCCGGCCAGATCGTCATGTCCGAGGGGCCGATCGTCGCCAAACGGACGCTCGCCGCGATCACGTGGACCGGCGACCAAGAGGTGCAGGTCGCGATCTCCGGCCAGGGCGCTTCGGCGATGTTCTCGCCCGACCATCCCGGCCTGCTCTACCAAACGAAAGAGGGCTGCCCCCGATTACGACTGGTGAAGTGCGCCTCGACCGACACCGCCCTGCCGGGCGACGAGGTCGAGTTCACGCTCCGCTACGACAACGTGGGCGAAGCACCGCTCACCGACCTGGTGATCGTCGACAACCTGACGACCCGGCTGGAGTACGTCGAGGACTCCGCCAAGAGCAGCCGCGACGCCGAGTTCTCAACGGCCCGCAACGGCGCCGGCTCGCTGGTGCTCCGCTGGCAGATCGACGGCGAGTTGCCGGCGAAGGAAGGTGGCTTGATCACCTTCAAGTGCCGCGTGCGATGAAGCGTCTGTCCGTAGCGGGCGGGTGCGAACCAATGCACACGCCGGCGAGTCCCTCATGGGCCGACAGCGGCGAGGCGTCTACAATGGCGTCGCCCCCCCTGCCCTGCCCACCTCGCCACCCGCCCCGATGGCTTACGTCTACTTCACCGTCGTTTGCCTCTTCTTTGGGTCGAACTTCATCCTCATGGACCGGGCGACCCGCTGGTTCGGGCCGGCGGAGGTCGGGTTCTGGCGGGTCTCTAACGCCGCGGCCTTGATGGCGGTCCTGTGGGCGACCCTCGATCGGCGGCAGCGGCTCCGCCGGCGCGACCTGCCGGTGATCGGGGCGATCGGCCTGTTGGCGAACGCCTACCCGTACGCCGCGCAGCCGATGCTGATCTCCAGCGGCTTCGGCCACAGCTTCTTCGGTATGACCGTCGCCTTCACGCCGCTGCTGACGATCCTGGTCTCGATCCCGATGCTCGGCGTGAAGCCGACCAAGCGGCAGATGATCGGCGTGCTCGGTGGTCTACTGTTCGTCTTCCTGCTGATCTACGACGGTGAGCAGCGGGGCATCCACCTCGGCCTGCTCGCCATGGCGGTCACCATCCCGCTGAGCTACGCGATCGGCAACACCTGGATACGCCGCAACCTGAAAGAGGCCGACCCGACCCCGCTGTCCGCCTTCATGATGGCGACGGCGAGCGTGACGCTCGCGCCGCTGGCGTTCGGGCAACCGCTGGCCGACTCGCTCGGTGTCGGCCCGCCCGGGCCGCGCGAAGGCTACGGCCTCGCTCTGTTCGCCCTGATGACACTCGGGATCTGTGGCACGGGGGCGTGCGTCTGGGCGTTCGTGCGCATGGTGCAAGAACGCGGCCCGCTGTTCGCCGGCATGGTGACGTACGTGGTGCCCGTGATCGCCATGCTGTGGGGCCTGGTCGACAACGAGACGATCACCACCCGTCAGATCATCGCCATCGCGGGCATCTTGTTGATGGTCACGCTCGTGCAGTCGCCCGCAAGAACGGCCGACCCCAGTCCCTCGGAAAGCGATGAGTGGCAAGCCGAACCAATCCCCGCGGATGCTTGAGCGATTGGACATCGGCCACTAACGTGGCCGGCTCGCCGCCCGCGATTCTGCAATCCGCAATCCGACTCCGAATATGCCCGCTCATCCCTGGCTCGCCGAACGGACCGACCGCTTCGATTCCTCCGGCATCCGCAAGGTGTTCGACCTCGCGGCGAAGCTGGAGAACCCGATCAATCTGTCGATCGGTCAACCCGACTTCCCGGCCCCCGACGAACTGAAGGAGGCCGCGCACCGCGCGATCGATGCCGATCTGAACGGGTACAGCCAGACGCAGGGTGTCGGGGCGTTGATCGAGCGGCTGCAAGGCCAGGTCAACGGCCAGTGGGGCCACACTGACCGCAAGGTGCTGGTCACCAGCGGCACGAGCGGCGCGCTCAACCTCGCGATGTGGGCGCTGGTCGACCCGGGCGACGAGGTGATCGTCTTCGATCCGTATTTCGTCATGTACCCGACGCTCACCGAGATGGTCGGCGGCGTGCCGGTCGTCATCGACACGTACCACGACGACCCGGACCGGGCGTTCCAAATCGATCTGGCGAAGGTCGAGGCCGCTATCACGCCCCGCACCAAGCTGATCTTTTTCAACAGCCCGGCGAACCCGACCGGCGTGGTCGCGGACAAGGCCTCCGCGCGGGGGCTCGCGGAGCTCGCCGCCAAGCACAACATCGCGCTGCTCTCCGATGAGATCTACAGCCGCTTCTGCTACGACACCCCCCTGCCCTCCCCCGCCCAATGGAACGATCAGGCGATCGTCGTCGACGGCTTCAGCAAGTCGTACGGCGTGACCGGCTGGCGGATCGGCTGGGTGAGCGGCCCGGCGGCGGTGATCGACAAGATGGCCGCCCTGCAGCAGTACACGTTCGTCTGCGCGCCGCACCCGCTCCAGCACGCTGTGCTCGAAGCGTTCGACACGGACATCACGCCGCTGGTCGACGGCTACCGCGACCGGCGTGATCACCTCGTCGCCGGCCTGCGCGACGCGGGCTACGAGGTCGCCCCCACGGGCGGGGCGTTCTACGTCTTCCCGAAAGTCCCCGACGGCATGGGGACCGCCAGCGAGTTCGTCGCCCGCGCGATCGAGCGCGAGCTGCTGATCATCCCCGGCGACATCTTCAGCCGCCGCGACACCCACTTCCGCATCAGCTACGCGGCGTCCCGGGAGACGATCGACCGCGGTCTTGAGGTGCTGCGCGGCCTCATCCGGGGCTGACCCTCACACGGGCTCGCGACCCGGGGTAGCCTGAGAGCTCCCGGCTTCCGCCTACAACGCAAGACCCACCCGCTATGCAACGACGACGCCTCGGCCAAAGCTCCCTCGCGGTCTCCGAGCTCTGCCTCGGAACGATGACCTTCGGCACGCACACCGACGAGGCGGAGGCGTTCCGCATCCTCGACACCGCTTACGAGCGGGGCGTCAACTTCTTCGACGCGGCCGAGATGTACCCTGTGCCCCCCTCGGCGGAGACGTTCGGCGTCACCGAGGAGATCTTCGGTCGCTGGCTCAAGACCAAGCCGCGTGACTCGGTGATCGTCGGCACCAAGGTGACCGGCCCGGGCCACGGCTGGTTCGTCCCTCCGGTGCGGCACGGCATGACCTCGCTCGACGAGCACACGATCCGCCGCGCGGTCGAGGGCTCGCTCAATCGTCTGCAAACCGACTACCTCGACCTCTACCAAACGCACTGGCCCGACCACGGCTACCCCTACGAGGAGCTGCTGTCGACGCTCGACAGCCTCGTGATCGAGGGCAAGGTCCGCGCCCTCGGGGCCAGCAACGAGACCTGCTGGGGCCTCATGAAGAGCCTCCAAGCCGCCGAGACCCGCGGCCTGGGGCGGTACAACACGGTGCAGAACAACTTCTCGCTCATCAACCGGCGCTGCGAGAGCGAGCTGGCCCAGGTCTGCCGCCGCGAGTCGGTCAGCCTGCTCCCTTACTCGCCGCTCGGCGGGGGCGTGCTCACGGGCAAGTACAACGACCGCCTGCCCGCCGGCGCGCGGTTCACCGATTACCTCAACAACGGGGGCGAGCGTCAGCAGATGATGGCCAAACGGTTCGTCAACGAGCGGACGCTCGAGACGGCCCGCCGGCTCGGGGCGATCGCCGCCGACCTGTCGGTCTCGCTCACAACGCTCGCCGTCGCCTGGAGCAAGCAGCACGACTTCGTCGCCTCAACGATCTTCGGCGTGCGGAGCCTCGAGCAGCTCGAAGCGAACCTCGCCGCCGCCGACCTGGTGCTCGACGAGGAGACGCTGGCTCGCATCGACCAGCTCGACGTCGAGATCCCCAACCCGATGACCGAGGACGGCCTCCGGCGGCTGTGAGCAACAAGGGGCGTCCTCAGTCACTCTGATCTCGCACGTACTCAATAAACTCGATATTGAGCTCATCACACAGCTCATCCAGCGAGAATGGCAACTCGCGTGTGGTGAACGCTGTTATTGGGGCATAGCCAACCATAAAGACGACCACGCGTTCATTGGCGTTGTTTCCCGCCTTCACATAGACAACTTCGTTTACAACTCGAGGCTGTGAGATGAAAGCTGCCTTGATTGCTTCATCACTCGGGCTTTCCTCGCACAGACGCACGAGGATTACTTCACTGCAACCTATCCAGGGCGACGTTGCCCAAAGCCATGCATACACGCCGCAAGGAATGAGCAATGCTAGTAGCAGCACGAGAGCAGGAATAGCTGCCTTATTGAAACGCATCTGGCCGAACCAGTTTGCTGTCAGTGATGACACGGTGAGATTGTAAGCAACACGGCCCCGGCGAGCATCGCTCGCCGGGGCCGTGCGTTGTAAAGGAGGCGACTGGACCCCCGGCGGCGGCAACGTCAGTGCGCCCCCGCCCCGGGATTGAACGTCGCCTCGTGAGAGGCGTCGGCGCTAGGCCGATTTCTTCTTGAGGTCCTCGAACAGCTTCTCGCGGCCGTCGACGATCGCTTCGTTGACCTGGTAGCTCTGTCCGCGGGGCTGATCGGGCAGCTCGAACATGATGTCGAGCATCACGCTCTCGATGATCGACCGCAGGCCGCGGGCGCCGGTCTCCCGTTCGTGGGCCCGCTTCGCGATCGCGTCGAGCGCGCCGGGCGTGAACTGGAGGTCGGCCTCTTCCATGCTGAACAGGCGTTGGTACTGCTTGGTAAGAGCGTTGTTCGGCTCGGTGAGCACCCGAACAAGAGCCGATTCGTCCAGAGGACGTAGACTGGTCACCACCGGCAGGCGGCCGACCAACTCGGGGATCATGCCGAACTCGATGAGGTCGTCGGCCGTCACCTGGCTGATCGCTTCGGCGAAGGAGACCTCTTCGTTCTGCTCGAGGTCCTGGCTGAAGCCGATCGAACGCTTGCCGAGCCGCTTGCGGACGACGTCCTCCACGCCGGCGAAGGTGCCGCCGCAGATGAACAGGATGTTCGTGGTGTCGATCTGGATGTACTGCTGCTCGGGGTGCTTGCGTCCGCCCTGCGGGGGGACGTTCGCGGTCGTGCCTTCGAGCATCTTCAGCAGCGCCTGCTGGACGCCCTCGCCGGAGACGTCCCGTGTGATCGAGACGTTCTGGCTCGTCTTGCCGATCTTGTCGATCTCGTCGATGTAGAGGATGCCCCGTTGGGCGGACTCGACATCGAAGTCGGCGGCGTGCAGCAGCTTCAGCAGCAGGTTCTCGACGTCTTCGCCGACGTAGCCCGCTTCGGTCAGCGTGGTGGCGTCGCCGATGGCGAACGGCACGTTCATGCTGCGGGCGAGGGTCTTCGCGAGGAGCGTCTTGCCGCAGCCGGTGGGGCCGACGAGCAGGACGTTCGACTTGTCGATCTCGACGTCGCCCTCGTCCTCGGCCGCCATCAGCCGCTTGTAGTGGCTGTGCACCGCCACGGCGAGGACGCGCTTCGCGGCGTCTTGGCCGATGACGTAGTTATCGAGCTCCGCGACGATCTCGCGGGGCGAGGGGACCTTGCTGAACAGCGACTTGCTGTTGCCCCGGCGCTTGCGCTCCTGGTCCAGGATGGACTGGCAGAGCTCGATGCACTCGCCGCAGATGTAGACGTCGCCCGGCCCTTCAACGAGGGGCCCGACGTCGCGATAACTCTTGCGACAGAACGAACAGAACGCGTTCCGCTTGGTCGTGCCGGTGCGCTTGGCTCCGGTGATCTCTTTACCCGAGGGCATGGACAGCTCCTTTTCCCGTCTTGCGTGACGACCGTCGCGGCCGGTGTTGGTTTGGCTGCAAGGTCGTGTTTCGTGGTGCCGCTCGATGCTCGCTCGCCGGGTCGCTGCTGGGGCGGTCAGCCTCGCTCGTGGTGGGCAGGCGGCGTTCGTCCCGACGCCAAGCCCCCAGGGCTGTATGGGTTCCGCTTTCGCAGCTTCTCGGTTTGCTCACCTCACGCCAGGCGGGGCTTCCTTGTCCACGCTCATCAGTTCGAGCAGTGTAAGCGTCCGTGTGTACGTCTCGCCTACGAGAATCGTTCATCGGCCGTCCTCCGTGCTATCACCACCAACGGGTGGGTCCGCGTCACAACCCTCCCCGGCGGCGCCGTTCGCCTCGGCGGAGCGATCGCCCGCACCGCCCGCCTCGGAAGGGTCGGGCCGCCCGGGGCGCCCTTCCAGATTACCCCGATCGGATAATCCCTCGGTCGCCAGGGCGGCCGCGTTCTGCAACGCCGCGGCGGCGTCGGCCATTGAAGAACCGCCAACCGATTCGTCCGCCTCCACCTGCACCTGCGGGCCCAGCTTGCCGCGGATCGTGCTGAACTCCTCGTCGCTCAGCCCGCCTCGGCCGTGCAGATCGCGGAACTGAGCGAGCATCTGACTCGCGCTGGCGCTCTGCTCGGCCCCACGGCGGCGGCTCAGTTTCTTGATCGCAACGAACGTCGCCGCGGTGATCCCGAGGATCACCGCGATCCAGGCCAGTCCGATGGTGAGCGGGTGGATCGACACCGAATAACCGTCAAAAACAAGCGATGGCCGTGGGTCAGTCAGTGACAGCATAACGGGCGCCGTCGTATCGGACCCAGATCGGGCGACACAATCGGCAAAGCGTACGGGCGCAACCCACACGCGGCACAGCACCCCTATCTTACCCGATCTGCGCATCAAGCGTGGCCCATCAAGCCCGCCGAGGGGACGGGTCGATACCGATCGACGGTGTCCCCTTGCATCCCAATCCCGCCGAAAACGCCGCCGACCGGGTGGCTCGTGGCCCTCGCCCTGGCCCTGGCGCCCCTCGCTGCGCCGGCCCAAACGCCCGCCGGCGAGCCCGTTTACTGGTCGAGCCACCGGCTGGCGATCCCCTACAACTGGGCGGGCAAGTCCTCCGAAGCGACCGAGGTGGTCCTCTTCTACTCCGCCGACGCCGGACGCACCTGGCGCAAGGCGGGATCCGCCCTGCCCCACGTCCGCAGCTTCCAGTTTCAGGCGCCCGCCGATGGGGAGTACTGGTTCGCGATCCGCACCTACGACCGATCGGGACGCACCTCGCCGGCGGGACCGCTGGGGCCCGAGATGCGGGTCGTGGTCGATTCGGAGCGTCCCCGCTTCGAGGGCCTCGACGCTCAGATCCGGAACGGTCGCCTCGTGATCGACCTCACGGCGAGCGACGCCGGCGGGATCGACGCGTCGCGCACCCACGCCTACATCCAGGTCGAGGGCCAACCGAGTTGGACCCCCGTCCCGCTCACGCCCGGCCTGCCGGGCGGCGGAGTCTCCACACGCCTGACCGGCGAGGTCGCGGCGCCGGCGGGCGCGACGCGCGTCGCGGTGCGGGCTTCGGTCACCGACCGTGCGGGCAATCGTGAAGAGCGCTCGGCGAGCGCGGTCGCGCCGGCGGCGCCTTCCGCTCCGTCGCCCAGCCTGTTCGCGGGACTGCCGAACTGGAGCCCTTCGCGCGCCCCGGCGCCAACCGCCCCGCTCGACCCGTTCGCCGCTGCCGAGAGCGCCGCGCGATCGCGGACGCCCGCCGCACCGGTCGGATTCGGGGCGCCGCCCCCTTCGTTCCGAGAGCCACCGCGGCGCGAGCCCCCCGCCTCGACGCCTTGGCCGAGCCAGCCGGCGCGCTCGCGTCCCCTGATCGCCAGCAAGCCGACGCCCCCGCCCAGCGCCCCTTCGAGCAGCCCCTTCGGCGTGGCGAGCTTCCGGCCCAGCGGCGAGGGGCCTCTGCGTGACCCGATCCCCCTGCCCTCCGCGCGCGACGGCACGCCGAGCCGGTTGGTCAACAACACCGAGTTCGAGTTCGAGTACGAGCTCGAAGCGACCGGCCGTTGGGGGGTGGCGAAGGTCGAGCTGTGGGGCACCGACAACGACGGCCGCAGCTGGCGACGCTTCGCGATCGACGGCGACCGGCAGAGCCCCATCCACGTGAGCACCCCGGGCGAAGGGGAGTACGGCTTCCGCCTGGTGGTCGAGTCCGTCGGCGGGCTCGAAGCCCCTACGCCCCGCCCTGGTGATCGGCCCGAGGCGATCGTCGGCGTCGATCTGCAAGCGCCCCGCGTGACGCTCGGCGGCGCCCGGCAGGGGGACGGCTACTTTGGCGACCAGCTGGTCATCGACTGGCGTGCCGACGACCGTCACTTGGCGGAGCGGCCGATCGACCTGTTCTACAGCAACCGCCCGTCGGGCCCCTGGTTGCCGATCGCGACCGGCCTGGCCAACTCGGGCCGTCACTCGTGGCGGCTGCAGCGCCACTTGCCCCGCTCGATGTACCTGCGGATCGAGGCCCGCGACGAAGCCGGCAACGTCGGCTCGGTCACCACGCCCGAAGCGATCCAAGTCGAAACGCCCAGCGCCAGCGGCTCTCTAAGGGGAGTCCGCCCCGCCGGGTGAGCAAGCGGGGCCCGGCCCGATAAGATGTCGGGCATGGCGAAAGCGAGCGGCGACAAGACGACCGGCCTGAGCTTCCTGCTCAAGCCGACCACGCCCCAAGGTCCGATCGTTGCGGTCTCGGGCGACGACGGCTTCCTCAAGCGCGAGGTGATCGCCGCGTTGCGCCGATCGCTGTGCGGCGAGGGCGACAGCGAACTCGACTGGCACGCCTTCGAAGGCCCGCAGGCCGAGTGGCCCGATGTGAGCGACGCGGTCAGCCAACGCTCGCTCTTCGGCGGCGGGGGCAAGCCGGTCGCCTTGGTCGACGACGCGGACACCTTCGTCACGCGCTACCGCGACCAGCTTGAGGACTTCGCCGGCGGATCGTCGACGGGCGTGGTGGTGCTCGACGTGAAGTCGATGCCGGGCAACACCCGATTGGCCAAGGCGATCGCCGCGAGCGGGATGCTGATCCCCTGCAAAACGCCCGACCGCGGACCCGAGGTCGCCAAGCACCGCCGCGACGCCGCCAAGTGGCTCACCGCCCGAGCGGCGGAGGTGCACCAGACACGCATCGACTCGTCCGCGATCGAGGTGCTGTTCGACCTGCTGCCGATGAGCCTCGGCGTGATCGATCAGGAGATCGCCCGGCTCGCGCTGCTGGCCGGCGAAGGAACCGGCATCGACGCGACGCTCGCGAAGGAGCACGTTGGCGGCTGGCGGGTGCGGACCGCCTGGGACCTCGTCGACGCCGCGGTCGAGGGCCGAGCGGCGGATGCGCTCGGGCAACTCGATCGGCTCCTCACCGCCGGAGAGCAACCGATCGGCGTGCTCGCGCAGCTCGGCTCGACGCTCCGCAAGTTCGCCACCGCCGCCGCCCAGGTCGAGGCGTCCGAGCGCGCCGGCTCGCGTCCCTCGCTGCCCGCGGCGGTCAAGGCGGCCGGTTTCGCGCCGTTCAAGCTAGCGGACGCCGAGCGCCAGCTCCGCCAAGTCGGCCGCGCCCGCGCGACCCAGCTGGCCCAGTGGGTGCTCGACGCCGACCTCGCCATGAAGAGCCACAACAGCCAGCCCTCGCGGGCACGGATCGAGCTGGAGCGGTTGATCCTGCGGCTCTCGCGCGAAGCGGCCACGAGAGTGTAGGAGGCGTCTCCGACGCTGATTGCGCAGTGCTAGCGTGCAATGGCTCGCCATCCGCACCCGGCGTCGGAGACGCCTCCTACAGGTTCGGCAAGCGCCGCCGATCTCAACGGGAGGAGGTCTCTGCCGACTGGCGTTGCTGGCGGGCGAGCAGTTGTCCTACGATCCGCCCCCCAGGCCCCTACGGCTACGCCCCGCCACGGATCGGCAATGCACAAACGAATCGCCACGCTCACGCTGCTGGCCGGACCGCTGACGCTCGGTTGCGTCTCGGGACCGGCGTCGTCGTTCTCACGCGTGGCGCTCGAGAATGCGACCAGCGACCCGGGGCAGATCGCGCCCGCCGCAAGGCCTGCCCACCAAGCCAAGCCGGTCACCGCATCGGCAGCCGAGCCGACGGGGCCACGGCCGGAGGTCAGCCAGCAGGACGCGATGCGGCAGATTGCGCCGATGCTCGCCCAGCTCTCCGCGAGCGACGCGAAGCTCCACGCCGAGGTGCTCGATCAGCTCGCCGCCGCCAAGCCCTCGCTCTGGTCGCTGACCGTGCAACGTGCTCTGAACACGAGCGAGTACCGGCAACAGCTCACCGGGCAATCGACGACTCCCGCTCCCGCTCCGCCGGCCGTAGCGCCACAGCCCACGACCATGGTGACCAACCCTGCGGCGACGGCCGCGCCGGTCCACCTGCCGCCTCCGACGCCCCCCGCCTCACCTACGACCGACGCCAACGTTATCCAAGCGAGCGCCGTCGCCGAGCCGGTCGCCGCCGCGTCTCTCTCCCCTGCGGCCAAAGCGATGGGCGCCGCGCCCGAGACGATCGGCAACCCCCACTTCGATGTCGTTTCGTCACAAGAGCCCGTGGCCGAACTCGATTGGCGTGAACACCTGGGCGAGGCGATCGAGCAGCTCAAGACCCAACCACGCACCCCCGGCGAGACGCACGAGCAGGTCCGCTTGCAGCTGATGCAACTCGTCGCCGGAGAGACCGATCATTCAACTCCCTCCGCGCCGGGCCTGCCGGCATCCGAGCAGGGCTACTGGTCGAATCAGATTTACGCGCTCGCCACGCTGCTGTCGGACAAGTCGGGCGGCGACCGCCTCGCCCGAGCGGACGCCGCGGCGCGTCACCAATCGGAGGCCTCCGCCAAGCTCCGCGAGTTCAGCAGCCTGCGGGTGCAGAACTTCGTGACCTGCAAAGAGGTCTACGGCTTCGGCGCCTACGAGCCGCTCGCGGAGGCGCGCTACGCCCCGGGCGATCAGGTCATCCTCTATGCCGAGATCGACAACTACCAGAGCGATGTCTCCGACGAGGGCTACCGGACCACGATCGCCAGCAGCTATCGGCTCGTCGGGCTCGACCACAACGAGATCGTCGGCGGCGACTTCCCGGAAGTCGACGACCTCTGCCTCACCCGCCGACGCGACTTCCACATCCAATACGGCGTGACCCTGCCCGGGGGCCTCACGCCGGGCGATTACCGCCTGGAACTGACGGTCCGGGACCGGCTCGGCGAGAAAGTCGGGCACGATCAGCTGATGCTGACGATCGTCAGACGCTAATCGCCGGCGAACCTTTGACTCCGGCGTGGCGTAGCGAATAGGATGGGAGAAACGCTCCTCGAACGAACCTACCGTGGTCGATCGCTTACTCACGCCGCTGCTCGCCCTCCTCGTCGCCCTGCCGATGGCGACCCGCGGGCCCTGCTGCTGCCTCTCCGAAGCGACGGCCGAGACCGTTGATGGCTGCTGCCAAGCGAGCCAAGGCTGCTGCGAAGTCTCCCCAGAGCTGCCGCCCTGCTGTCGCCAGGCGGCCGAAGCGTGCTGCTCAATCGAAGCCGATTCGAAGTGCGGCGAGAACCCGCTCGAACGCTGCGGCTGCACGGGTTGCCCCACGAACCAGATCATCAACCCGATCCAGCTCGCCGCGTCGGCGCCCCGAGTGCCGACAGCCGACGAACTGCCGCCGGCCATCGCGGCCGTCTCCTGCCTGACGCCGGTCGAAGCTCCTTCGCTTAGCGGGTCCGATCACGGCCTCGCCCCCGTCAGCCATCCGCCTCCCGACCGGCAGGCCCTGCTCTGCGTGTGGACGATTTGAGTCGCGTGCGTTGCACGCTGTTTCAAACTCTTTCCCGCTTCCTCAGCTGTTGGAAGCGGATCCACATGCTTATAGGAGCCATACGATGGTTCGGATAGTTGCTTTATGCGGTCTGGCCGCAGTGCTGGCGTTTGCGGGGCGAGGCATCGCCTCGATCGACGACACCTCCTCGGCTGCGTGTCCTTGTGGTGACACGTGCGAATGCACCGAGTGCGGTTGCGGTGAGTCTTGTCCCGGAGGGGAAGACTGCTGCTGCGCTTCCGGTGATTGCTGCGACTCAAACGCCTGCTGCGGCGCGAGTACCTGCAACTGCTGTGAAGACTGTGAGTGCGAGGACTGCACCTGCGACAGCGAGTGCCCGGCCGATGGTGAGTGCTGCTGCGCCTCGGGTGAATGCTGCAAGGACGGAGCGTGCTGCGACAAGGGCCCGTGCTGCGACAGCGAGGGCTGCGAAGGCGAGTGCCCGGTGTCGAAGGACACCGTCTGAGACTCGCCGCCGTATGGATTGACAACGCCCCCTCGGCTCCGCACGCGGAGCCGAGGGGTTTTTCGTTGGCGCCCCGCGTGCTCTGCTTGCTGGCATGAACGGCTTCACCCCATGGCGACTGGCCCAACGCGGACTCCGCGGCCACCGCCGCGCGCACACGGCCATCGCCGCCGGCGTCGCGGTGGCGACCGCCGTGCTGGTCGGGGCGTTGGTGGTCGGCGAGTCGGTCCGCGGCAGCCTCCGCGACCTGACACTCCAGCGGCTCGGCAAGATCGACCAGCTGATCGCCCCGGGTCGCCCGTTCCGCGCCGCACTCGCCGACGAGATCGAATCGGCCGAAGCGGCGGCGCCGCTGCTTGTCGTGCCCGCCTCGATGAGCGTCCGCATCGAGGGCCAGACCCGCCACGCCTCGCGTCTGACGCTCGTCGGCTGCGACCGACGCTTCTTCGCGATGGAGTCGACCGTCGCCGAGTGGCCCGAGTCCGACGACGGCCTGCTCATCACCCGGGCGATCGCCGACGAGTTGGGCGTCAAAGCGGGCGACCGAGTGCTCGTCACGACCACCCTCGCAAACGCCCTGCCTGCCGACAGCGCCCTCGGCGAGAAGGCGGACACGGTCGCCTCGCGGCGGCTGACGGTTGCTGGCGTCGTGCCCCCCGAGGGCTTGGCCCGTTTCGCGCTCAGCCCCTCGCAGGGCGAGCCGCGCAACGTCTTCGCGCCGCTCGGGGTGGTGCAGGAGCTGATGGACCTCGCCGGCGAAGGCAACGCGGTCGCCGTTCAGGCCGATGCCCCCGTGGCGCCGGCGCCACGACTGGCCGACTACGGCCTCGAACTCGACGAGCTCCGCCCCGGCGTGTGGCAGCTCGAGTCGCGCGAGCTAGTCACCCCCGCCGCGATCGTTGCGGCGGCGCGCAAGGCCTGGTCGGGCTCGCCGCTCCTCGAAGCGAACACCTACCTCGCCAACACGATCCGCCTTGAGGATCGATCGATCCCCTACTCCACGGTGGCGGGCCTCTCGGACAACGGGGCGTTGCTGCCGGAGGGGACGGTCGATTTGGCCGACGACGAGATCGCCCTCAACCGCTGGGCAGCGGATGATCTGGGCGCCCAGGTGGGTAATACAATTACGCTCACCTACTACGAACCGGAAAGCACCCACGGCGAGTTGCAAGAAGCCGAGCCGGTCTCCTTGAAGCTCGCCGCTATCGTCGAGCTGACCGACGACGCCGGCCAACCGACCGTGGCGAATGACCCGCGTTGGACGCCCGAGCTCAAAGGCGTGACCGACGCCGAGTCGATCAACAACTGGGACCTGCCGTTCGAGTTGGTCGAGACCATCCGCGACGAGGACGAGGCGTACTGGGACGACTACCGGACCACGCCCAAGGCGTTCGTCTCACTCGCCCTGTCGCAGAAACTCTGGGGCTCGCGGTGGGGTGACACCAGCCTTGTCCGCGTCGAGGCGGGAGACTGCTCGCGCGGCGAGATCGAGAAGAGCCTGCTCGCGGCGATCGAACCTGGCGAGCTCGGCTTCGCACCGATCCCGATCAAGCAACGAGGCCTCGCCGCCGCGTCGGGCAACACGCCTTTCGACGTGCTCTTCCTGCTGTTCAGCATGTTCCTGATCGCCGCGGCGTTGCTGCTGATCGTGCTGCTCGTGTGGCTCGCGATCGACCAGCGCCGACGCGAGGTGGGGCTGCTGGGCGCGGTCGGCTTCGATCGGGCGTCGGTCCGGGGGGCCCTGCTCCGTGAGCTCGCGCCCGTCGCGGCGTTGGGGGCGATCGTCGGGGCGGCGCTCGGGTTGGCGTTCGCCGCGGGGCTGCTCTGGTTGCTGCGGACCGTCTGGGTGGCGGCGATCGGCACGCCCTTCCTGAAGCTGCACGCCGGCCCGCTGTCGGTCGGGGGCGGCGCCCTGGGCGCCTGGCTTGTGGCGATGCTCGCCATCGTTTGGGCGGTGCGTCGCGCCACGGCGACGCCCCCGCGCGACCTGCTCGCCGGCGCCTCACACGAAGAGACCGCCACGACCGGCGGCCCCCGAGGGTCCAACGGTCTCGCGTGGGGCGCGGCGACGCTCGCCGGCTTGAGCGCGCTGTTCGGCGGAACGCTCCAAGGCGAGGCGGCCGCCGGCGCGTTCTTCGCCACGGGGGGGCTGGCGCTCGTCGCCCTGCTCACATGGCTCTACCGCTTCGCTCAGCAAGGCGCGACCGATGGCGCGAGCGGCTTCACGCTGCCCGGCCTGGCGCGGCTCAATCTCCGCCGGCGTCCCGGGCGGGCTTTGCTAACCATTGGCCTGATGGCGGCCGCCTGCTTCTTGCTGCTCGCGACCAGCGCCTTCCGACTCCCCCCCACGACCAGCGGCACGGGCGGGTTCGACCTCGTGCTGCAGACTGACCAGCCGTTGCACTACGACCTGGGCGACGAGTCGGGGCGTTGGGAACTCGGCTTCGGCGACAAGGAGGAGCATAAACTCGCCGAAGCGCGAGCCTACGGCTTCCGCGTTCAGCCGGGCGAGGACGCCAGCTGCCGCAATCTCTACCAGACGACCCAGCCACGCGTGCTCGGCGTCGGACCGCGATTCATCGCATCACAGGACGGTTCCATGACGCCCTTTGTCTGGGCCGACTCCGAACCGACCGAAGGGGATTCACCTTGGGCGTTGCTGAGCGAGCCCGCCAACGAGGGCCAACCGCCACGCGTCTTCCTCGACTTCAACACGGCGATGTACTCGCTGAAACTTGTCGGAGGCGTCGGCTCGACGTTCGAGATCCGCGACGGCGTCGGCCGCCCCGTCACGGTGCGCCTCGCCGGCTTGCTGAAAAACAGCGTCCTGCAAGGCGACCTGCTGATGGGCGAGGCCGACTTCCTGAGGCTGTTCCCGACCACCTCCGGCTACCGCTTCTTCCTGATCGAGACCGATCAACCCGAAGTGACCGCCGCGTTGCTCGAAAACACCCTCAGCGACTACGGCGCCGACGCCGAGGACGCGCCCGCCCGCCTCGCCGATTTCCTGGCGGTGCAGAACACGTACCTCTCGACCTTCCAGTCGCTCGGTGGGCTCGGCCTCTTGCTGGGCGCGATCGGGCTGACCGTCGCCCAGTTCCGCAACCTGCTCGAACGCCGCGGAGAGCTCGCCCTGATGCGTGCCGGCGGGTACACGGTCGCGCGGCTCCGCCGCCTGGTGCTGATCGAGAACCTCACGCTGCTCGCCCTCGGCCTGGCGGCCGGGGCGATCGCCGCGGCGGCGACCCTGCTGCCCCTCGCGGCCGCGAGCGACGCCCGCCCCCCCTGGCTGATGGCCGCCCTGCTGCTCGGGGCGACCCTGCTGATCGGCCTCGCCGCTTCGCGTTGGGCGGCGGCGCGTGCCCTGAACGCGTCGATCACCACGGCGTTACGGGGCGAGTAGCGCGGCAACGCGCCACGCTGGTCGCTCGGACCGCCCTCGTTTAGAGTGGCGAGCCCCACCTCCCACCGAGACCCCCTCCATGCGCGGACTCCTGTTCGTAATCGCTTCGTTCGGCGTCACCATCCTCGCCTGGGGCCTCTACGGCCCGACGCTGCACATCGGGCAGGAGGAGATGGCGATCGCCCCGCTCAAATACGCCCGGCTGCGGCCGTTCGTCTGCGTCGGGCTGGCGTACTTCGCCATCGCCGTGGTCGTCCCCGCCGTGATCCTCGCCACGCGTGGCGAGAAGGGCGTCTGGACGATGCGCGGCGCCCTGATGAGCCTCTTCGCCGGAGCGCTGGGCGCCATCGGAGCGCTCGGCATCATCATGGCGTTCACCTTCGGCGGGAAGCCTTCGTTCGTGATGCCGCTGGTCTTCGGCGGGGCGCCGGTTGTGAATTCGTTCCTCACGATCTATTGGTCGAAGCGGATGAAAGAGATCGGCCCCCTCTTCTTGGCGGGCCTCATCATGGTGGTGCTCGGCGCGGTCACGGTGCTGACTTTCAAACCGGGCAAGCCGAAGCCGGCCGCCGCGCCCGAAGCGGTGGCCGTCGTCGCCGAGGCGGGGGAATCGGTCTCCGAGGAGGTGCTCGCCGAAGCTGATAAAGCGGCGGCGGCGGGCGGGAGCTGGCTGATGCAGATCGCCTCGATCGCGACGGTCGTCCTCTGCTGGGGCGCCTACGGACCGGTCCTGCACCACGGGCAGGCGGCCATGCAGCAGAGCCGGCTGCGGCCTCTTTTGTGCGTCGGCCTGGCCTACTTCGCCATCGCGGTGGTCGTCCCCTGGCTGCTGCTCAGCGGCCCGCTGCCCGAAACGAGCGAGTACAACTTCTCGGGAACCGCCTGGAGCCTCGCCGCCGGCGCGGCGGGCGCGATCGGCGCGTTGGGCATCATCCTGGCGTTCAACTTCGGCGGCCGGCCGGTCTACGTGATGCCTCTGGTGTTCGGCGGGGCGCCGGTGGTGAACACCTTCGCCACGATCATCGCCCGCGGGCAGCTCGACCAGGTAAGTGCCTGGTTCCTTGCCGGCCTGATCCTGGTGATCGCCGGGGCGGCGATGGTGCTCGTCTTCGCCCCCAAGGGCCCGCCCCCGAAGAAACCGGCCGAGCCCACCCCGGAGCCCAAGACCGAACCCGAGCCGACTCCCCCCGCCGGGGACAACCCGGTCAGCGGGTGATCAGGTCCCGCGGGCCGCTCCGAACCACTCGATCTGCTTGCGGGGGCAGAAGGTGTAACCCTTCGCCTCGCAGTGCGGCTTGAGCCACTCGGCGCGGTTGTCGAGTTCCTCGGAAGTCGTCCCCTGCGGCATGAGGAGGACCCGTTCGGGATCGACCTTGGTGAGTTCGGAGAGGAACTCCTCAACCTCTGGCAGCTCATTCGGATCGTCGATCACAAACTTGAGCTGGTAGCTGTGCTCCGCCATCAGGCGGCGGACCACGTCGGGACGGAGACGCGACCGCTCGTGCCGGCGGGCCCAGTGCGCGTGCTCGACCCGGTCGGGCGTCGAGTTCGAGAGCTTTGGGCTGATCGACATCAGGTTGCACGTGACCGGCAGGAAGAGCGTGCCCGCGGTCTCGATCGTCACGTGCCGCCGCTGCCGTCGGAGCCGCTCGCACAGCGGGATCAGCTCGGAGAAGAGCATCGGCTCACCGCCTGTGAGCACCACGTGACGGCAGTCCCACTCCTCGACCTCGGCGACGATCTCGTCGACCGACAGGTCGCGTCCCTCCGGCTTCCACGACGCGTGCGGCGTGTCGCAGAACCAGCATCGCAGGTTGCACCCGCTAGCGCGCACGAACACGCTTGGCGTGCCGGTGAGCAAGCCCTCGCCCTGGATCGATTTGTAGACTTCGGCGATCCGCATGGCAGACGATGGATTAACGCGGAGGTCGCGGAGGACGCGGAGTGTGAATCAGAGGTTGTTGGCGACCCGTTTCACGCCGTGCTTGAGCAACTCGACGTTGAAGTTAGTCAGCAAGCCGAGTCGCTTCTCGCTGAGTCGTAGATAGGTTAGCAACTGAGCTGTGTGCGCGGGGGTGAGAGCATCGACGGCTTTCAACTCAACGACAACCGCGTCCTGAACCACTAAGTCAAGTCGGTATCCCGCCTCGATCCGGTTACCACGATACTCTATCGGCAGAGCCAACTGCTGATCGACGTGCAGACCACGATCACGCAGTTCAAATGCCAAGCAAGCTTCGTAGGCCGATTCAAGCAGGCCAGGCCCCAGTGCACGATGAACCCGGATCGAAGCGTCCACGATCTGCCCAGCGATTTGATCGATTACAGGCTTATGCATTCTTTCTCTCTCCGCGTCCTCCGCGCTCTCCGCGGTTAAACCTCGTAATCAATCGGGTCGGCTAGCCCCGCGTCGGCGAAGCCCTTCAGGCGGAGTTGGCAGGCGTCGCAGCGGCCGCAGGCGACCCCCGCCGCGTTCGGGGCGTAGCAGGTGTGCGTCAGGCCGTAGTCGACGCCCAGCTCGGTTCCTCGGCGGATGATCTCGCCCTTGGTTAGTTTAATCAGCGGAGCGTGCAAGCGGATCGGTCGGGCGCCCGCAACGCCCGCGGCGGCGTCGACGCCCGCCTTGGTGGCGAGGTTCGCCAGCCGCTCGAACGCCTCGACGAACTCGGGGCGGCAATCGGGGTAGCCGCTGTAATCCACCGCGTTCACGCCGACGAACAGGTCGGCCGCCCCCAGGACCTCCGCCCAGCCCAGCGCAAGCGACAGCATCACCGTGTTGCGGGCCGGCACGTAGGTGACCGGCACGCCGTCGCCCATCGCCTCGTCGGAGCGGTCCTGCGGCACAGCGATGTCGTCCGTCAGGGCGCTGCCGCCGAAGCCGCCCAGGTCGATTCGCGCCGTCCGGTGCTCGACCACGCCGGCCGCCTGGGCCACTCGGGCGGCCGAATCGAGCTCGAAACGGTGGCGTTGCCCGTAGTCGATGCTCAGGGCGTAGACGTCGAAACCCGCCTCGCGGGCGAGGGCGGCCGTGGTCGCCGAATCGAGGCCCCCGGAGAGGAGGACGACCGCTTTGCTAGCCGGATCGGGCACGGATCGCGTAGAGCTGGGGGAATCGGGCGTCTTCAGGCCCGGCGGTCCCTACCGAGCGATCCGCCATCATGCCAAACTCGGGGCCCTAACGACAACGCCCCCGCCCTTCCAGCCTCGCCCCGCTAGCCCATGTCGCGTGACCTGCTCGAGACCTTCGAGAACCAGTTCCCGGATCGCGAATACAAGATCGAGATCCAGCAGCCCGAGTTCACCTCGCTGTGCCCCAAGACGGGCCAGCCCGATTTCGGCGTCGTGACCATCACCTACACGCCGCGGGACAAGTGCATTGAACTGAAGAGCCTCAAGTTCTACCTGCAAGCGTACCGCGACAAGGGGATCTTCTACGAGCACGTGACCAACACGATCCTCGACGACCTGGTCGCCACGGTCGGGCCGCAATGGATCAAGGTCGAGATCGCCTTCCACGCCCGCGGCGGGATCACCGAGACCGTGACCGCCCAGTTTGTGAACTCAGCGATCTGATCGACTAGCTGTCGGGGCGCCTTCAACGCGACTGCTCGCCAAGCTCTTCGGCGGCGGTGATCAGCTGGAAGAACCCGAGGGTCTTCACCCCGTACCAGCCGCAACCGAGGACGGCCATCAAGCCGCCGACGAACTGCAAGCCGTAGGGGCTTTCCGCGGTCATCGAAGCCATCGCGCCGACAACGATGCCGATCACCGAACCAACTAGGTGCAGCGCCGCATGCTCGCGGCTCTCTCGCTTCGAGGCGACTTGGATCGCCGAACGCGCCGAGTGGTTGGCCAACTGACGCAGAGCGTCCATATCGGCAGGGGCTTCGGGGGCCGCGCTGCGACTCAATTCCGACAGGTCTTGAATCGGCTGCGGGGCATCGACGGTTGGCGGCTTGCTGGTGTCGTCGAAAGCGACCTGGCTCGCAGGTTTCACTTCCGGGGAGGACCCGGCGTCGGACTCTGCCGGCGACTCGCCACGAACACGTTGCATCAACCGTTGCATGTAGTTATCGATCGAATCGTCGCAGGACTCCGCTTCAACGACGGGCTCGGGAGCCGGCTCCGCAACGGGAACCGGGTCCAGCTCTTCATCGTCATCCGGCAGCAGATGGCCGTACTTCTCGATGAACGACTCCGGCTCCGAGGGCGCCTCCGCCTGGGCGGGCGCGGCCGCCTGCGATGCTTCGTGCTCGCCTGACGACGGGTTCGCCTCGCCAGCAAACCAATCGACCGACGTGACGTCCTGCCCCTCCGCCGCCGGCTCGGACTCGGGTGCCGGCGCGGGTTCGATTGCTTCCACGGTGGCTTCGGCCGCCGCCTCGATCGGCTCGGCCGGCAACTCGGTCGGCGTGAGCTGCTCGATGCCCCAGGGCGATTCCTCTTCGGTGACGGTCTCCTGGGCGGCCGTCTCAATCGGGTCGACTGGGGAATCCGTCGGGAGGGGCGCCTCCGCTACGGGCTCGGGCTCGGGGGAATGCCATTCCGCGGCCGTCGGTGCTTCCTCTGCGACGGATTCGCTAGGGCAAGCCTCCGACCAAGCCTCGCTCTCGGCTGGTCGTGTGGATTCGTCGCCCCAACCTCCCGTCACTTCCGCAACGCCTGCTTGTAGCGAAGCCGTCTCCTCGCCCGATTCAGCAGCCGGTGGCTCAGCAGGTTGCTGGTCCGACACCTCGGACGACCAGAGGGTCCCGCCATCGGTGCTCGACTCGGTCTCGCAGAGCGTTGGATCGATGCTGGCATCGGGCTCCGCGGTTTGCGTCTCTTCGGCCGGTTCCGCGGCCACTTCTTCGAGCTCATCAGCGATTGGCGGGGCAGCGCTCAGCGCCGTCAGCTCGGCGAGCTTGTCGGAGTAAGCCGCCTCCAATCGTTGGGTGTGCGTCTCCAACTCCTGCGCATGCGCGGCTTGCATCTCGGCGAGCTCAACCCGTGCGGCCTCGCCGGCAGCCAGCGCCGATTCGAGCCGGGCCTGCAACCCGACCATCGTCTCGTCGCGATCTTCGATCGCCCGACGCAGCAGGTCCGCTTCGGCCGCTTGTCCCCGCAAAGACTCGATCAGGCGTTGTGCGCGGCGACGATGGTTCTGCTGCCGAGAGTTGAGCCGCTCGGCCTTCAGGGTCGATTGCTCGGCCGCCGAAAGGGTCAGGGCGAGCTGTTCGCGGAGATCGGTGAGCTCGGCCTCGTGGTCGCTCCTCGCCGAGAGCGAAGCGAGCGCTTCGATTTCGGGCGTCGCGGGCAGGGCCTCGCTCCAAGCTCTCACACTCTGGGCAATGCCCTCCTCAATCGGCAAAGGAGCGGTGTCGAAATCGGAAGGGATCGCCCACTCGTTGCCAGCGAGTGACGCGAGATCGATCGGGTCGAAATCAATCGGCTCAACGCCCCTTGCCGGGGCGCTGATGGCTTCCTCCGCTGCCAGTTCTGCCGTCGGCTCGGCGACCACGTCGACTACGCTCTCTTCGACGACGACGCCAGCTCCCTCGCTTTCGGAGTCGCCCCCGGATTCGCTCTCGAGGTCGAGAACCAGCAGATCGGCAGCCCCGAGGGTGAGCCGATCACCGCACGCGAGCGGAGCCTCCTCGAACTCACCGCCATTGAGCAGCGACTCGGGGGCCCAACGCCGAACGCGAGGGGCTTCTTCGGTCGGTGTCACGACACAATGCATCGGGCGTAGCCCGGCGTCGGTCAGCCGGATGGCGCAGCGCGGTCCGGCGCCGATCGTGACCGGCTCTCCGGATAGTTCAGCGAGCGGCGTATCCGGCGCATCGCTCCTCACCAGCACAAGCCGTTTGGCTGCGACGCCGAGCGGCTCGGTCTTCTCTTCTGGCGGGGAGGCTATGGGGCTTGTCATGGTGCGTTTGTCTGGTCAGTCCCGGCGTGTTGCTCACCGAGTTAGCAGGCTGTTGCGTGCCTAGGTACGCAACTCTCGCAGTCATGTAGCTCGCGGCCGTGCGCCGGTCAAAAAGTGGTCGCAGAACCTGCGGTGGACCGCCGGGGAGCTTTTCCCCTAATGGCAAAGCCGCCCAAATCAACCATAAACCGCTACAAGCAAAGGATTTACAGATTGAATCGCATCTCGCCGCAACGAAATAAACCGAATCCGAGAATCCGAACTGAACTCAGCAACCGGCCGGCCGGTCATCGCGTACTAAGCTTGCGATGCGACGAAGTCGGCCCCGCTGCAAGAGAAGAAGAAGGCCACGCCGCACAACACGCCATCGCACCACGGAACCGACCACGCAGCTCACCGGGCGAGGACCGCACCACGCGGACCCAACGCACCGGGGGGCCGAACGAAGAGGCGCAAACGACCATGTCCCGTACACGCAAAGCCTCGATCGACAAGATCCAGGATCTGTTGATCACTCGACGCGACGCCCTTCGGCGGGCGCTCGCGGGCGACCTGAGCCTGCTCATGAAGCTGCGTGACCAGGGGGGCAGCGACGTCGTCGACGCCGCTCTGGACGCCGCCCAAGACGAGATCAGTTCACAGCTCGCCGAAGTGGAGAGCCGTGAATTGGGGAGCATCGAGAAGGCTCTCGAGAAGATCCGATCCGGTTCGTACGGCGATTGCGAGATCTGCAACAAGCGGATCCCGATGGCCAGGCTGAACGCCCTGCCCTACGCCACCATGTGCATCGAATGCCAACAGGCGTCCGAGGACGGCACGCTCGACGACCGCCGGTCCGAAGATTGGAGCCGGGTTGTCGATACCGGATATTCCGACTCCGACAGGCCGGTCAGCGATCTCGAGCTGCAGTAACCCCAAGATCGGACGCCGCGACGCGTCTGGTCCGCTAGACTACGAGGGCCGAGGCGTCGGGACGCCTCGGCCCTTTTTGAGTACTAGCTCGCGCCCCGCATCGCCATGTTGAGCCCTCTCCGCCAGACCGCGCTCGCCGCTTCGCTCTTCGCGGGCGCCTGGTCCTGCGTGGCGGGAGCGTCGGCCCAACCCGCAACCGGCAGCCAATGGCCCGAGCCGATCCGCCCGGTCTCTGCGGAGACGGCGGTCGAGAGCCGCGCCGAGGCGTTCCGCTCGCTCGCCCGCGATGTCGACGCCCTCGACGCTCAGCTAAGCATCTACAAACGGGTCGCCAAGCTCGTTTCGCCGAGCGTTGTGCATATCGAGGCCCAGCCGATCCGCGAGTACCGGGTCCGCTCCGGCGGCAACGAGGCGGGCTCGGGCGTGATCGTACGTTTCCGCGGCTCGCCTTACATCCTGACCAACCGCCACGTGATCAAGCACTCCGCGCCGTCGCGCATCCGGGTGCAGTTGGTCGACGGCCGCCCCTTCCGGCCCGAGCGGCTGTGGAGCGATAAGCAGACGGACGTCGCCGTGATGTCGATCGCCCCCGCCGACGCCGAGTCGCTCGTGCCCGCCGTGCTGGGCGACAGCTCGCGGCTGGAGATCGGCGAACAGGTGCTCGCGTTCGGCAGCCCGTTCGGGCTCAACCACAGCGTGACCCGCGGCATCGTCAGCGCCAAAGGGCGCTACAACCTCGACCTGGGCGACGGCGAGGTCGAGCTGCAGAACTTCTTACAGACCGACGCCGCCATCAATCCGGGCAACTCGGGCGGACCGCTCGTGAGCCTGCGCGGCGAGGTGATCGGCCTCAACACGGCGATCGCCAGCAGCAGCGGGGGCAACGAGGGGATCGGCTTCTCGATCCCGATCAACCTGGCGACCCGCATCGCCGGGCAGCTGATCGAGTCGGGCTCGGCGTCGCGCGGCTACTTGGGGGTCACCTTCGACGACGAATTCAACGAGCAGCGTGCCCAATCGGCCGGCCTGCCCCGCTTGTTTGGGGCGTTCATCGAAAGAGTCCGCCCCGACTCGCCCGCCGCCCGCGCCGCCCTCCGGGCGAATGACATCCTGCTCACGTACAACGGCGACACGATCCAGGACTCGACCCACCTTTACAACCTGGTGAACCTCACCGAGGTGGGCCGGCGGGTCGAGGTCGAGCTGGTCCGCAACGGCGCCCGGGTTCAAGCAACCATCGCCATCGGGCGTCGCCCCCCGGACCTCGAGAACTGAGCCTCGACGCCACTTGAAGCGAGCCCCCATGCAGCGTCTCCCCCTCGTCCCGATCACGCTCCTCGCCGCGGCGTCGTTCACGAACGCCCAGCAACCCGCTCGGCCCGACCTGACGGCCTACGAAGCGGGCTTCGCACGCTGGGAGCCGGCGATCGCCGCCTTCGAGGGCCTCGACCACGCCACGCCCGACCCCGAGGGCGCCGTCCTCCTGGTCGGCAGCAGCAGCATCCGCCTCTGGAAGAGTGCGGCCGAGGACCTGAAACCGTACCCGGTCATCCAACGAGGCTACGGCGGCGCCAAGTTCTGCGACGTCGCCCACTTTGCGCCTCGGATCGTCACGCCCCATCGCTTCCGCGCGACCGTGGTGTTCGTCGGCAACGACATCGTGGGGGGCGCAGCGGATAAGACGCCCGAAGAGGTCGCCCGTCTGTTCGGTTACCTCGCGGACCTGCTCCGCAGTCACCAGCCGGAGGCGCCGGTCATCTGCTGCGACGTCCGCCCCGCCCCCAGCCGGTTCAAGGCGTGGGACAAGATCCGGCTCGGCAACGCCGCGTTGAAGGCGGCTTGCGAGCAGCGCGAGGGCGTGCACTACCTCGACACATCCGACGCCTTCCTCGTCGAGGGGGGCGACGCCGCGAGGGCCGACCTGTACGGCCCCGACCGCCTGCACCTGAACGAAGCGGGCTACGCGGTCTGGTCCGCGCAGATCAAGAGCGAGATCGACCGCGTGCTCGGCGAGTGAGGGGGTAGCGCGCTGAACGAAGAGACTCGCCCCGAGCGGATTGCGATCCGAGTGTTGCGTGGGGACTGCCTGATCAAATTTGACGGAATGAATAACCGTCGCATACGATCCGTGTATGGCGAGCTTCACTCACCGATCGACCCTCGGGTTGGTTCAGGGCTTGGTCGTCGCGACACTCTTGGCAGGGCCAGCCTGCCAAGCGAGCGATCCTTTGCCCGCGGGGGCCGTGCTGATCGACGACAACCTCGTCGGCGATCTTGAAGCGTGGGGCATGCTCGCCCTCAACCCGGCCCGCGATCAGATCGCCTACCAGAGCCGTGGAGCCTTGTGGGCCTCGGATCTTTCGGGGGCGCCACCCGAGCGGGTGGTCGATCTGCCCGACACGCAGTCCGCTTACCTCCTGGGGACAGACTACGCCTCGTCGCGATCGCGATTCAACAAGATCGGCGTCACTGATCTGCCCAAGGATCACTACCCGCGTGGTGAGGAACGCCCCACGATACGGATCAACGACCTCCAGTGGTCGGCGTCTCAAGGTGGTTGGTGCTACCTCGAAATCTCAAGCACAGGCGAACGCTCCTACGACGCGAAGCTCTCGCACAAGATCCGTTCGGTAGCGAACAACAACACCGTTGAAACGCTCACCACCGCCTGCCGAGAACGATTCGATCAACCCCAAAGGTTCTGGAGCTTCGCGCTGCCCGACAACCACAACCTCATCATCCTCTACGCCGGTTCCTACGCCCATGTCACAAGCCGGCTTCCTCTCTTCTGGAACCGAGTCACTCAACGGCCTTTGGTGACCAGCTACGACCGAATCTTCCCAAGCCCCTCGTGCCGCCGATTCCTCGGCGTCGAGATCGACACGCACCAGCTGGTGCTGCTCAACGCGGACCTCCGGATCGAGAGACGCTACGACGTTTTCCTCGGCAAGGAACACCACCTCACCTCCTGCGCCTGGTCGCCGAACGAGCGACACCTCCTCTACAAGCTCAAGCCCGCTTACCCGCCCCGGACCGCCGTGCCGTATCGAATCGACCTCGAGACGGGCGAGGGCCTCCGGCTGAGTGAATCGCACGAGGGCGATCGGTTCGTCCTGACGGGCGACCGGGACGAGGCGCTGAGGATCGGCAAGTTCCCGATCCGCCACGGCGGGAAGTCCGACGGCGGGGACGGGAGCTACGTATCGCTCGTCGAGGCCGGTGGCCGGCACGAGACGTTCCTAGCGAACTTCAATCGCCGAACCGTGCGCGGCCGGAGGAGCGGCGAAGACAAACCATATCCGATGCCGGTCGTCAGCGCGAGCACGCGACAGGCAGTCATCGCGCTGCCACGCGGACCGGGAACGGTCGGCTACCGCTACTGGCTGGTGGACGCCCAAGGGGAGCGGCGGCCGCTCGGAATGGACAACCGCGACTGCTACTACTCGCCGTGGCGTGTGTTGGCGTTCGTCGACGGCGGCAACCGCCTGCTCGCCAACGATTACACGCGACTCTTCACCGTCCCGATCGAATCCATCTCGAAGGATGACGTCGATGGTCCGTAACCTGCCCGGGGCGCTGGCGTTCGCCCCCCTGCTCGTTGGTCTCGCCTCCGCCGGCATGCCGTCGATCGAAGGGGCCCGTGTGCTCGATGGCAACGCCTTGCTTCACGAGCGACCCTACGTCGTGCTCTCCCCTAATCGCGAACAGGTGGCGTACGTCAGCAAGGGACATGTCGTTTTCTGCAACGTCCTCGATCCGCAACCCAAGCGTCTGGGCGCGGTCCCGGGGAGTTGGACCGAGATCTTGGCACGTCCCGAAAACGCTCATGCGTTAGGCAACTCTCACGTGCTTCTTAAAAAACTGGGGCGTGAGGAACGGTCCGCCTTCTACAATAAGCTGAGCCGGGTCGTTGACCTGCAATGGACCCACGACAGCGAGTCCGTGGTGTGGGGCTTGCAGCGGTTCGTCGAAGGGGACGTGCCGGCGGACCCACGACAACCGCCGAGCCGCGTCGGGCAGACGGAGTACTGGATCGCCACGACCGCGGGTGAAAAACGCCCCATGCTCACAACCCGGCGTGGCGGTGCCCGAATCACTCGCGACCGACGTTACTCTGTGGCCAACGCTCACTCCAAGGCCTTGATCTGGGACCTCAAGGCCAACCGCCCCCGCGCCACCCCCTACCTCCGACTGACCGCGTCAAGCACGAGCGACCGGTGGATCGGCCTCGAGAAAGACACGCGGCAGCTGGTGATCCTCGACGCGGACTTTGAGGTCGTGCAGCGGTTCGAGGAATTCATGCCGAAACTAACCTTTGGGAGCGAGTTGCTCTGGTCGCCCGATGAACGCTACGCGTTGCTACGCAACCAAATCGGCTTCGACCATTACAGCAACTGGAAGGGGTTTTGCCTCGATCTCGAAACCGGGGAGAAACTCCCACTCGAGGGGTGGTTTATGCGAGAAGATTTTGCCTTCACCGGACGCGGCGACGAGTTCTATCGCTGCGGGGTTAGCGGGAAGAGAAACCCACAAGTCACCGCCACTATCGTGACCGGGGCTCACTTCACCCTCTATCCATCACTCATAGCCGAACCGATCCGGCTGTTGGAGGTTCAATACGGCACGCGAAATCACAACGCTGCGCCAAGCAGCCCGGGCCCGTACGGCGTGTTCGCTAGCGCCGATGCCGAGTGCTTCCTCTTGTGCCAAAGCGGCCCGGGAAATAACCGCTGGGAGTGGCGCTGGCGGCTGTGCGATCGAGAGGGGGCACTACGCCCTCTGGCCCCCGAGGCCCCCGACCTCGCCGCGCCTAGCGTGCGCATCGCCGGCTTCGCCAAGGGCGACCGTGAGGTGATCGCGTACGACCGAACCGGTCTCTTCGCGTTGCCGGTTTCGCCACCGGGCGCGAAATCAACCAGTGCACCGTCGCCCTAGACAGCCGTCGTTTATCGCGTCCGCCGCCATGGGGCTCACTCGGCTTCTTCGGCGCCCTCTTCGGCAGCGGGTTCCGGCGGCATCTTCTGCCGCTCGGGGGGGAGCACCTCGGCCAGACCGGGCGCGCCGGTGACCCCCGTGGGCACGTGCAGGCTGCAGCCCTCCAAGTCCTCGGGCTCCAGCGGCTCGTAGCGCCCGCCCAGGTGCTCGGACAGGAACGCCTCGGTGACGGCGTTGAAGCTCGTGCGGTTCTGGGGGCGTTGGAAGCCGTGCCCCTCGTCCGGGTAAAGGGCGTAGGTGACCGGGATCCCCTTGGCCTCCATCGCCTGGACGATCTGGTCCGCTTCGAGCTGCGTGACGCGCGGGTCGTTCGCCCCCTGGCCAATCAACAGTGGCTTGCTGATCTGGTCGACCTTTGTCAGCGGCGAACGGGCCAGCAACTCGGCCTGGCCCTCTTCGGTCGTCCAGTCGCCGACGCGTTCTTTCATGACCGGCATGAACTGGTACCAGTACGGCGGCACGTTGTTCATCAGCGTCACGAGGCTCGACGGGCCGACGATGTCCACTCCGCACGCGAACGTGTCCGGCGTGAACGTGAGCCCGACGAGCGTCGCGTAGCCGCCGTACGAGCCGCCCATGATGCCGACCTTCGACTCCTCGGCGATCTTCTTATCGACGGCCCAGGCGACCGCGTCGATCAGGTCGTCGTGCATCTTGCCGGACCACTCACCGTTGGCGGCGTTGATGAAGTTCTTGCCGAAGCCGGTCGAGCCGCGGTAGTTGACGCTCAGCACGGCGTACCCGCGGTTGGCGAGCCACTGGTGGCTCGCGTTGTAACCCCAGCCGTCGCGGGCCCACGGCCCGCCGTGCACGTCGAGCACCAGGGGCAGCGGCGCGTCGGGCACGCCGTCGCCGTCCGGGTCGGTCCCGACGGGCAGCGTCAGGTAGCTGACCAGTTTGAGCCCGTCGCGGCTGTCGATGACCGGCGTGTGCATCTTCGCCAACGAGTACTCGCCCAGGTCGTCGCGGCTGTTGAACAGGAACCGCATACGGGCGTCGCCCTTCGCCCCTTGCCCATTCGAAGCAGCGCGGTCGTACAGGTAGAACTTGAGCGGCCCGTTGTCCAGCACGTAGGCGACGGTCCACTTCGCGTCGTCGAGTGTGCGGCTGGTGACGATGAACTCACCGTCTTGGAAGCCTTGCAGGAACTCGATGTCGGGGCGGATCGCCTCGTCGAGGATCTTCCATTCCGTGCGGCTGTAAGTGAACGAGACCGCCTGCAACGTCTTCTCGGTCGGGTGCGACATGACGCCGCCGACGTCGGCGCGCGAGTCCTCGGCGATCAAGGCGATGTCGCCCGACTCCAGATCGCGCGAGAAGAGCCCCGCGGTGTCGCGGTCGCGACTGTCCTCGAAGTAGAGGACCTCGCCCGTCTTGTCGAAGCCGGCCGGACCGCTGGTCATCGCGTCGACGCTGGAGAACTCCTCCATCGGCTCCCAGTCGGCGTAGCCCTTGTCTCCGGGCTGCTCTTCGGTCGGCTTCAGCCAGACCTGGCCGGCGCCCTCCGTGAAGTTCACGGCGAGGCGCACGCGGAAATCGTCGTCGGTCACAAAGCCGGCGACGCCCGGGTTCTCTTGCACGAGCGACTTCTCGCCCGTGACGACGTTCACGCGATAGATATCGTGGAATCGCTTGTCGCGGTCGTTGAAACCGATCAGCAGTTCATCCGGGAACTTTTCGCTCGCGCCGGCAAGCTGACCGCGGACGCCGTCGACTGGCGTGAGGTCTTTCGTCTCGCCGGTCTCGACGTCGGTCGCGTAGACGTGGAAGTTCTCATCGCCTCCCTTGTCCTGCGTGTAGACGAGGTAGCGGCTGTTGTAAGTCCAGCTGTGCGAGCGGATGCCGCGGAATGTATCGTCGGTCACCGGCTTTGCAGCCGAAGGGTCGTCAGAGGGACCAACCCACACGTTCAGAACGCCTTCGACCGGCTTGAGGTAGCTCAGCCATTTGCCGTCCGGGCTGAGCCGCGCCTGGGCCCGGTCGGGGTTGCCGAAGAGAACCTCTCGGGGGATCAGCGGGGTCTCATTCTTCACGGCTTTCTCTTCCTCTTGGGGATCGATCCCCAGGCCTTGCGCCTCGGGCTCTTCGGCTTCGACGACCCGCGCTTCGGTGGTCCCGGCCTGGACCGTCTGGCCCGTCGCGGCCGCTTCGTTGGCTGGCTTGCAACCCGCCGCGAGGGCGGTCAGCAGGCCGGCAAAGAGGGCCAGTTCGGTGAACGTGCGGATCGCTCCGCCTGACGACTGGTGTGCGGAACGAGATTTCTGGCGGCGTGCCATGGTGGGTTTCCTCCCTGATCGGTGCGCAGCCTGTGGGGGCGACGCGGGGCGTGGCTCGGTGGACAGGCCGGCGGGCCTTCGTGGCGGCCGGCGACGGAGCGTGTGGTGCGTCTTCTCCCTGACGCCCGAGCGTGTGAATAGCGAGACCGTGGTCGAACAAGAATCGTACGGTCTCAACGCCGATCTTGCCTACGCCCCGCCAGCCGCCGCAGTTCGCCCCGTTTCTCGCGGCGGACTATGCTAGCACCCTGTTCAGGCCCCCTCCGACCGAGCCACGATGCCCCTCCCGCGCGGATCCGCCGGCCGTCGCCTCGCCGAAGAGCGGCTCGCGGAACGCCGACGATCGCCACGACGGCCAGCTGAGACGCCGCTCGTCTGGATCGCCCTCGCGACCGGCGCCGGAGCGCTGACGGCCGTCGCCCTGCCCCACCTCGGCTTCGGCCCACCGGTGCTGGGAGCCACCGGCGCCATGCTGCTGATGGCTTGGGCGCACGCCTGGTGGCGTCACGCGGACACCCGGGCTTGCGGCCTCCTGCTGGCGAGCGTCGCCTCGCTGGCAGGCGCCTGGGCCGGCGCCGCCTGGCGATGGTTCCCTGTGGACGACGTGGGCCGCTACGCTCCGCGCGACGCCGAGCCGGTCTGCTTCGAAGCCCGTGTCCATCGCGTCCCGACGGTTTACCCCGCTGAGGAACGTTCCCCCTTCCAAGCGATCCCGCCCCGCGATCGCACCGTGCTGGATGTCGAGGTCGTCGCCTTACGAGACGGCGTCCGATGGCGGCCAACAAGCGGACGGTGCGAGGTCACCATCGCGGGACGGCTCGAAGCGCTGACGCCGGGCGAGCGGTTGCGGGTCTTCGGGCAACTGCGTCGTCCCTCTCCCGCGATGAACCCGGGGCAGCGCGACGCGGCCGCGATGGACCGCGCCGAGCGCAAGCTCGCCCGTGTCTGGACCGAATCGCCGGCGTGCGTCGCCTCCCTCGGTAACACCAGCGAATCACCCGCCGCCTGGTTGGCGAGCACGCGAGTGTGGTCACTCGATCGGATCGACGCCCACCTCCCCCCTGTGGTGAGCCCGCTCGCGCGGGCGATGCTGCTCGGTGAGGGATCTCGGCTCCCCGAGCCGGTCGTCAAGGCGTTCCGCAAGACGGGCACGCTCCACGTGCTGGTGGTCTCCGGACTGCACGTCGGGCTCGTGGCGGCGGTGCTACCCGGTCTGGCGGCGCTCGGCCTGCTGCCGCGACGGCTCGCTTGGTGCGGGGCGTTGGTGCTGGTGATCGCCTACGTGGCGCTCGTCGGGGCGCGTCCCTCGGCGGTGCGAGCGGGCGTGGTCGCCGCAGCCGCCTGCCTCGCCGCCCTCTCGGGATGGCGGGCGCTGAGCCTCAATTCACTCGCCGGCGCAGGCGTGGCGGTCTTCGCCACGCAGCCCGGCGCCTGGGCGGCGGCCGGGACGCAACTCAGCTTCCTCGCCGCGGCGACGCTGCTGGGGGTCTCCTCCTGGATCGCCCACCGCAACGCGAAGGTGACGCCCCCGCTGGAGCGCCTCGTCGAATCGACGCGGACGCCGATCGAGCGGCTCGTACGCCGCGGCCTCGCGTGGGCGGGCTGGGTCCTCGCCGCGACCCTCGCCGTGCAGTTGGTGACCGGGCCACTCGTGGCCTCGGAGTTCCACCGCGTCTCGCCTGCGGCGGCGCCGCTCGCGTTGGTGGTCTCACCGCTGGTCGCCCTCTCGGTCGGCTCCGGCCTGCTCCTACTGGCTGCGGAATCGGTCGGGCTCTCGTGGATCGCCGAGGCGGCTGGCTGGCTGTGCGGTGTTGCGGTGCAGTCGATGGGCGATTCGGTTGTCGCAACTTCCCGGTTTGCCGGCGCGGGATTCTGGACCGCCGGCCCCACGGGCTGGTGGTCGGCCGCTTGGATCGCCAGTTGCGGGATCGGCGCCCTCCTGGCGAACTACGGCGTGAACGCTAGGCCCTTCTTGCTGCGCAGCGGCGTCGCGTTGGCGGCCGCGGCGTTCGCCCCGACGCTCTGGTCCACCTGGGCCGACGCCGACAAGCTGCGGTGCCACTTCCTCGCGGTCGGTCACGGCTCGGCGACACTGATCGAAACTCCCGACGGTGAGTGCGTGCTCATCGACGCCGGCGCTCTCGGCTCCCCCGACCGAGTCGCCGACACCGTGGCCCGAACCCTGTGGGCGCACGGGGTGACGCGGATCGACGCGATCCTGCTCACGCACGCCGACATCGATCATTACAACGCCATCCCTGGGTTGATCGAGCGTTTCCCCGTCGAGGCGATCTGGACAACCCACCGGATGTTCCCACGCGTCATCGACGACACCGACCATTCCGGCCCCGCCGAGTTGGCCCGGCTGCTTAAGCAAGCGAACCTGCCGACCCGGCTGCTACGGCGTGGCGACCGGTTGCGTGTGGGCGCGGCCCGACTGGAGGTGCTCCACCCTGACGAGTTGGGCGTTCTCGGGTCGGACAACGCGAACAGCCTCGTCCTGGGCGTCGAGTACGCGGGCCGCCGCCTCCTGCTTCCAGGCGACCTCGAGTCACCTGGGATCGAGGCCCTGCTGGCACAAGAGCCCTACGACTGCGATCTGATACTGGCGCCCCACCACGGCAGCCACCGCAGCAACCCGCCCGGCTTCGCCGCCTGGTGCCGCCCGGAGCGGGTCGTCATCAGCAGCGGCCAACCACGCGGCGAGGCCCGCTCCGCCTACGCCCGAGCGGGGGCTGAGGTGATTTCGACCCACGAGACAGGAGAAGTGAGTGTCTCGCTCAGCGAGCGAGGGCTCGAAGTGAACAGTTTCCGCTAAGAAAGCGTGACGAATCGCCGCAACAGACCTCTTCTGGGGTAGGCACTCGGCCTAGGGATACCTAGCTTTAACTTGATTGGACGCCGCTTGTGAGAGCTTGTCTCAACAAAGCAGATCGCTTTCAATCCCCAACACCACTGGACGGCGATCGCTCGAGAGGGGCTATTTGGCTCACGAGTCCGACGCCGCGTCATACCCGCCCCCCTGAAGGCTGATTTCGTATGTCGATCGATTCGACTGATAGCGACACGCTGACGACGACCCCCACGGTGGGCGTTGTGAAGCGCCCCAGCTCCGCCCAGTCAGCCCCACAGACCGGGCCTGAGGAGCGTTCCGCTCTAGACGAGACCGACGCCCCGGCCAACAGCTGGGCCCTCTGGCGCAAGGGGCTCGACTGGCCGACCGTCATCTGGATCGTTGTCGCTCACGCGATGGCGTTCGCGGCTCCGCTTTTTTTCAGCTGGCAAGCCTTTGTTGCTTTCTTGGTGCTGTATGTGGCGACCGGCTCGTTCGGCATCTGCATGGGCTACCACCGTCTGCTGACGCACGGCAGCTTCCAGACCTACAAACCGGTCCGTTGGTTCCTGGCCCTGCTCGGCGGGCTGTCGGGCGAGGGATCGGCACTGACTTGGGTCGCCAACCACCGCAAACACCACAAATTCAGCGACCACGATGGCGATCCCCACTCGCCCCGCCACGGCAAGTGGTGGGCCCACATGTTCTGGTTCATGCCCAACCGCGGCATGAAGTGGCGTGAAGAGATCCTCGCGAAGTACGCCCCGGACCTTCAGAAAGACAAGGTGATGGTCTGGCTCGATAAGATGTTCCTCCCCTCGCATTTCGCCTTGGGAACGGTGCTGTACGCTATTGGTTACTTCGGGACCGGCCTGGGAATGGGCACCAATAGGGACGGCTGGTGCATGGTCTTCTGGGGCTTGGCGTTCCGGATGGTGTGGGTCATGCACGTCACGTGGCTCGTGAACTCGGCGACCCACCTGTGGGGCTACCGCAACTACGAGACCTCCGACGACAGCAAGAACCTCTGGTGGGTCGGGCTGCTCGCCTTCGGCGAGGGTTGGCACAACAACCACCACGCCTATCAGCGGGTCGCCTCGCAGGGCCACAAATGGTGGGAGTTTGACTTCACCTACTGGTTCATCGTGGCGATGGAGAAGACGGGCCTCGCTTGGAACGTGGTCCGGCTGAAGGACATCCCGAAGGGGACTCCCCCGGCCTAGGCTGGCAGCTGAGCTTCGAGGCCCCCTAAACCGCCGATTTTGGCGGAGAAATGCCCGCAACCGCCCGTTGCAAAGCGGTCCTTCTGTGGTATCGTGCTCAGCTTGCTAAGTGTTTTGACATCCCCATAGTTCGTAGGTGCGTGGCCACTGGTGGCCTCCGCCCAGGAGCAGGTGCAGCCCCCCCAACCCACACGGCTCGAGACAACAGGCCGCGGGAGGGACGTGCTCCAGATCGAGAAAGCCAACCGCGCCACACGCTTTTCCGGCGTGTCGGGACGCGGGCGGCGGCAATCAAGTCCAGCAGGCAAAAACGACTAACATGGCGCTGACGACCGACGAAACGGCTCAACTGACCGCTGAGTATGGACGCGAGGCGAGCGACACGGGTTCGCCCGAGGTCCAGATCGCGTTGCTGACGTCGCGCATCAAGCAGATGACCGAGCACATGCATGCCCATCACAAGGACTATGCAAGTCGCAAGGGTCTGCTCCGCATGGTCAGCCGTCGCCGCCGGTTGCTGGACTACGTGAAGCGGAAGAACCCGCAGCTCTACCTCGATCTGTTGCAGCGGTTGGGTATCCGGAAGTAGCCCGATGCGGTCCCCCGAGCCGAGTGCTCGTGGGACTCTCTGGCCGCTCCGTCGCGTCTTCCGGCAATCGGGCCGGGACGCCTCAGCCGAAAAGTCTTCTTTCCGAGCACGCTTGACGCCGCGAACCGGCGTTCAGGGTCTTTGCTCGCGTTGTGTCGAATCCACGCTGGCCTCCGCGTCGTGAAAGCGGAAGTCGGTGGCTCGCGTGGCTTACGGGTGCCGGCTGCCACTGCTCCTCGGCGTATCCGCCAGACACTCCGCCCACGGACGCACCCGGAAGCGGTCGTCGCCGTGCTGGCGTCGCCTCTCTGCTTGTCGCAGCGAGGGGCCAGCGGCCCGACCCAAACACAAGGATTTAGGTAAGTTGCAAAAGACCATTGTTGAAAAGCAGATCGGTGGCGAGACCCTCTCGATCGAGACCGGCATCCTCGGAAAGCAGGCCGCCGGCTGTGTGCTGGTTAAGCTCCGCGAGACCGTGGTGCTGGTCGCGACCGCGACCAGCAACCCGCGCCCCGGCATCGACTTCTTCCCCCTGACCTGCGACTACCGCGAGCGGTTCGCCGCCGCCGGTAAGTTCCCGGGCGGGTTCCTGAAGCGTGAGGGTCGCCCCACGACCAAAGAGACGCTCACCGCCCGCCTGATCGACCGCCCGATCCGTCCGATGTTCGCCGAGGGCTTCCAGGACGAGGTCCAGGTCCAGGCGTTCGTGATGGCGTCCGACCGCCAGACCGACGGCGATGTGCTCGCCATGAACGGCGCCTCGGCCGCCCTCATGCTCTCGACGATGCCGTTCGAGGGCCCGCTCGGCTCGGTCCGCATGGGCAAGGTCGATGGCAAGCTGATCCCCTTCCCCACCGCCGAGCAGCTCGAGTTCAGCGAGCTCGACCTGATGGTCTCCGGCACGAAGGACGCGATCCTCATGATCGAGGGCTTCGCCCGCGAGATGCCCGAGGACGAGATGGTCGACGCCCTCATGGAGGCGCACAAGATCATCGGCGACCTGTGCGACATGCAGATCGAGCTGCGTGAGAAGGTGGGTGTCGAGCCGACCAGCTACGTGCCGCCCGAGGACGACGGCTTGCTCGGCAAGCTCGACGCCGCCTACGGCGCCAAGCTCAAGGAAGCCAAGCAGATCGCCGGCAAGCAGGACCGCGCCGAGGCTTGCTCGGCCCTCAAGGCCGAGGCCCTCGCCGAGTTCATCCCCGATGCCGAAGCCGACGGCGCCATCTGCACCGGCCGCTTCAAGTCCGTCTGGCACGACCTGGAAGGCAAGGTCATCCGCCAGACGATCCTCGCGGGCAAACGCCCGGACGGACGCGCCCCGGCCGACCTGCGGAACATCGAGTGCGACGTCGACCTGCTGCCGCGCGTGCACGGCTCGGCCATGTTCCAGCGTGGCGAGACACAGGCTCTCATCACCATCACGCTGGGCACCGGCCGCGACGAGCAGCGCGTCGATGGCCCGATGGAAGAGTACAGCAAGCGTTTCATGCTGGACTACAACTTCCCGAGCTTCAGCGTCGGCGAGTGCCGCCCCATCCGCGGACCCGGCCGCCGCGAGATCGGCCACGGCATGCTCGCGGAGCGCAGCGTCAACCCGGTGCTGCCGGACCACGACACGTTCCCGTACACGATCCGCGTGATCTCGGACATCCTCGAGTCGAACGGCTCGAGCTCGATGGCCAGCGTCTGCGGTTCGACGCTCGGCCTCATGGCCGCCGGCGTGCCGATCACCAACCCGGTGGCGGGCATCTCGGTCGGCCTCGTCAAAGAGGGCGACGACTGGACGCTGCTCACCGACATCCTCGGCGACGAGGATCACTTCGGTGACATGGACTTCAAGATCGCCGGCACGCAGAACGGCATCACGGGCATCCAGCTCGACCTGAAGATCATGGGCATCAGCGAGGAGATCATCCGCGCCACGCTCAAGCAGAGCCGCGAGGCCCGGATCGAGATCCTCCGCAACATGCTCTCGGCGATCCAGCGGCCTCGTGAGTCGACCAGCGAGTCGGCGCCGCGTCTGGTCCGCACCTCGATCGACCCGCAGAAGATCGGCCTGTTGATCGGCCCCGGCGGCAAGACGATCCGCGGCATCCAAGAGGACACGGGTGTGCAGATCGACGTCGACGAGGACGGCACGATCACGATCGCCGGCCCGGACGAGGCGACCGTCACCGAGGGCCTCGGCCGCGTCGAAGCCCTCACGGCGAGCGTCCAGGTCGGCCGCATCTACCAGGGCAAGGTGTCGAGCATCAAGGACTTCGGCGCGTTCGTCGAGATCCTGCCCGGCAAGGACGGCCTCTGCCACATCAGCGAGCTGTCGAACGACTACGTGGGCAGCGTCGGCGACATCTGCAAGGTGGGCGACAAGATGGCCGTGAAGGTCATCGCCGTCGACGACCAGGACCGCGTGAAGCTCAGCCGCAAGGCCGCCATGGCCGAGGAAGAGGGCGACGCCGCCCCCGCCGAATCGAAGGCCTGAGCCGATCGCGATCGATAACGAACGAAAGCCGGGCCTCGCTTTGCGGGGCCCGGCTTTTTCCATACCTGTGGGAGGCGTCTCCTGACGCCGATTGCGGTGTCTGAGCGTGATCGGCTGAGATACCGCAGTCGGCTTCTGGAGAAGCCTCCTACAATCGATGCAACCTGGCGACCCTTGGCGCTCTTGGCGTCCTTGGCGGTTAATCTATTCCCATGAGCGACGCCTCCGCCCCCAACGAACCCACCACCGACGAGACCGTCCAGCGGCTGATGGACCAGTACGCCGAGATCGCTCGGCTCGCTGGGGGGCTCGCGCACGAGATCAAGAACCCGCTGTCGACCATCCGGCTCAACATGCAGCTGCTGGC
Source organism: Planctomycetes bacterium MalM25 (assembly GCA_007745835.1). Lineage (NCBI taxonomy): Bacteria > Pseudomonadati > Planctomycetota > Planctomycetes bacterium MalM25. The sequence continues at coordinate 3,101,080 of CP036424.1, forward strand.
CGAGGACGTGCTTCCCGAGCCGGCGGAAGTCGGCGATGGTTTAGAGAGCGACGAGGTCATCCTCAGCCCCGAGCAGACCCGCGCAAAGAAGCGGATCGCCGCCGTACAGCGCGAGTGCACTCGCCTGCAGGACCTGCTGGACGACTTCCTGAACTACGCGAAGGTCCGCCGCGTCGAGCTCACGCCACGGAACCTGAACCAGGAGATCGCCGACGCGCTCGACTTCTTCGAGCCGGAGGCGGAGGCCGCCGGCGTGGAGATCGTCCCCTACCTCGACCCCGACCTGCCGACGGTGCGGCTCGACCGCGAGGCGTTCCGCGGCGCGATGACGAACCTGCTGCTCAACGCCAAGCAGGCGATGCCCGACGGCGGGCAGCTGATCGTCCAGACCCGCAACCTGGGCGACCGGGCGGCCGTCTACCTGACCGACACGGGCGTCGGCATGGACGACACGACTGCGAGCCGGATGTTCGAGGCCTTCTACAGCACCAAGCCGGGCGGCAGCGGCCTGGGGCTCCCGACGACCGCCAAGCTGATCGAGGCCCACGGCGGCACGATCGCCGTCGAGAGCGAGCTGGGTCGTGGCACCCGCTTCACGATCGAGCTGCCCGCGACGGCGAGGCTGGCGCAAACCGGCGAGAGCTAGTCATGCTTGCCATACGAGAGGCGTCCCCCTCCGATCGCGACGCGATCCGCGCCGTTCACGCCCTCGCCTTCGCCGGGCCTGAGGCGGAACCGGTGGCGAAGCTCGCCGTCGAGTTGCTCGACGAGACGGGCCCGCGCGCGACGCTCAACCTGGTCGCCGAGTCGACGGGCGAGCTTGTCGGGCACGTGGCGTTCAGCCCGGTCGCGTTCGCCGCGTCGGAAGGTCTGTCGGGCTACTTGCTGGCCCCACTCGGGGTGAGGCCCGACCATCAAATGCGGCGGGTCGGGACGCAGATCGTCGAGGAAGGCATCAACCGGTTGCGTGGCCAAGGCGTTGACGTGCTGCTCGTCTACGGCGACCCGGCCTACTACGGCCGGTTCGGCTTCACGGACAAGAACTCGAATCGCTTCGTGCCCCCTTACGAGCTGGAGCAGCCCTTCGGCTGGCTCACCCTACCGCTGCGTGAGGACCGCCTGCCGAAGGGGCCGATGCGTCTCTCGTGCGTCGAGCCGCTGTGCGATCCCGGGCTTTGGTAGCCGATCGTTCCGCACGATTCGTGAAAAAACTGCGAGCGGCGTGTCGGCCTCCTTGCCGGTTTCTTGAGACCCGTGGCGTAACGATCGCCACGCCCATTATCGGGCCCTCACGAAACCGGGAACGACCGATGAACTGCACGCCCCTCGCCCTCACCGCCGCTCTGCTTTTCGGTGTCGCCTCGAACGCCCAGGCGACCCCAATGGAGGTTTACCGCAGCTCGATGTCCCACGGCGCCGGCTGGGGGATCAACGCCTTTGGCGATGGTGACCACGCCGCTACCTTTGGCTACGACTACAGCGCCGACGGCGTGCCCGAGGCGCCCAACAGCCGGGGGGGAGATCTCGCCACGCGGGGCGTGAAGCTCGAAGCGAACACCGACCCCAACTCGCCGGGGGCATCCGGTTTCATGCTCTACCCGGTCGGCCAAAACTTCACGGGCCGCTATCAACTCCGCTTCGACGCCTGGATGAACTACGACGCCCACGAGCGGATCAACGGCGGGTCGGCCGGCACGACCGAGTTCCTCGGCGGCGGGATCGGCTACGACAACGCGGCCGCTGATCTCGGTGTCGGCGCCCAGGTGATCGCCACCGGCGAGGGCGGCTCGGGCAGCGACTGGCGTGCCTTCGGCGAGGGCTCCTTCCTCGGCGCCGCTGACATGACCGCTGGAACACGCAATGGCTTCGATCCTCACTACGCCGACTTCCTGCCGGGCGTCGCTCCGTCCCTGGCGCAGGCCCAGGTGAGCCACCCCGCGGGTGTCGCGGGCTCGCCCGGTTTCCAGTGGGTCACTTTCGAGATCACCACCGACGGGGCGGAGGCCGATGTCTGGATCGAGAAGCCGGGCGGCGACCGCCTTGAGATCACGACGATCAACGACAACGGCGCCCACCCGTTCACCTCCGACGGCAACGTCGGCATCTACTACGCGGACCTGTTCTCATCGGTCTCCAGCCGGCCCGACCTGATGTTCGGGCTGGTCGACAACGTGGTCGTCACCCAGAATCCGGTCCCCGAGCCGGGCGCCCTGGCGTTGGCGGTGGTCGGTCTCTCCGGGCTGATACGCAACCGGCGCCGTTGAAGCGGAACCGACAATCCCGAGCCCGCGAAGGACGCGGATCGGCGTGACTCTAGGTCGCGTCGGTTGGCGCCTTTCGCGGGCTTTCTTCGTTGGAGCGGGTCGATCGCCGCCTTCCGCCCCGCGAGTTCCCCCCTCATAATTCGCCCATGGCGAAGACGAAGACCCAAGCCGCCGCCGGCCCGCCGATCCGCGTGCTGGTGGTCGATAACGACGAAGCGCACGCCGAGGCGATGGGCGAATCGCTCTCGAAGATCGGCTACGCCTGCGACGTGACCCACAGCGGCGCCGAGGCCTCGGCCCTCATGGAGAAGGGGGACTACGAGATTGTGGTCACCGACCTGGTCATGCCGGGCGGGTCGGGCGGTCTGGAGGTCCTCGCCGAGGCGCGGGAGCGGCTGCCCGAGGCGGAGGTGATCCTCGTCACGGGGCACGGCACAATCGAGTCGGCCGTCGAGGCGATGCGCCGCGGGGCGTTCAACTACCTGCTCAAGCCGCTCGACCTGGCCCAACTAAGAGCCGTGGTCGACAACGCGGCCCGCAGTCAGCACCTCCGCCGGGCGAACGCCGAGCTGCGGAAGCGGCTCGACGAGAAGTTTGGCTTCGAGGGCGTGGTCGGCGAGAGCGAGGCGATGCGGGGCGTGATCGAGCGGCTCAGCCGCATCGCCCCGACCGACGCCACCGTCCTCATCCAAGGCGACACCGGCGCCGGCAAGGAGCTGGTCGCGCAGGCGATCCACCAAAACAGTCCCCGCAAGACGCGGCCCTTCGTCGCGCTGAACTGCGGCGCGCTGAGCGAGAACATTCTCGAGAGCGAGCTGTTCGGGCACATCAAGGGCGCGTTCACCGACGCGTCGCACGACCGGGTCGGCAAGTTCGAGTACGCCGACGGCGGCACGCTCTTCCTCGACGAGGTGGGCGACATGCCGCTGCCCACGCAGATCAAGCTGCTGCGCGTGCTCGAGTCGGGCGAGATCACACGGGTCGGCAGCAACGAAGCGAAGAAGGTCGATGTCCGCATCCTGTCGGCGACCAACCGCGACCTGGAGAACGCCATCGCCGAGGGGACGTTCCGCGAGGACCTCTACCACCGGCTAAAGGTCGTGACCGTCCGGCTGCCCAAGCTGATCGAACGCCGCGAGGACATTCCGCTCTTGATCGAGCACTTCCTCAGGCTGCACAGCAAGCGGCACCACAAGAAGGTGAAGAGCGTCTCGTCCGCCGCCCGCCGACGGCTGATGGCGTACGACTGGCCGGGCAACGTCCGCGAGCTGAAGAACGCGATCGAGAGCATGGTGGTCGTCGATATGGACGGCGTCCTCGACCTGGACGACCTGCCCGAGCAGTTCACCAGCCACGCCGGCGACGACGCCGTGGACGCCGCCCCCGCGGGGGGCTCGCTCGCCGAGCTGGTCGGCAAGACGATGTCCGACCTCGAGGGCCTCTTCATCGCCGAGACCCTCAAGGTCACCGGCGGCAACCGTGAAGAGGCCGCCAAGATGCTCGGCATCGGCGAGCGGACTTTGTACCGGAAGATCAAAGAGTACGAGTTGAATTGAGGAGGAGGAGATAAGGGGATGAATTGGGGATAAGGTGATGGCGGCTGCTTTGAGCCGCACTAGCACGGCAAGCTAACTGCTAAAGAACAGTGAAGCCCGACCACGAACGAGCCCTCGATATCTTGAAGAGTCGCGACGGTCTGGAGTCAGAAGTAGTCCTCGCTGATGGTTCCTCCGTCCGGGTCTGGAACGTTGCTTGGGGCTACGACATCGGAGAGAGCGTCGCTCATATAACGACCAACATTTCGGGGCCTGATCCGGCCGACGAACGCCCAATCCACTTCTTTCACGCCAGCGAAGTCGTTCGGATCTTCGATGTTGAAGACGGTGGTTTACGATTCGAGCTAACTAGCGGCAGACCGTAGCGACAGACCATCTCCCCATCCCCAATTCATCCCCTCATCTCCTTCTCCTAATCGCACCGCAACGGAAGGCTCAGCGATGGCGAACATCAAACCCTTGCCACCCTTGGTGGTGAATCAGATCGCCGCGGGCGAGGTCGTGGAGCGTCCGGCGAGTGTCGTCAAGGAGCTGCTCGAGAACGCCATCGACTCGGGCGCGGGGCGGATCGACGTGGCGATCGAGCAGGGGGGCGCGGCGCTCGTGCGGGTCGTTGACGACGGCTGCGGGATCGCCGCGGAGCAGCTCCCGCTGGCGGTCACGAACCACGCCACCAGCAAGATCGCTTCGGCCGACGAGCTCTTCCGCGTCGGCACGCTCGGCTTCCGGGGCGAGGCGCTCGCGTCGATCGCGTCGGTCAGCCGGTTCACCATCCGCAGCCATCGTGAAGGCGAGGACGGAGCGGAGCTGATCGTGAACGGCGGCCAGACCGAGGGGGTCACCCCCGCCGGCTGCCCGATCGGCACGACGGTCGAGGTCCGCGACCTCTTCTACAACACGCCGGTCCGGCGGAAGTACCTGCGGACCGCGCAGACCGAGTCGGGGCACGTCTCCGAGGCGTTCGCGCGGGTTGCGCTCGCCCACCCCGGCGTCCACTTCACGCTGACGCACAACGGCCGCCTGCTGCACGACCTCCCCCCCTGTCCCGCCTCTCCTGAAACGGGCTCACCGGAGACCGGCGAGGACACGGCGTGGCGGAAACGGATCGGCCTGCTGTTCGGCGAGGACCTGGCGGCGGCGTTGATCGCCGTCGAGAGCCACGACGAGCGTGAAGAGGGGACGGTGCGATTGAGCGGTTTCGTTGCGGACCCGACGCAGAGTCGCTCGCACGCGCGGATGCAGTACCTGCTGGTCAACGGCCGCGCGATCCGCGACCGCTCGCTCCAGCACGCCCTCGGCGAAGCGTACCGTGGTCTGCTGCTCACGGGGCGTAAACCGATCTGCTTCCTCCGGTTGCAGATGCCGCCGGCCCTGGTCGACGTGAACGTCCACCCGCAGAAGCTCGAGGTCCGTTTCTCCGACTCGGGTCCGCTCTACAGCCAGCTGCTCGGCACGCTCCGATCGAGATTCCTCGCTGCCGACCTCCGCGCCGGCGTCCCCGATAGCTCATCGTCCGAAGCCGACGATGGCGGGCACGCGGGTGATGCTGGCGAGCTCGTCGCTTGGGCGAAGCAGGGGCTCTCCGATCGGCAACGCCGCTTCGACGAAGCGGGATCGTCCGCCACACCGCACGCGCCCGCCTCCTCTCCCGGCTCGGCGCCCGATTTCAAGCCCTTCCCGTCGGCTGGTGAGCCGCTGTCGATGCACCGCTTCGATGCCGCGCGGCACACGGCCCCCGCGGCGTCGGTCGCCACGGCGCCGCAGCGTGTCGCCGCGGAACCCGACGGGGCGTTGGCGGAGCCCGCTCCCCCCCCCGCCGCGCTGCAGCTGCACAACCGTTACCTCGTCGTTGAGACCGAGGTGGGCCTCGAAGTCATCGACCAGCACGCTCTGCACGAGCGGGTCCTCTACGAGCAGCTGCGGACGCGCGTGCTCGCCGGCCCGCTGGAGACCCAGAAGCTGCTGGTCCCCGAGCCGGTCGATCTGACGCCAGCGGAGGCGGCGGCCGTTCTGGAAAACACGGAGCTGCTGAAATCGATCGGCCTGGAGGTGCAGCCTTTCGGCGGGGACACGGTGCTGGTCGCCTCGTTCCCGGCGATGCTACGGCGGCTGACGCCGGCCGATACGCTGCGGGAGCTCGCCGCGCAGCTCGTCGAAGCGGGCACGGCGCCCGACACCCGCGGGGCGTCGCAGAGCGTGGTCGATGACCTGCTGGCCCTCATGAGCTGCAAGGCGGCGGTCAAGTACGGCGACCCCCTCACGCCCGAAGAGATCACCGCGTTGCTGGCCGCCCGCCCCGAGACCGAGAACCACCACCACTGCCCGCACGGCCGCCCGACGTCGCTCGTTTTCACCCGCGAGGAACTGGATCGCCGTTTCCAGCGGATATAACCGTTGCTGGGGCGCCGCCGTCGTCCCAGCGGCTAGCGATTCAGCGGACCGCGAGCGACAATGGGCCGTCACCTGCCCCGCAACCCACGACGTCTCCTCCAGCCTCGAGCCTCACCTCATGATCTGCGTCGCGATCGGTCGCAGCCGGCACAAGCACATGCTGGCGGAGCACAAGCACCTTGCCGAGCAGGGCGCGCAGCTCGTCGAGCTGCGGCTCGACTACATCAGCACCCGAGTGAACCTGCACCGCCTGCTGTCCGATCGCCCCACGCCGGTGATCTGCACGTACCGGCGTGAGCAGGACGGCGGCAAGTTCGCCGGCACCGAAGAGCAGCGGATGATGATGATCCGCGAGGCGATCGCCCTGGGCGTCGATTACATCGACATCGAAGAGGACATCGCCGACAAGGTCCCGCGCTACGGCAAGACCAAGCGGATCATCAGCTACCACAACTTCCGAAAAACCCCGGACGATCTTGAAGAGTTGCACGCCCGCATGGCGTCGATGGACGCGGACGTCATCAAGCTGGCGACCATGGCGCAGCGCCCGCACGACAACGTGCGGATGCTGGAGCTCATCAAGAACTCGGAAGTGCCCACCGCCGGCATGTGCATGGGCGACATCGGCACGCCTTCGCGGATCCTCGGGGCCAAGTTCGGCGCACCGTTCACGTACGCGACGTTCCACCACGAGCGGGCCCTCGCCCCGGGGCAGCTCAGCTACCAGCAGATGAACGAGGTGTACGGCTACGAGCGGATCACCGCCGACACGGACGTCTACGGCGTGGTGGCCGACCCGGTGGCTCACAGCCTCAGCCCACAGATCCACAACGCCGCGTTCCATAAATCGGACACGAACGCCGTCTACCTGCCCTTCCGCGTTCCGGCCGACTCGCTGGCCGAGTTCGTCTCGGACGCGCCGAAGCTTGGATTGAAGGGGTTGAGCGTCACGATCCCCCACAAGGAGGCGATCGCCTCCCACCTGACGAAGGTCGATCCGGCCGCCAAGGGGATCGCCGCGGTCAACACGGTCGTCCTCCGCGATGGCGAGATCATCGGCTACAACACCGACTACAAGGCGGCGATCGACGCCTTGGAGGTCGGCCTGATGCCGCCCGGCGAGAAGCCGATCCCGGGAAGCGGGAGCCGCCTCTCCGGCAAGCGGGTGCTCGTGCTCGGCGCCGGCGGGGTGTCGCGGGCGCTCCTGTATGGTCTTCAGAAGCGGGGCGCCTCGACGATCGTCGCCAGCCGCACGAAGGAACGCGCCGAGAAGCTCGCCAAGGAGTTCGGCGGCCGCGCCGTCGAGTGGGCCGCCCGCCACAACATGGACGCCGACGTGCTGGTCAACGGCACGCCGATCGGCATGCACCCGAACGTCGACGAATCGCCCTTCAACAAGGCGCACCTGAAGCCCTCGCTCGTGGTGTTCGACACGGTCTACAACCCCGAGTCGACCCTCCTGGTCAAAGAGGCCCGCGAGCACGGCTGTCGCATCGTGACGGGGGTCGAGATGTTCGTCGGTCAGGCGGAGCTGCAATACCGGCTGTTCACTGGCGCAGACGCCCCCGAGGGGGTCATGCGCGAGACTCTCAAGCGGGCCATCGGGCCGGTGAAGTACTAGGGAGCTGTCAGCTATCAGCGATCAGCCGTCAGCAGACCGAGCCCCCTACGCCGCAACGCGTGTCTTCCTGATGGGATACCGTGGCTGCGGTAAGAGCACCGTCGCGCGATTGCTGGCGGAGCGACTCGACTGGCAGGCGATCGACTCGGACGACGAGATCGAGCACGAGGCGGGCGTCAGCATCGCCGAGATGTTCGCAACGCAAGGGGAGCCCGCGTTCCGCGACCTCGAAGAGCGTGTCGTCGCCCGGCTTGCGCAGCGCGAGAAGACGGTCGTCGCCCTCGGGGGCGGAGCCGTGCTGCGGGAAGAGACCCGCGACCGCCTCGGTGCGGCGGGACCGGTCGTCTGGCTCACCGCTTCGGCCGAGACCCTGGCAGCCCGCATCGCGGGCGACGCCTCCTCCGCCGACCGACGACCCAGCCTGACCGGACAATCCGGCGCCGCGGGTCTGGGAGAAGTCGAGCGGGTGTTGGCCGAACGGGAGCCGATTTACCGAGACTGTGCTACCGTTGCGATGGACGCCGACGGCCGCACACCCGCGGCAATCGCCGACGAAATCGCCGCCTGGCTGCAGGGCGGATAGCCAACCAGCAGGCCCCGGAGGGGCGACTCCGCACCGTGATCGACACACTGATCTTTATCGTCGCCGCGCTGGTCGCTTCGCTCGCGAACGCGGCGACCTACGAGTGGGCCTGGAACCGCCGGCGGATCAGCCCCTGGCAGCCGACGCCCGAGGGCGTGGCGCGACGCTCCTGGCTCGATTGCTTGCCGATCGTTGGCTGGGTCCGACTCCGCCGCGACGCGGGCGCGCTGGGCGCCGGTTTTTGGGTCCGGCCGATGGTGGTCGAGGCCCTCTTCGCGGTGGCGATGGTGGGGCTCTTCGCTTGGGAGGTCGAGCACCGCGGCCTCATCACCCCTCAAGAGCCCCTCGCCACGACCGCCTTGGCGTTGTCGAGCCCGTGGCAGGGCTACCTGCTGCACTTCGTGCTCGCCGGGCTGATGCTCGTAGCGACGCTGATCGACCTCGACGAGAAGACAATCCCCGACCAGATCACCGTGCCGGGCATGTTGATTGCCTTGTTGCTGGCGACCTTGTTCCCCTATGGGCACCTGCCCAACGTTGAAGAACGCCTCTTCCGCCCGGCGGTCGCCGAGCCGCTCAAGCCGCTCAAGGGGCCGCCCCTCGTCGGCGTCGAGGGGGCGCCGATCTATGTCGAGCCGACCCACGTCAACGCCCCCAACGAATGGCCGACCAGCCTCGACGGCGGTCAGCAGAACCATCGCTCGCTGCTGCTCGGCCTCGGCTGCTTCGGTCTCTGGTGCTTCGCCCTCACGCCCCGCTACTGGCGGACACGGCGGGGCGTGCTGTTCGGGCTGGTCGTCCTGCTGCGGCGCGCGGCGCGCGAACTCCGCCTACGACCGCTGCGTGAGATCCTCATCGGGGGCGTGCTGGCGATCACCTGCGTCTGGTTCACCGGCGGGGCGGCGTGGCAGGGGCTGCTGACGGCGCTGGTGGGGATGGTCGTGTCGGGCGCGATGGTGTGGGCCGTGCGGATCGTTGGCTCGGCAGCCCTAGGGCGCGAGGCGATGGGGTTCGGCGACGTGACCCTCATGTTCATGGTCGGCGCGTTCCTCGGCTGGCAGGCGGGGCTGACGATCTTCTTTCTGGCGCCCTTCGCCGCGCTGATCATCGGCCTGCTGCAGCTCGTGCTGCGGCGTGAGGACGAGATCCCGTACGGCCCGTTCCTCTGCCTGGCGGCGGCGTTCGTGGTCGTCCGCTGGGGCGACGTCTGGCGTGCGGGCGAGGTTTACTTCTCGATGGGCGCGGTCCTTCCGGTGGTGCTGGTTGTGTGCCTCGGCATGCTGGGGGTGCTGCTGGCGATCTGGCGACAATTCAAGCTGCGGGTGCTGGGGATAAGCGAAGATTGGGACGACGAAGTCGATCCCGCCTGAGCCCGCCCCGCCCGACCCATGCCGCTGCTGGAATCGATCACCGACCTCCGGTCCGGCGCCGAGACGCTCCGCACACGCCGTTACGGCGTGATCGAAACCCGCGGGGGCGAACTCGTCGGGGTCACGCTGAGGCCGTGGCCGCACCTGCTGTCGCTGCGAGAGCTTTGGCCCCGTGGCGAGCGCTGGCGTCCCGGAGGGCCGGAAGACCGCTGCCGACTTTACTACAACCAGCCGCGCGGCCACGAGCGGTTCCTCGCACTGCGGTACGTCGCCTGCACCGCTGGCGCCAGCTACAGCACTTTCCGGCGGGCCCTGACCGTGCTCGACCAGATCGCCGAGATGAAGCGGGTCGACGCCCTGCTCTGCGACGCCGCGAACAAGCGGCTCTCCGAGCGTTTCCTCCGCCGCATGGGCTGGGAGCCGCACGCGGCGGCCTGGGGGCGGCGGAACTATATCCGGCGTTTCTACGGCGTGTACCCGACGACCTGAGGTGGGCTTGGCTGGCTCCGTGGCGGTTGCTACGGTCCGCCCCGCGTCCATTTTCACGCCGAAAGCCGCGATCCCATGCCGCCCCGTTCGGTCCGTCTGTTGCTCGTCTGCCTGTCGCTCATGGCGACCGGGTGCGGGCGTGTCGTTTTTAGGCCCGACGACGCGGTCGCGGGTCAGCCGCAGCCGGTCACGCTCACCTACGACCAGCAGCAGCAGATCGCCCAGCGCGAGCAGGAGATGCAACGTCGGGCCGATCAGCTCGACCGCGACAACCAAGAGCTCGAAACGATGCTCGCCCAGTCGCGTCAGCAGGTGCAGCTGCTCGGAGATCAAATCACGGCAACCCAGGGGCAACTCCGCTCCGCCAGCGAGCAGCTCGCCGCCTCGCAGACCGATAACTCGCAGCTCCGCGAACGGACCGAAGAACTGCTCGCCTCGAACGAGCGTCAAACACGCACGATCGGTTTCGCGCCGAACAGCTCGCTGCTCGAACCGATCCGACTGCGCAACCTTCCGGGCGTTGAGGTCCGCCAGGACGGGGACGTGATCCGCGTCGCCCTGCCGGCAGACCAGGTCTTTTACACCGCGTCGGCGCAGATGCAGCCGACCGGCGAGCGGCTCACCGCGACGGTCGCCACGCAGCTGGCCGAGGCTTATCCCGATCACCGGATCGGCATCGAAGGGCACACTGACGGAGCCCCGATCTCCTCGCCCCAGCACCCCAGCAGCCACCACCTGTCGGTCGCCCAAGCGACCGCCGTGTACGACGCGCTGCGGCGGACCGGGATGCCGGCGGCCCAGATGTTCGTGATCGGGCACGGTTCGAACCACCCGCTGGTCTCCAACGCGACCGAAGCGGGTCGCCAGAAGAACCGCCGGCTTGAGATGGTGGTCTACCCCGAGACGGTTCGGCGGCGATAGAAACGGTCTCGGGCTTCGCCCCCCCGAGCGAACATGCTGGTCAGTGGGTCTGTCTAGAATCGCAGCGAGTGGGGGGGCACAATGGTGTGCAGTCTGTCGCTCCCAGTGATTCCCAAGGCCCGCAGCCTGCATCCGAAGCCTCCTGCCGTGATCGTCATCGTCGACTTCGGACTCGGCAACCTCCGCAGCGTGCAGAAAGCGTTGGAGAAGGTCGGCCACGAGGCGACCATCGCGCGCGATCCGTCCGAGCTGGCGAACGCCGAGCGGGTGATCCTGCCGGGCGTGGGGGCGTCGGCCGACGCACTGGCCGCGGTCCGCGAGCGTGGACTGGAAACGCCGCTCAAGGCGTTCATCGACTCCGGGCGGCCCTTCCTGGGCATCTGCCTCGGCCTCCAGATGCTGTTCGAGTGGAGCTACGAGGACGGCGAGCACCGCGGGCTGGGCGTGCTGCCGGGCAAGGTCGTCCGCTTCGAGGTCCCACGCGAGTTGAAGGTCCCACACATGGGCTGGAACCAGGTCCAGTTCGCCAACCGCCCGCCGATTTTCGCCGGAATCGAAGAGGGCGAGCACTTCTATTTCGTTCACTCATACCACGTGGTGACCGAAGAGCGTTCGATCGTCGCCACCGAGACCGACTACGGCGGACCGTTCTGCTCGAGCGTCTGGCGTGACAACTTGTTCGCCACGCAGTTCCACCCCGAGAAGAGCCAGCGGGCCGGCCTGCGGGTGCTGAAGAACTTCGCCGAGCTGCCTCTTGGCGCCGGCGTGACGGGGTGAGGTCACACTGTTTGTGACGACGGCGCCGGTCGCGAGACGCGGAGTCAGCGGGTCTGGGCCTCGGATCTCCGTATCCACGTCGGGGCGAGAGCTAGGGTTGCTGCAAGCGCCTTCGTGCGCGACAGCGATCCCCTCCGCGGAGACTTGCCGTGACGTCGCCAACGCACAAACGGAAGCAGAAGTTCATCGACCCCGAGGTCCAAGGCGCCCTCGCCCGCCGCATCGGCGTGCACTGGCTGCTGTACACGCTCGTGGCGTCGGTCCTGGTCGTCGGCCTCAAATGGTTGGCGAACCCCTTTGTCCCGATCACGGAGCACGCGATCGAGGCCTGGTGGACCTACGGGCCGTTGCTGCTGGTCCTGATCTGCCTCGCGCCGATCTTCATCTACGACTCGGTGAAGCTGAGCAATCGCTTCACGGGCCCCATGATGCGGATCCGCCAAGCGACGAAGTCGCTGGCCAAGGGCGAGCGGGTCCGTCCCCTCACCTTCCGCGGCGACGATTTCTGGCAAGACCTCGCCAAGGACTTCAACCAGATCGTCGACCGCTACGAGCCCAACGACGATAAGCCGAACGAGCCCTCGGCCTGACTCGCCCGAACCCACCGCTAACCCCCGCCACTCCGCCGTGATCCGTCACGCCAAGAAAACGACGAGCAGGCGTCGTCCGCACCGCCGCGGCGTCGCCGCGACCGAGTTCGCGATCTGCTTGCCCGTGTTGCTGCTGTTGCTGCTCGGGACGATCGAGTGCTGCACGATGATCTTCCTCAAGCAGACGCTGGCGATCGCGGCCTACGAGGGGGGGCACACGGCGCTGATGCCGGCCGCCACGACGGCCGACGCCAGGAACACCTGCAACCAGATCCTCAACGATCGGCAGGTTCGCTCCGGCAGCGTGCAATTCGTCCCGGCGAACCTCGACAGTGTCGCGGAGGGCGACTACTTCGAAGTCCGCGTCTCGGCTCCAACCAACGCCAACCAGGTTGTCCCGCTCAGCTTCTTCGGCAGCCAGACGCTTCAGGCGTCGGCCGTCTTCATGAAAGAGATCTGACCCCCATGACTCCGCGACCCAACCGACGCCGCCCCGCCCACCGCCGAGGAGCGATCCTGGTGCTGGTGGCCATCCTGCTGCCGATCTTCGTCATCATGGCGGCGTTCGCCATCGACCTGGCGTGGATGCAACTGGTGCGCACCGAGCTGCGCACCGCCACGGACTCCGCCTCGCGGGCCGGGGCCAAGACGCTTTCGATGCAACAGAACCAGGCCGCTGCGGAACGCGCGGCGATCGACGCCGCCAGCCGCAACCTGGTGGCGGGCCAGGGCCTTATCCTGGAACCGGGCGACGTTGACTTCGGCGAATGCACCCAAGCGAACTCGAACGCTCGGTTCATCTTTCGTGAGAACGCCCCGATCACCAATGCGGTGAAAGTCGAAGGGCGCCGCACGGCGGGATCGCCCGGTGGCGAGGTCGATCTGTTTTTCGGCTCCGTGCTGGGAACGAAGGCTTTCGAGCCCGTCATGAACGCCACCTCAACGGTGCTGGACCGCGACATCTGCTTGGTGATCGACCGTTCGGGCTCCATGGGACTCGACATCAGCTTCCCGGGCACGGGCAACGGTCAGAACTGCGGACCGCTGAGCCGGAGGACGCGGTTCTACGCCTTGGCGCTCGCGATCGAGGCGTTCTTGGGCGAGTTGGAACTCACGATCCCCGAGGAGCAGATCTCGCTCGTCAGCTACAGCACGAAGACCACGAGGTCCTGCTCGGGTGGACGCCTCCGCTTCAAGACGGCCGAGGAGCACGACAAGCTGACTGTCGACTACAACAAAATCACCGAGTCGATGGATGAGTTCCTCCTCAAAGGGATCGGTGGGGGCACCGCCATCGGAGAAGGTCTCAAGCAAGGGATCAAGACGCTGAACGGCGCACGTCCGCTGGCGATGAAGACCATCGTCCTCATGACCGACGGCCGCCACAACTCGGGCGTGACCCCCGAACGGGTCGCGCCGAGCGCCGCGAGCAAGGACATCACCGTCCACACGGTGACCTTCAGCCCCAACGCCGACACGGGCCGCATGAAACGGGTCGCCGAACTGACCGGGGGCCGCCACTTCCACGCCGACACCGCTTCGGACCTGGCGCTCGTGTTCCGCGAGATCGCTCGCACCCTGCCGGTCCTGGTCACCGAGTGAGCCACCATCGATGAGACACCCAAGAAACCGCCGCAACGATCGACGAGGCGCCACGATGGTCGAGTTCGCCATCGTCGCGCCGGTATTCTTCTTGCTGGTGCTTACGATGTTTGAGTTCACCCGGCTGAACGTGCTGCGTCACACCGCGGACAACGCCGCGTACGAAGCGGCCCGGGCGGCGATGGTGCCCGGTTCGGACGCCGCCTCCGCAACCGCCAAGGCCAACCAACTGCTGAACGTTGTTGGGGCCCGGGGCGCCACGGTGACGATCAACCCTTCCAACATCACGACGGCAACCGATGAGGTGACGGTCACGGTCTCGGTACCACTCGATCAGAACGGGTGGGTCGCGCCCAAGTTCACCAGGGGTGACACGTTCACCACCAGTTCGACCGTGCGGACCGAACGCGTCCGCACACACTAAGCCCACGGGGGCGCTAGACAGGCCGGGCTCAACGGCGAAACTCGCTACAGGAAACCACCTAGCGAGGAGAGCCCCGAGTGAGTCGCGAACCGGTCAGCGTCGATATCCGCGGCCAGATGGTCGTCCTGGGCACCGGCACCAGCGTCGGCGTGCCGGCCATCGGCTGCGGCTGCCCCGTTTGCACCAGCGACAACCCCAAGAATCGACGCACGCGCTGCAGCGTGATCCTCGGGCTGCCCGAGGGGAACCTGCTGATCGACACGTCGCCCGACCTGCGACATCAACTGCTGCGTGAGGGGATCGGAATCGTTCACGCGGTCCTGTACACGCACGAGCACGCCGACCACCTGTTCGGGCTCGACGACCTACGGCTGATGCAATTCTACCTGGGCGGCCCGGTGCCGCTGTACTGCGAGGAGTGGACCGAGCAGCGCATCCGCAAGTCGTTCGACTACGCCTTCGGCAGGACGCGCAACACGCACCCCGGCGCCACGCCGCAGCTGACCTTCGAGCGGATCGGCGCCGTGAACGAGGGCTGGCCCGAGTTCGAGGTCCTGGGAGCCCGCGTCACCGCGGTGCGGCAGCACCACGGACCGAACTTCGACACGCTCGGTTTCCGATTCGGAAACGTCGCCTACTGCACCGACCTGAGCGGCATGCCCGAAGAGAGCCAGGAACGGCTGCACGGGCTCGACGTGCTGATCCTCGACGCGCTGCGTCCCGAAGGGCACTCGACCCACCTGAGCGTCGAGCAAGCGGTCTCGCTCGCCGAGAAGCTGGGCGCGAAACGGACCTACTTCACGCACATGTGCCACGACCTCGAGCACGAGGCGACCTGCGCCGCCCTGCCTGACGGCGTTGACCTCGCCTACGACGGGCTGCGGATCCCGCTCACCTGAGCGGCTCAGCGAGCGATCGCGAGCTTGTTGGCTTGCAGCAAGCGAACGTAGTCGATCGTGATGGACATCGCTTCGCGGTTGTAGTGGTCATCCAGATCGAAGACCGGCTTGTCCGAGTCGCTCATCTGCTCGCCCATCTCCTTCTTCTCCTTGTCCTCGTCGAGCTCCTCACGCTCGGCGAGGAACTCGGACAGATTGAGCGTCAGATCGGTGTTGTCCTTCTGGGTCTCGTACTTGTCGATCTTCTTGAGGTCATCGGCGAAGTCCTCCGAACGACTCACTCGCTCGTCGGAGAGGCTTTGCAGCTGGCTGGCGATCTGGCCGCCCGCCATGCCGTGGAAGTCGTGCCGCAGAGCGCGGACCCGGTCGAAGGCGAGGGCGTAGTCCATCTCGGCCTCGGTGATCCCCTCGAGGTGGTCGGTGAGGGCCGGGATCCGGATGTCGGCCAGCACGCCCCGGTTCTGGGTGCTATCGCCGCCGGGTCGGTAGAACTGCTGGATCGTCATCTTCAGCGCGCCCAGGTTGCCCGCCCGACCGAAGAGCTTGTTGCCCAGGTCGAAGAGCTGCTGCACGGTCCCCTTGCCGTGGGTCGACTCGTCGCCGACGACGATGCCGCGGCCGTAGTCCTGCACGGCGCCGGCGAAGATCTCACTCGCCGAGGCGCTGAAGCGGTTGGTGAGCACTACGAGCGGACCGTCCCACATCATGCCGGGGCTGTCGTCGGCGTAGGGGATGGTGCGACCGTCGGTCCCTTTCACCTGGACGACCGGGCCCTGGTCGATGAACAGGCCGGTCAGGTTGACCGCCTCGGTGAGCGAACCGCCCCCGTTGAAGCGGAGATCGACCACGACGGCGTCGATCGGGCGGCCGGCGGCGGCCTCCTTGTCGAAGCCATCGAGCAGCCGGCGGACGTCACGGGTGACGCTCTTGTAGTTGGGCAGCCCGGCGCGGGCCCCCTCCATGTCCATGTAGAAGCTCGGAAGATCGATCACGCCGAGCCGGTACGGCTGGCCGTTCGCCTTGGGGGGGAGACCGAGGTCGGCTCCCTCAATGATGACGCTGCGGGCCTCTTGGTTCTTCAGCTCGATCCGGTCGCGAGTAATGATGTACTCGACCAGGTCATTCGGGTTATCGACCGGCTTCACTTGCAAACGGACGATCGTGCCGCGTTTGCCGCGGATCAGCTTCACAACGTCGTTCAGCTTCATATCGACGATGTCTTCCATCGGGCCTTCGGTGTTCTGACCGACGCCAACGATCTTGTCGCCCTTGGTGAGCGATCCCTCCTGGTCGGCGGCTCCGCCGGCGATGACCTCGGCGACCTCGGTGTAGCCGTCGTCGCTGCGGAGCGAGGCCCCGATGCCGTCCAGCTCGAGCCGCATCTGGATGTTGAAGTTCTCCAGCGTTGAGGGGCTCATGTAGCTGGAGTGCGGGTCGAAACCGCTGGTGAGCGCCGTCACGTACAGCTCGAGCAGCTCGTCGCTCGAAGTCTGGTTCCAACGCTTGCGGAGGCTGCTGTAACGCTTGCGGAGACGCACGCGGGCGTCGGAGAGGTCGGCGTCCTCGCCGAGTTGGATCCCGGGGCCGATCTTCAGCCCGGGGAGCGGCTCGCTCGCCGGCGCGCCCTCGGCCAACTCGGGGTCGGTCTCGGTGATCTTGAGCATCAGGTCGAACTTGACCCGCTTCCGCCAACGGTCGGAGGCCTCTTCCGGGGTGCGCGGGTAGGTCGCCGAGTCGGCGTCGGTGACCATCCGCTCGTCCACGGTGAAGTCATGCTCGGCATCGACCCACTTGAGAGCGGTTTCGACGCGTTCCTCTAGCCGCGCCAAGAAACGGGCGAAGACCGTGTGGGCGAAGTCGACGTTGCCCGAGCGGAAGTAATCGTCAAGCCGGTCACGGTTGCGGGCGAACTCGTCGATGTCCGACTGGTAGAAGTAGAGCTTTAGCGGGTCGAGCGATTCGAGGAACGACTCGAGACACCGCTGGGAGATCGTGTCGTCGATCGCCTGCCGCGAGATGTGCTTCTGCTCGAGCAGGAACCGGACCGACCGAGCGATGGTCTGCGTCTGGCGGTCGGGCGGCGCGGGGGCGGCGAGGACTGGCGCCACCGTGACTACCGCCGCCAGGGCGAGCAGTCCGGCCTTGGCGGCCCTCCTCAGCGAAAATCCAGCGCGGACGGGGCCCAGACGACGGACGGAGTCGATCATGCCGTGTAGCTCGACGGGGATTGCGAGGAGTCGAAAGGCCTGGCGATAAGGTCTCTCTTCGGCGCTCGACACGGGACGCCATAAGACCAGTCTGACCGGTCCCGCAGCCTCCCGGCGTCGCGCCCCGAGGGACCAAACGCACTAAACCAAATTCACCAAACAACTTGCAGAATATCGGCGTCCTGCAAACGGGGCAAGATCGCCAAGATGTAGCGATTAGCGGACCGGATCGGTCGCGCCACGCGACTCCTACGCTCAGCGGCGGGCCTTGGTTCAGGGCGACCGCTCAGAGGTCCTGCTCGGGCGCCGCTTTCTCCGCCGCTTCGCCTCGGCGGAACAGCCGGAGGAGCCGTCGGGGTCGGACCTCGACTGAAATCGAGGGGGGCCCGTTCTGCGGTTTCGGAGACCCGATGTCCTCGCTTGGCGTCCGACCGGACGCCACGAGGCGAGTCACCTGCCAGCGGGTCTTGGCGCCGGCGGCGTCGAACTCGGTGACCGCCTCCTGGTGGAGACCGCCCGGGGCGTCGAAGCCGTGGATCGCGAACGCCTCGGTCCGCTCGCCGGTGGGGTGCTCGGTCGTCGATTCAACCTGCCAGGTCGCCGTGAGTTCGTCGCCGTAAATCGTGGGCGTTCCGAAGCGTGTCACCCCTTCGATCGCGAGCGGCCCCGCATCACTTCCGAGGACAGTTTGACCCTGGCGGCGAAGCACCGCGGGCTCGTTCTGATCGGAAACATAAAGCGTCAGTTTCTCGGCCCGTAACTCCGAGCCCGACTCGATCAACCAGGTGCGACACGGCACGGCCAAGTCACCGAGGCTGATCGAGGTCGGCTCGCCCGCCATGATGGCGACAACCGGCTCCTCAACCGAACGGTCGTTAACCAACCAGAGCTCCTGCGTCTCGATCGGTCCGGGCGTGCGACGGCCGGCGAGTTCGACAACGGGTTCGATCGACAGCGTGTACGTCCGATCGCCAACCGCGACGAGGCGTTCGGTCCGCTCGCTCACGCTCCGTCCCGCGAAGGCGCCCGACTCGTCGAAGACCTCCGAGATGGTCTGCAGCCGTCGCCAAGCTCCTGGCTCGTAACGAACCCACGGGTGACTCGCACGGAGCGTCGCGCGCAACTGCTCACCCTTATCAGCGTCGGGCGTCTCGGCGCCGGGCGAGGGCGTTTCGGCTTCGGCGAGCGCTGGTTCGGACTCCGGCTCGACCGACGAGCCCTCGACGGGCGCTCGTCTCTTCAAGATCGACTTCTCGCTCAACGCCTCGGCTCCGCTCTCCGAGGGCGGAAGCGGCGGCGCGACGAAAGGCTGGGCTTCGCTCAACTCTAGCGCAAGGGCGCCCACGACGCACTGGGTGCAGAGAGTGAGCGAGAGAATCCAGGCGAAGCGGGAAGGCATACGTGCAGTCGGCGGGGGCGTCGAGTCGCAGCCCCGTAGTATAACCGCCATCCGACGCCTTTTTTCAGCCACTCTGCCCCTCCGACGGCTCTCCCTGGAGCGGCTCGGCCCCGAAAGCAGCGGCGATCGACCGGTCCTGGCTGGCGAAGACCGACCGTAAATCGAGGCTAAGACCCCTTTCGGTCTGCCCCAAGACGAGGCCCGGGCCCCGCTTGGAGACGGCGGAGAGCAACTCGCTGGGGCTCCCCTCCGGCGTGATCTCCACACACCAACCGGGGCGAAGCCCGCCGGCAATCTCAACGGCCTCGGCGGAGGCGACCCCCTCGGCGACGGCGATCAGCGGGGCGAGGCGTTCAGCGCGCGTGCGTAGGTTTTCCTGCGGCGCATCGAGCAACTGGTGCAAGGGGTGCGTGAATCGGAGCGAATCGGGCTGATCGAAGAGTGCCAGAGTCGCCGCCAGCGCCGCGTCGAGCATGGGATCGATCAGATCGGCACGCGCCGCGCCGCTCGCATTGATGCGTTCAAGAACCGAACGCTTGCCGAGCAGCAGGCCGCCCACCGGCCCACCAAGCAGGCCGCCGGTCGCCACGATCGCCGCGTCCACACCGGCGTCGAGTGTCTCCTCGATCGAGGGCGTCGTGTCTCCGTAGGCGGGCGTGTCGTTGCGTGGTCGAGCGGGGCCGCAATCGACGAGGCTCGCGGCGCCGTGGCGACTGGCGAGCGACGCCAGCTCTTCCGCCAACGGAGTCGCCCCGCCGCCGGGGCGGTGCAGCACAAGGCGACGTTCCGAACCGCTCGCCTTGGCCTCTTCGAGAGCCGTTTCGTAATCAGCCAGGGTCGCCGCGTCGGTGGCCCCCACCTCGCGGAGTGTGACGCCGGCACGGCGGGCTACTTCGTCCAAGCGGACGCCCTCGACGAGCTCGCGCATCTCGCTGCGTCCGACGACCGCTACGCCTCCGCCGGCCAGCGACTCCATCGCGACACTCAACGCGGCGACAGGCGAAGAGCACAAACTCGCCGCCTCGCACGGCAGCAATCGGGTCGCAACCGAGGCGGCCGCTCCATGCTCGCGTCGGAATCCCTCGGCAACCGCCAACGCCGCTTCGCGCGCCGCAGCGGGCAACGGCGGAGCGGCCCAACCGGTTAGCAAGTCGCCCGTCGCGTTGATCGAGGGCGGAGCGACAGGCGTCGATGGATCGTTGAGCCGGCGGACGAGCTTCTCGAATAGCTCACCGGGGGCGATCGATTGCAACTCTTCGGCTCGCCGCGACACCTCGGCGCCCAGGCCGCTCAACGCTGCGCGGACCTGTGCGGCGGCGTTCGAGCGGTTGACGCGATCGATCGTCGTCTTGATCCGCGGGTTCTCGAGCAGCTCATCGAGCGACGGGAGCTGCGACAGGAAGTCGGGGCCGGGCATGAGTGGGCGTCTACCAAGGCGTGGGATTCACGCTCGGTTGTAGACCGCCGCCCGCTCCGCTCCAAGCGTCAGCGGCGGGTGCCAACGCGTTCTTGGGCCAGGAAACCTTGCACCGTCTGCGAACCCTCGGGCTCCTTGGCGGGCGTCATCAGCCGCGACCAGAAGCCGGGGCTGTCGTTCTTCGCCGTGCGGGCCGTGTCATCCCCGCCGAAGGGGAGGCTGCTCATCGCCGAGCCCCAGGCGTTGCGGACCTTGTCCGAGGCGTCCTTAGACCCAGTGGCGACCTTATCGAGGGCGCGCGAGATCGGGTTGCCGCCCGGTTGCCCCGGCGTGGCCGCCTTGTCGCCCCCACCGAAGCCCGGCTTCCAGGAGAGCTTGGGCATCTCGACCTTCGGCCAGCCGATCTTGAACAGGGGCGAATCGACCATGGCGGATTCACCATCGGCGGCGGCAGTCGCTGCCGATGAGTCGGTTCCCTTGCTCTCGCCGCCCCCAGGCCACCAGCTCGGGGCTTCGGCCGAGGCGGGTCCGGCGATCGAGGCGATCAGGCAGAGGGCGAACAAGCGGATTGTGGCTTTCACGGTCATCGGAGAATCGGCTCCATCCCAAGGGTCGCGTGGCGTCGGGATCCGGGTCCCGTCGATACGGATCGTCGGAGGCTTCCAAAACGCTCCGACGGCGTCCAGACCAACCGCCCGCGATTGAGGCCAAACCGACGGCGCCCTAGCATCAAGGGTCCGCTGGCGCTAGCTATCCCCCCGCAAGGCGACGACCCCCGTGACCCAAACCCCGCAAATTGACGGCGTGATCGCCTTCCTCGGCGCCGGCCGCATGGCTCAGGCGCTGGCCGCCGGTTTTGTGGAGGCCGGCCTCACCCCGCCCGACCAGATCGTCGCCTACGACCCGTCCGCCCCGGCGGGCGAGGCGTTCCAGGCGGCCGTTGGCGACGGCAGCCGCCTGGCCGCGACGCCGGCAGAAGCCGCGCAGGACGCCAAGTACGTCTTTCTGGCGGTCAAACCGGCCTACGCCGCTGAGGCAATTGCTTCGATCCGTGACGGCTGGAGCGACAAGCAGGCTCTGGTCTCGGTCGCGGCCGGCGTGACGATCGAGACGCTCGAATCGGGCCTGCCGAAGGGCGCCGCCGTGGTCCGCGTGATGCCCAACACCCCTTGCCTCGTAGGCAAGGGGGCGAGCGGCTACGCCCTCGGCGAGCACGCTTCGGCCGATCAGGGCGAGCAGGTCGGCCGGCTGCTCTCCGCGGTCGGCTTGGCGAGCGAAGTCCCCGAAAAGCTGCTCGACGCGGTGACCGGACTCTCGGGCTCCGGGCCGGCGTTCGTCTACACTATGATCGAGGCCCTCGCCGACGGCGGCGTGCGGGCGGGCCTGCCCCGCGACCTGGCTGCCCAGCTCGCGGCGCGCACCGTCGCGGGCGCCGCCGAGATGGTGCTCGCCACCGGTCAGCACCCGGCCGCACTCCGCGACGCGGTCGCCAGCCCGGGCGGCACGACCATCGCCGGCCTCGCCGAGATCGAGCGGCACGGCGTGCGGACCGCACTGATCGAAGCGGTCACCGCCGCCGCGAACCGTTCGGCCGAGCTCGGCTCGAAGTAACCCCCTTACCCACCCGCAGGATCCTGCCCCGTGTCGTCTATCCTCGCCCGCGTCGATGACAAGCACGTTCCGCTGTACCGGGTCCTCTGGACCTCCGCGACGCCCCACTTTTGTGGCGAAGAGGACTGCCTCCGCGAGGGCTCCTACGAGGTCCGGCTCGAAGAGGACGAGACGCTCTGGGCGAGCCCCGGCGAGCACGAGGACTTGCTGAAGCAACTCGAATCGTGGCGAGGCGGGCTCGGGTCGTCGGGCGATTCCGACTGGTGATCCCTCACCCAACCAACAAGCAACTTTCTAGGCCGGCGGAGATGGACGAAGACACAACCGATTTCAACGAGGGCGCAGCGGGCGGCGAGCTCGCCTGGCGCGAGACGTACGTCGTGCTCTTCGAGCACGCCAACCGACCCACGCTCACGCAGGTCGAGGCGGCCATCGGCGCCGCGGACAACCGTCTGAAGATGGAGAAGCTCTCCGCGGACGAGGACGGGTACTTCCGCTCGCTGCTGGTCCAAGCGCCCGAAGACAACGCGATGCTCGACATCCGCTACGAGTCGGGCGACGCGATCTCCGAACGCGCGATGACGCTCGCCACGCAACTGCAAGACGAGCTCCAAGGCGACCAGATGGGCCGCCTCGTCCAGGCGAACGCCTGGCTCGAAGTGATGCACTTCGAACGCCTCGGCGGGGGCGACGAATGGAGCGAAGAACCGGACGAAATGGCGGGCCCCGAGGGCCTCGACCCGGCGACGCTCATCACCGTTATCGGCGCCCTCGCCGAGCTGACCGACGGCCTCCCCATCGACCCCGAAGCGGGCGAAATTTTGACTTAGATCAGCAGGTTGCCGAGAGGAGAGCCTCTGCTCCCAAGATTCTCTCCCTCGCGCGATCTCCTCTTCCCCTCTCCCTACAACTCTCTGACCACTGTGCTCGCCAAAGACATCAAGCCCGGCACGATCGTCGTGCAGAACGACGCCCCCTGCCTCATCGAGACCATGAGCGTGCAGAGCCCGTCGGCCCGCGGCGGGGCGACGCTCTACAAGTTCCGCGCCCGCAACGTGGTCACCAAAAACAAGGTCGACATCACGCTCAAGGGGACGGACAACCTGCCCGACGCGGACTTCGCCCGCCGCGAGGTGAGCATCATGTACTCCGACCAGGAGTCAATTCACCTGATGGACAGCGAGACGTACGAGCAGTACGAGATCCCCGCCGACGAGGTCGCCGAGGAGATGAAGTGGGTCGCCGAAGGGATGGAGGGCTTGCTGGCGTTGATCTACAACGACCAGTGCGTCGGCATCCAGGTGCCCGCGACCGTGACCATGAAGATCGCGCAGTGCGACCCCGGCGCCAAAGGGAACAGCGCCACGGGCCGCACCAAGCCACTCACCCTCGAGTCGGGCGCCCAGATCCAAGGCCCCGAGTACCTCGCCGAGGGCGAGAGCGTCAAAGTCGATACAAGGACCGGCGACTTCCTAGGCCGGGCGTGAGGGCCGCGACGACCAGCAACACCAGCGCCGTGGGCTCGGGAACTGCGGTCGCCCCCCCCTGCTGGCTCAAAGCGACCTCGATCGCGTTGTCAAACAACGCCAGGGCGGGCGCCCGATCGCCGTAGTGACCGCGCCACTTTGCCGAGGCCTCGATGAGCCATTGGTCGCTGGGCGCGGCGAGCATCGAAGCGGTGTCGCGGATCGACGTGTAGTCCGAGGCGTCGACGACGCCATCCTCGTTGTAGTCGGACCAATCGCCCGATCGGGCCAGCGCCCGCAGGTCGTACTCGAAGTAATCGGCCACCCAGTCGCGCGGGATCGTCTCGCCGCGAAGGTACATCCAGGGGCCGAGAGTCACCGCGTACATCTCCACGAGCGACTGCTCCAACGGCGAGGCGGCGGGCGAGTCGTTGGCGATCCCCTCGAAGCGGTAAACCTCGAACGGGGTGAAGGCGAAGGGCTGAGGGATCAGCTCGCCCGTCAGAAGCTCCATATTGAAGAGATGCCCCACGTCGATGAACGCGGGCAACAGCGGGCCGAGGGGCGCCCGGATATCGACGTTGTCGAAACGCGGGGTCAACTCAAGCGGCTCGTTGGGAGTGCCGCCCGACCACTCACGCAGGAAGTCGTACTCGCCCCGCAGGCGATAACGCGTCTCGACGCCGGCGAAGCCGCCGGACTGGGTCAGGACGCTGTGGCTCGGCAGCAAGCGGTATTGGTCGAGCCGATCGGGCGGGGTGGCGACGCTCGCCACTGTCGAACCGAGGGTGACCGCCACCACAATCAAAAATGAAAAACGCATCGGTTAGTTCCTGCAGATTTGCCCCTGCGGAATACTTCTTACCCAGGATGGCCGAACCCAAAGCCCAAGTGCAACGCGCATCCTCGAGATTTCTAGGAAATCACTTCTTCGCCTTCTTCTTGGGCGCCGCTTTGCCCTTCTTCTTGGGGGCCGCTTTCTTCTTGGCTGACTTGGCGACCTTCTTAGTGGTCTTTTTCTTAGCCGTCTTCTTCTTGCCGCCGCCGAAGGCCTTGTCCCAGCCGCTGGCGTACTTCTCGTTGGAACCGACGTGGATGACTGACATGAGTTTTGAGTTCTGAGGCGCGAGTTGGGAGTAAAGAGGGCTTGGAAGTGAGGCGTTAACTCGCGCCTCGCAACTCCCAACCCTCAACTCAGCTTCTTGTACTTGAAACGCTGCGGTTCGTCGGCGTCGAGGCCGAGGCGTTCGCGGCGTTGGTTCTCGTAGGTGTAGAAGTTGCCCTCACACCAGTGGACGTAGCCGTCCCCCTCGAAGGCGAGGATGTGCGTGGCCAAGCGGTCGAGGAACCACCGGTCGTGGCTCACCACGATCGCGCAGCCCACGAACGTGGCGACCGCCTCTTCTAGCGAGCGGAGCGTATCGACGTCCAGGTCGTTCGTCGGCTCGTCGAGCATCAGCACGTTCGAGCCGCCGAGCAGCAGCTTGGCGAGGTGCACGCGGTTCCTCTCACCGCCGGACAGCACGCCGACCTTCTTCTGCTGGTCCGCTTTCTGGAAGTTGAACTTCGCGACGTACGACCGGCTGTTGACCTGGCGCTTGCCCATCTCGACTAGGTCGAGGCCGCCGGAAATCTCTTCCCAGACGGTCTTGTTCGGGTCGAGGTGGTCGCGGCTCTGATCGACGTAGCCCAACTCGACGGTCGGACCGAAGATCAACTCGCCGGAGGTCGGCTCTTCCTTGCCCATGAGCATCTTGAGCAGGGTCGTCTTGCCGGCGCCGTTCGGGCCGATGATGCCGACGATCCCCCCCGGCGGGAGGCGGAAGTTCACGTTCTCGAACAGCACCCGGTCGCCAAACGACTTGCCGAGGTTCACCGCCTCGACCACCTGATCGCCCAGCCGGGGGCCGGGCGGGATCTGGATTTCCAGCTCGTCGGGGCGTTCCTCGAACTCCTCGGCGGCCATCTTCTCGTACGAGGCGATCCGCGCTTTGCTCTTGGTCTGCCGCGCCTTCGGGTTGGAGCGGATCCACTCCAGCTCCTTAGAGAGCGTCTTCTGGCGGGCCGACTTCTTCTTCTCTTCCTGCTCAAGGCGCTTCGCCTTCGCCTCGAGCCAGGCGGTGTAGTTGCCCTCGAAGGGGATCGCGCGGCCGTACTCGATCTCCAGGATCCAGCCCGCCACGTTGTCGAGGAAGTACCGGTCGTGCGTCACCGCGACGATCGTGCCGGCGTAGTCCTTCAGGTAGCGCTCGAGCCAGTGGATGCTCTCGGCGTCGAGGTGGTTGGTCGGCTCGTCGAGCAGCAGCAGATCGGGCTTCTCTAGGAGGAGCTTGCAGAGCGCCACGCGGCGTTTCTCGCCGCCGGAGAGCTTCTCGATCTGCGCGTCGCCGGGCGGCAGGTTCATGACGTCCATCGCCCGCTCGATCTGCTGATCGAGTTCCCACGCGCCCAACGCGTTGATCTGGTCGTCCAGCTCCGCCTGCCGAGCGCCCAGCTTATCGAAGTCGGCGTCGGGCTCGCCGTAGGCCTCGTTGATCTGGTTGTACTCGTCGAGCAAGGCCTGGATCGGGGCGACCGCCTCCATGACGTTGCCCATGACGTCCTTGTCCGGGTTCAGCGGCGGCTCCTGCTGGAGCATGCCGACCGTGAAGCCCTCGGTCAGCTTCGCGGAACCCTCGAACTCCTTGTCCAACCCCGCCATGATCTTCAGCAGGGTGCTCTTACCCGCGCCGTTGCGGCCCAGCACGCCGATCTTGGCGCCCGGGTAGAAGGCGAGGTCGATCTCCTTGAGCACCTCGCGCTGGCCGTGCTTCTTGGTCAGGCCGGCGACCTGGTAGATGTACTTCTGATTGGGCGGCATGCTAGGGCGGGGCGGCGGGTCGCGGTGGGGGAGGATGGAAGCGGCCGATTATTACCGCTGGGCGGCCCCCTTGGCAGGCGCCGAGGGCAAGATTCGTCCGCTGGCGGCGAAGCACATTCATGAAGTACCAGTTGCTCCGGCGGCTACTACGTTTCAACCCCACCTACGACCTCATCGACGGCCGGGGGCGGCCAATCCTGTGTGCCGAAAAGCGGCTCGTGTCGTTCTCGAGCGAGTACTCGGCCCGCAGTCCCGATGGGCGGCAAGAGCGTTTCAGCCTCCGCCAACGCTACGCCCTGGGGCGGCCCGACTACGAGGTCGCCCAGGGCGGTGAGTGGCTCGCCTTCATCCAGCGTCGGCTGAGTTTCTACCCGAGCTACGACATCGATCTGGTCGGGGGCGAGCAGCTCCACGTGATCAGTTCGACCCTCGGCAGGCGATACCACATCGCTCACGCCGACGCCGAGGACCAGCCCCTGGCGACGATCTCACGCGGGTGGACGTTGCGAGAGCGCTACCGTGTCGAACTGCTCGAACGGAGCTACGAGGAGGTCGTCTTCGCGATCGCTCTGGTGATCGCCGACAGCCTCCGGCACAGCAGCGTGGGGTGACCGGCGGTTCGCACGCCGCGGGAGGATGGGTAAGCTGGACGCCATCCCACCGACGCCCTCCCGAGGCAGATGCCCCTATGCGTTTCTTCGCCCGACTCGGTTTGCTCCTCGCTGTCTACGCGCCCGGCGGCGTCTCCGCGGAAGACTGGCCCCAGTGGATGGGCCCCAACCGCGACGGCCTCACCGCCGAAACAGGGCTCTTGCAGGCGTGGCCCGAAGGGGGCCCCGAACGGGTCTGGCTGTTCGAGGACTGCGGCCTCGGTTACGCCGGCCCGGCGATCGTGGATGGCAAGCTGTTCATCATGGGCTCGCGCGACGGCGTCGAGCGGCTCCTCTGCCTCGACGCGGCGACCGGCGACGAGCTGTGGGCTGCCGACCTCGGCGAGGAGTACGAGAACGGCTGGGGCGACGGACCCCGCGGCACCCCCACAATCGACGGCGACCGGATCTACGTGCTCGCCGCCCGCGGGGCGCTCGTCTGCCTCTCGCTCAGTGGCGAAGAACAGTGGCGCGTCGCCATGCAGGACTTCGGCGGGAAGATCCCGGTCTGGGGGTACTCCGAGTCGCCCCTGATCGACGGCGATCAGGTCGTCGTCACGCCGGGCAAGGACCAAGGGGCGATCGTCGCCCTTGATAAGTACAGCGGCCAACTCGTTTGGCAAACCGAGGAGATCACCCCGGTGGCGCATTACTCCTCGATCGTCCGCGCCGAGATCCACGGGAAGCCACAGTACGTACAGCTGCTTGTCGATCAGTTGGTCGGAGTCGATCCGGCGAGCGGCGACCTGCTCTGGACGGTCCCCTGGCCCGGCCGCACCGCCGTGATCCCGACGCCGATCGTCCGCGGCAACCAGATCTACGTCACCACGGGTTATGGCGTCGGTTGCATGCTGGTCGAGGTCGATGCGGATAACCACGCGTCGATCGTCTACGAGAACAAGCTGATGAAGAACCACCACGGTGGCGTCGTCCTGCTGGGCGACAAGCTGTACGGCCACTCGGACAAGATGGGTTGGCTTTGCCAAGACTTCGCCACCGGCCAGCGCGTCTGGCGGGAGCGGGCCGCCCTCGGCAAGGGAGCGATCGCCTACGCCGACGGGCGCTTCTACTGCCTCAGCGAAAACGAGGGCGAAGTCGTCCTGATCGAGGCCTCAACCGAAGGCTGGACCGAGCACGGCCGCTTCACCCTCGAGCCGCAAACCGAGCTGCGCAAGCCGAAGGGAAAGATCTGGACCCACCCGGTCATCGTGGACGGCAAGCTCTACCTGCGGGATCAGGAGTTGCTGTTCTGCTTCGAGGTGTCGACCGACTGATCATCGGTAGGAGGCGTCTCCCGACACCGATTCGGGTGTCCCCGCCCTTGTCGGCTAGCAGCACGTCATCGGCGTCGGGAGACGCCTCCTACAAGCACCAACAAGAGAAAGGGCCCCGATCGGATTCCGACCGGGGCCCTCGTCGTTTTCGATTCAGCGATCCACGCCTCAGGCGGGGACCATGCCGTGCGGGTCGAGCACGAACTTCTTCGCGGCGCCCTGGTCGAAGTCCATGTAGCCCTTGGGGGCGTTTTCGAGCGAGATGACCTCGACGTTGCACGCGTCGGCCGGGTGGGCCTTGTCGTGCAGGATCGACATCATCAGGCCACGGTTGTACTTCATCACCGGGCACTGGCCGGTCGTGAAGTGATGGCTCTTCGCCCAGCCAAGCCCGATGCGGATACCGAGCTGGCCGATCTTGGCGTCCTCGTCGATGCCGCCCGGGTCGCCCGTGACGTACAAGCCGGGGATGCCGATGCCGCCGGCCGCCCGCGTAACTTCCATCACGCTGTTGAGCACCGTGGCGGGCTGCTCGCGATCGGCGTCGCCGCCGTGGCCGCGGGCCTCGAAGCCGACGCAGTCGACCGCACAGTCAACCTCGGGCACACCGAGGATCTGCTCGATCTGCTCGGCCAGGTTGCCGTGCTTCGCGAGGTTGACCGTCTCACAACCGAACGAAGCGGCCTGGTCCAGACGCGACTGGATCATGTCGCCAACGATCACGACCGAAGCGCCCAAGATCTTGCAGCTGTAGGCACAGGCCAAGCCGACCGGGCCGGCGCCCGCGACGTAGACCGTGCTGCCGGTCGTCACGCCCGCGGTCCAGGCACCGTGGTAGCCGGTCGGCAGGATGTCCGACAGCAGCGTCAGGTCGCGGATCTTCGCCAGGGCCGCGTCACGGTCCGGGAAGGCCAGCAAGTTCCAGTCGGCGTAGGGGACCATCACGTAGCGGGCCTGGCCGCCGATCCAGCCACCCATGTCGACGTAGCCGTACGCCGCGCCGGGGCGGGCCGGGTTCACGTTCAGACAGACGCCCGTGTCGCGTTCCTTGCAGCAACGGCAGCGGCCGCAGGCGATGTTGAACGGGACGCTGCAGATATCCCCCTTCTTGATGAACTCGACATCGCGGCCGCACTCGATCACCTCGCCAGTGATCTCGTGACCGAGGATGATCCCCTCCGGCGCCGTGGTGCGACCGCGGACCATGTGCTGGTCGCTGCCGCAGATGTTGGTCGCGACGATCTTCAAGATCACCCCGTGCTGGCAGGGACGCATCTTGCCGTTCTGCTCAATCTCGAGCTTGGGGTCGTCGATCGACTGGATCTCAACGACGCCCGGCTTGACGTAGGCAACGCCTTTGTTGTCGGACATCCGATTTGTCTCCGGTTGAAGAGTGAGAAGATGAGCGGGGCTCAAAGCATACCAGAAGCTGAGCGGATTCAAGCCGCTCGTCCGCGACGCTTGGCGACCACGAAGCGGCCGCCTAAGTCACCGATAAGTAATGTCGCGCCGGCTGACGAACTCACCCGCGTATGCTCCACCTTCTCGACATAATCACGCAACGAGGTCCACTCTGGCCGCGAAGTAACGTTCGCGTAACGACCGAGCGGGCCGGCGTAAACGATACTTTGCAATCGGTTTGTTCTGACAACCCAATGGCAGCGCGCGCCGGCTCATAAGAGTTGCGGGTGGAACCTAGCAACCACTTGGCGGCGACCATGCACTTGGCCGGCTCGCGGCTCAAGAAACAGGAGGCCAATCAAAGACCTCGCCCCGTAGGTCGTCTCGCCAAACCTCCATGGCGTTCTCGATGCGTTCGCGCATCAGCTTCTTACCTGCGTTCATCCCTTTACGTTGCATCCACAGGATCGGCCAGAAGATCGGAATGATCGCGAAAGCGATCTGCAAACATCCGAAGGCTTTCAGGGATTCGAGCATGGCTTCGTATTCGCTAATCGCGTTCTTCAGATAAAGAACCTTTGCCTTGCGAACCTCATCCTCGGGAAGCCCCGCCAGGCCAGCGAGGAACAGCTGCATGCGTTCCGGCGATAACGAATCTTGTTGTGGGTTCCCGTGCATCGACATTGAGTTACTCCAACTGCATCCTATGCATTGCGTAATCGATGGCGATTCGCATGCGAAATGGGAATCTTGCCCTCACTCCCACTCGATCGTCGCCGGCGGCTTCGAGCTAATATCGTAGACCACGCGGTTCACGCCCGGCACCTCGTTGATGACGCGGGTGCTGATGCGGCTCAGCAGGTCGTGCGGCAAGTGGCTCCAGTCGGCGGTCATGAAGTCGTCCGTGTTCACGCACCGCACCGCGAGGGCGTTCTCGTAGGTGCGGCCGTCGCCCATCACGCCGACGCTTTGCACGGGCAGCAGCACCGCGAACGCCTGGGAGGTCTGGCGGTAGAGGCCGGCCGCCTTGATCTCGCCGACGACGATCGCGTCGGCCTCCCTTAGGGTGTGGCACTTCGCGGCGGTCACCTCGCCCAGGCAACGGACGGCCAGGCCGGGCCCCGGGAAGGGGTGCCGCCAGACGATCTCCTCGGGCAGTCCGAGCTGCAGGCCGAGCTGGCGGACCTCGTCCTTGAACAGGTCGCGGAGCGGCTCGATCAGCTCGAAGCCGAGCTCCTCGGGGAGGCCGCCCACGTTGTGGTGCAGCTTGATCGAAGCGGCCGGCCCGTCCGGGTTGCCGCCGCTCTCGATCACGTCCGGGTAGAGCGTCCCTTGAGCAAGGAAGCGGGCGTCCTCGACCTTGGCGGCCTCCGCCTTAAAGCACTCGATGAACTCGCCGCCGATGATCTTGCGTTTGGTCTGCGGTTCGGTCACGCCGGCGAGCTTCGCGAGGAACCGCTCCTCGGCGTCGACGACGTGCAGATCCGATTTGAAGTGGTCGGTGAACTCGCGGACGACGGCCGAAGCCTCGTCCTTGCGCAGCAGGCCGTTATCGACCAGGATGCAGGTGAGCTGCGGGCCGATCGCCTTGGACAACAGCGCCGCCACGACCGCCGAGTCGACGCCACCCGACAAGCCGCAGATGACGCGTGAGTCGCCCACCTGCTCGCGGACGCGGGCGATCGCCTCGTCGGCGAAGTCGCCCAGCCGCCACTGCCCGGTCGTGCCGCAAACCTCCCGCAGGAAGTTGCCGAGGATCGTCTTCCCCTCGACCGAGTGGGTCACCTCCGGGTGGAACTGCAAGCCGTAAGCGGGCAGGCGGTTGTGGCGCACGGCGGCGAAGGGGCACGTGTCGGTCTTCGCGAGCGGTGAGAAGTCGCTGGCGATCTGCTGCACCTGGTCGCCGTGGCTCATCCACACCTCGGTGTGGGCGTGGACGTCCTTGAACAGGTCAGAGTCGTCGACGACCTCGCAGTGGGCGCGGCCGTATTCACGCACGTCGTGGCTCTCGACCTTGCCGCCGAGCGCCTCGCACATCAGCTGCATGCCGTAGCAGATGCCCAGCACGGGGACGCCCAACTCGAACAGCTTCGGGTCGCAGCGTGGCGCCCCCTCGGCGTAGACGCTGCTCGGGCCACCCGACAGGATGATCCCCTTGGGCGCCAACTCGACGATCCGCTCGGCCGGCAAGTCGTGGCGGACGATCTCGCAGTAGACGTGCTGCTCGCGCACCCGGCGGGCGATCAGCTGGGCGAATTGGCTGCCGAAATCGAGGACGAGCACCCGCTCGCGGGCCAAGTCGCCGCGGCGGGGCGCCGCTGAGGGGGGGGCGGTCTCGGTGTTGATCGAAGACATCACGTTGTCTTTCCGTGACACCCGTTGCGGTCCGCGGGGGCGGGTCGCAACGGTTGGAGTGGCCAAAAGCCGGATTCTACCGGCCGGGGCGCCCTCTCACTAGCAGTGGCGCACGGCTTGCTTCCTATCCAACACAACCCGCGTATCATGGAGCCACCGCGACCCCCCCCTGCCCCCCACGCCACGGACGAGGCGACCCCCCCCATGCGAATCCTGCTCACCAACGACGACGGCATCTACGCCCCCGGGCTGGCGGCGCTGCGCGCGGCGCTCGGACGCCTGGGCGAAGTGCGCGTCGCGGCGCCCGCCATCGAGCAGAGCGGCGTGGGCCACTCGATCACCTTCCTGACCCCGTTGATGGCCAACCAGGTCTTCGACGGCGATCAACTGCTAGGCTGGGCGGTCGAGGGATCGCCCGCCGACTGCGTGAAACTGGCGCTCGCGAAGCTGTTCGTCGACGAGTCGGGCGAGCCGTTCCGCCCCGACCTGGTGGTCAGCGGCATCAACGGCGGGCTTAACGCGGGCGTGAATGTGCTGTACTCCGGCACGGTCGCCGCCGCGACCGAGGCGGCGCTGAACGACCTGCCGGCGATCGCCGTCTCGCTCGAGTGGGACGAGCACGCCCGATTCAACACGGCCGCCGGTCTAGCGGTCGAGGTCATCGAGCAGATGCTCGCCCGCGACGCGTGGCGTGACCACCGCTTGTACAACCTGAACATCCCGACGACCGCCACCCTCCCGACCGCGGGCCAACCCAAGCTGCGGGTCTGCCGCATGGGCGCGACACGTTGGGACTCGGCTTTCGAAGAACGACTCGACCCGAAGGGCCGCCGCTACTACTGGACGATCGGCACCCCACCGACCGAGCCGCCCGGCGCCGACACCGACGTGGTGGCGATCAACGAGGGCGCCCTGTCGCTGACGCCGCTGCTGGTCGATCGGACCCACGGCGATCAGCTGGAAACAATGAACTCATGGAACCTCGGCCTCACCGCCGGCGCGTCCGTTTAACCCACGACTCAAGGAAGCCCGTCATGCTCAAGCTCATCGGACGCTGGACGCTCGCGTCGCTGCTCGTCACGCCGCTGCTCGTCGGCTGCGGCGGTTCGGACACCGGCGGTTCGGACCTCGACGCGATGGCCGACCTGCTCGACGACAAGGTCGAGGCGGACGCGGAGACCGCCGCCGCCGATGCGGTCGCCGCCTCGCAAGCGGAGGTCGATGCGTTGCAAGCCAAAGCGGACGCCCTCAAGAACGAAGCGCCCAGTGAGATCTCCGTCCACGACATGCAGCGGGGCTCCGCCCTGGAAGGCGGCGGGGCCGCGAGCACGATGATTCGGGGCGGAATCGCCGCCGAGCAGAAGTACGGCATGATCAACGTTCAGAAAGCGACCCAGATCTTCTGGGGACTCGAAAGCCGCTGGCCGAAAGACCACGCCGAGTTCATGGAGAAGGTCATCGAGTTCAACCAGATCAAGCTCGAACCGCTCAAGGAACCGTACGAGTACTACTACGACGCCGAACTCAACCAGCAACTCCCGCTGAAACGCCCGAAGCCTGAAGCGATCGAAGCGGCTCAGGCCGCCGCGGATAAAGCCAAAGCGGCACTGCAAGAATAAGTTCAGCAAGCGACTTAGCGAGTAGCCCCGACCAAGCTTGGTCGGGGCTACGAAGCTCCGTTCTCCTCACAAAAAACCACTTTCTCTACGAAGCTCTCTTCGCGACTCCCCACCGCTGCCAGCCGTCGCCCCCGCTCGCGACGGTCCCTCCTCTTCTATCCCACCACTTGTCCGATGACCGAGACCCTCACCCCGCGCGCCGCGCTCTGGTCTCTCACGCTCGTGCTGACCGCCGCCGCCTCGCCCTCCGGGGCGCAGGGCAGCTGGGCGTTCGCGCCGGCCGCGTTCACGCACGATCCGCAAACCGGCGGACGCGTCGCCCAGTACGCCGCGCACGAGCCGGTCGAGGGGCTGCCCGATCCGCGGCAGACCGTCAGCCGCTACTGGCGGACGCGGACCAACCTGCGTGGCGCCGACGGCTCGCAGGACACGATCTACGAGGTCCGCAGCTTCGGCAACACGCTCGGCGGGTTCGACGCGCAGCGCGAACGGGGCTACGACGCCTCGCTCCGCACGCTGCGGTCGCTCGAACCGTTCCGCCGCAACCCGTACCTCTTCTTCGGCGGCATGCAGGGCTTCGGCTACGGCTTCCCCGGCTACCCGGGCGCCGTGCCCGGGACGCCCGTGCCGGCGCCGCAGGGTGCGTTGCAGACGCCCTACCCCCCGACGGCGCCACAACAGCAGCCGGGCGTGCCGACCGCCGAGTGCCCGACGGGCGACTGTGCCCCCGCGGCGGCCGTGGCCCCCGCCCCCGCGGTTCAGTACCCGGCGCCCGGGCAGCCGGGCACGGCGTACCCCTACGCCCCGCCGAGTTCCTTCGTGGCTCCTTACCCGCCCTACGCTTTCGGTTATGGCCCCTATCCGTACGGTGGTGGCTATCCCCCCTACGGTGGCGTTTACCCTCCCCATGGCGGCGGGCACCGGCCGCCGTGGTGGGGCTACGGACCGGGTCGGCAGGGCTACGTGCCGGGAAGGTAGATCCAAGCGCGTCGGCTCTAGTTCCCGAGCTTCGCGGCGCCTTCACGCCAGTCCTCGGCGGGTTGGTAGCCGTTGAGCAGCCAGCGGTCGCCCCGCCGAACGAGTTCGAGATCGAGGTCGTCGAAATAGGCCGCGGTGGCGCCGGTTTGCAGGTGCTGCACCTTGATGATCGGCTTGAGCGTGGCGGTCGCGATGGCGCCCTCGGCGGTCGGATCGGCCGGCAACTCGACCGTGACTTCGCCCCCTTCGCCGGCCGCCTCGACCTGGAACATCGGCATGAGGACGCCGGCGTCGGCGCGCATCTGGGTCGCGTCGGGATGGATCAGCGCGAGCACGCTCGCGAGATCGTTCGATTCAACGGCCCGGAACAGCTCCCCGATGGTCCGCCGCACCCGCTCACGCGGGGTGAGATAGGAACGTTCGAGCGCGATCGCGCCGACGGTCAGCAACACGGCCAAGGCCAAGAGCCCTTGCGACCCGCGCGTGCCGGTCTGCGTGTAGACGATCGCCGCCAGCGTGATCAGCAAGAGGCCCAGGGCGCCGACGGCCAACGGGCTTTCGAGCAGCAGGTCCATCGTGGCGTCTCCTTCGTGAGAAGAGAGGGGGAGCGAAACGCGGACGACTCTCTCCCAGTCTACCCGCTACGCCGCTTTCAGGCCCGCTTGTTGCTGGTTGAGCTTGTTGTAAAGCGTCTTGAGGCTGATGCCGAGTTCGGAGGCCGCCTTCGGCTTGGCGCCGTCGTGCCGTTCGAGGGCGTCGTGGATCGCCTCCATCTCAAGGTCGCGGAGGGTCATCGGACCGCGTGACCGGACGGCGCCGTTCAGCTGCCGGCGGTTGAAGTGCTGCGGCAGGTCGTCGGCGGTGATCGGCCCCGCGTCGCACAGGATCGTGGCGTGCTCGATCACGTTCGCCAGCTCGCGGACGTTGCCGGGCCAGACGTGCGCCTTCAGCGCCGCGACCGCGTCGTCGGTCAGCTGCTGCTCGATCGGCTTCGCGTGCGGGCGGAAACGCCGCAGCAGGTGCTCGGCGAGAGGGGGCAGGTCGTCGATCCGTTCGCGGAGAGCGGGCAGGTGAATCTCGAACGTGTTGATTCGGTACATGAGGTCTTCGCGGAACGCGCCGGACTCGACCATCTCGGCCAGGTCGCGGTGCGTAGCGCAGACGACACGCACGTCGATCGACAGCGTCTTGTTCTCGCCGACGCGGCGGATCTCGCGGCTCTCCAGCACGCGGAGCAGCTTCGCCTGCATCGCCTTGGGCAGCTCGCCGATCTCGTCGAGGAAGATCGTGCCGCCGCTGGCGACCTCGAAGAGTCCGACGCGGTGCTCGTCGGCGCCCGTGAAGGCGCCCTTCGCGTGGCCGAACAGCTCGCTCTCGATCAGGTTCTCCGGCAGCGCGCCGCAGTTGATCGCGACGAACGGCTTGTCCGCCCGCCCGCTCTGGTCGTGCACCGCGCGGGCGACCAGTTCCTTGCCCGATCCGGTCTCGCCGAGGACCAGCACGGTCGAATCGGTGGGGGCGACCTTGTCGATGAGCGCCTTGACCCGCGCCATCGGCCGGCTGTCGCCCACCAGCTGAGGCGCCCCCTCGATCGAGGCGAGGCGGCGTTCCAGCGCGTGGAACTTCTGGGTCAGCTCCCGCTTGCTCTCGATCCGCTTGAGCAGGGCCTCGATCTCGACCAGCTTGCACGGCTTGGTGAGGTAATCAAAGGCGCCGTGCCGCAGCGCGGCGATGGCGCTCTCGGTCGTGCTCTTGCCGGTGAGCATCACCGCCTCGGTGGCGGGCGAGAGTTCCTTGAGCTTCGCGATCACCTCGACGCCGGTCATGCCGGGCATGTCGAGATCGACGATGATGGCGTCGTAGTTGTTCTTCTCGATCGCCGCGACCGCCGTCAGGCCATCGGGGCAGACGGTCACCGTGTGGCCCATCCGCGGCAGCTCGAGCTTCATCAGCTCCTGCAGCGAACGCTCGTCGTCCGCAAACAGCAGCGAGAGGCCTTTCGTTTGATTCTTATCGGCGGCGGGCATGTTGGTTCGCGTCCTTGCGATCGTTAGTTAACAGCGTCTCGGTCTCAGGCCGCCGTGCCGACGGCGACCGGTTGTTCGGTGGGCAGCGTCAGGGTGAAGGACGATCCCTGCCCGACCCCCTCGGAGTCGGCGGTCAGCTCGCCGTGGTGCTCTTCGACAATGCGGTACGTGATCGACAGGCCGAGCCCGGTCCCCTGCCCCGATCGGCGGCGGGTGAAGAAGGGCTCGAAGAGGTGCCGTTTCACCTCCTCGGTCATGCCGCAGCCGTTGTCGCGGACGACGATCCGCGCCCGGTCGCCCTCGGGCGTGACGGCGCGGCCGACCATAATCGTGACGCGTCCCCCTTCGTCGAGGCTGTCGAGGCCGTTCGTCACGAGGTTGAGCAGCACCTGCTTCATCTCCTGCGAGTCGACCTCGGCGAGCACCGGATCGCCCGCGAGCAGCTCGACGTGCTTCGTCTTGTACTTGCCGAGGTGCTGGACCATCTCGACCACGCCCTCGACCAGGTCGCGCAGGTCGGTCGCCCGCCGCTCCGGGTCGCCCAGGCGGGAGAAGTCGAGCAGCTTCTCCGTGATCTGCTTGCAGCGGAACGACTCCTTGCCGATCGTTTCGAGGTAGCTGTTCACGATCTCCCACTCGGCGGCGTGCGAACCATCCCCCTCGCCAAGCTCCGCCAGGCGGCTCTCGAGCGACTCGCTGCACATCGCGATGGCGGCCAGCGGGTTGTTGATCTCGTGGGCGACCCCCGCCGCGAGGAAGCCGACGCTGGCCAGCTGCTCGCTGCGGATGACCTGGTTGGTCCGCTCGCGGACCTGCTTGTCGAGGTCGTCGCGGGTCTGCTGGAAGCTGGCCATCATGCGGTTCATCGCCTCGGCCAGCTCGCCCATCTCGTCGCGCGAGTCGAGGCCGATGCGGTGGGCGAAGTCGCCCTCGGCCACTTTGCGGGCGCCCTCCACCAGGAGCCGCAGCGGCTGGGCGATCGTTTTGCGGAACAGCTGGGTCGCCAGCAGCAGCAGCGTGATCGCCGAGACAAACGTCGCCCACGCCAGAGCGATCGCCGTGTGGTACTTCGATCGCACGTCTCCCGACAGCTCACCGAAACGGCGGTGGAGGTGACCGGGCAGCTGGGCGGTTAGCTCACTGAGCCGCTCGATCTCGGTCTCCAGCGTGTCGGTCTCTGCCTGCAACTCGTCGAAGAGCACGCTCTCCGAGAGGTCTTCGCGGCGGATCTTATCGATGACCTTATCGATCTTGGCGAGCGTCTCACGTTCGAGCCGGTCGCCGCTGATGCGCGAGACCTCGCTCCTCCGGTTCGCGTCGAGGCGCTCGCGGTAGCGCCGGAGCGTCTCGGTGAACTGCTCGAACTCGACGCCGTACTGCACGCCCAACAGCTTGAGCTCGTACGGATCCGTCAGCTCCTCTTCGGCCTCGGGGGCCTCGTCGTCGCGGAAGGGGTCGGGGTAGTTCTCTTCGGTCCGCTGGCTGACGATGAGCGACTGCTGTCGCGCTTTACCGAGCACAACGCGCAGGTCCGCCACGTCCTGGCTCAGCTTGTTCGCCAGCGGCAGCTCCGCGGCGCGGGCGCTGAGCGTTTTCACCAAGCCGCGGTAGGCGTGCAGGCCGTACAGGGCGGCGCCGAACAGCACGATGGTGCTGGCCGCCAACAGGCCGACCCCGATGCGCAGCTTGGTGCGGATCGATTGATCATGCAGGAGCACGCGCGACCTCCTTGTCGCCGTGAACTTCGATCGGTGGGCGCCGGAACCCGGCGCCGCGATCGGTGAGAATAGCAGGGAGGCGACACCCGCCACAACGCTGAGTCAGCCCCGAAT
Source organism: Planctomycetes bacterium MalM25 (assembly GCA_007745835.1). Lineage (NCBI taxonomy): Bacteria > Pseudomonadati > Planctomycetota > Planctomycetes bacterium MalM25. The sequence goes on from CP036424.1 coordinate 3,139,663, forward strand.
CGGGCACGCTAATTCTGCGCCACGCGGCGCATCATCCAGAGGCCCCAGACCGCTAGCACCGCGTTGCCGAGCCAGACCGCCACGGGCGGGACGTCGCCCGACTTGGCGTGGTCGACGCTGATCATCAGCAGCGGGTAGTAAACCAGCAAGATGGGCAAGAAACAGAGGAAGAAGCTGGCCAGGAATTCTCCCTTCTGGCGCCAGATCGCCATCGGCACGCCGACCAGCACGAAGCTCAGGCAGCTGAACCCGGCCGCCCACCGCCGGTGCGGCTCGACCGCCAGCCGGCGTTGCAAGTAGTGCTCCGAGCCCTCACGGGACTCGAAAGCGGACCACGATTCGTCGGACAGGCGATCGAAATCGCCGGTCATCATCGCGAGCGCCCGCTCGGTGGTCTGTTCGCGTTCCAGATCGGCGAGGCGATCGGCGCTGCGTTGCCGCTCTTCGACGATCTCCGTTAGCGCGAAACTCGACGGGCTGCGGCCCCGATTGTCGCCCAGCAGATCGCGCAGATCGATCGCCTGCTCGATCGTCTCGGTGTCGGCGAAATTCAGCTCTCCTTCGAGGTGAATCCCCTCGAAACGGACGATCAGCTTGCGGCGGTCGGGCGACGAGCTCAGCTCCGCCGACGCCGAGGCGAGCTTCCACGAATCGGCGGGCGTTTCGCCCTGCACGGAGACGGTCGGCTGGATCAGCCGCCGGCCGTCGACGCCGCGCACGTTGATCTGCACGCCCCCTTCGGCGTAGCTGCGGTGCAGCTCGAGCTGGCGGTAGATGACTTCTTCGAGCGACTCGATGATGACCCGCTGCACGCCGAGCCGCCCCCAAGAGACCGCCAGGTCGTTGAGCGCCACGGCGCCGAGGCTGGTGATCGCCGCTAGCACGAAGGTCGGCCGCGCCAGCACCCAGGGCGAGATGCCCAGCGCCTTGGCGGCGACGATCTCGTTGGAGGCCGACAGCCGGCCGTACACGCTGGTGGTCGCCAGCAGCATGGTGCCGGGGACCGCGAACTGCATCGCCTGCGGCAGCAGGTAGGGGGTCATCCGCATCAGCGGGCCGAGCCCGAGCCCCTCTTTGACCGCCTCTTTACCGATCAGCGCGACGAAGATCAGCGCGGTCAGCCCCGCCAAGGTCAGCAGGAAGACCTGCAGCAGTTCCCACAACACATAGCGTGAGAGCGTCTTCAAAACGTCGCGGAGCGGGGCCAGGGACTACGTCGGGGGGGCGATCGACCGGCGAACGTAGCAAGCTTCGCGATGGTGGGGAAGAACGATCCGGGCAACCTCGCACGGGGCGTCCCGCCGGATGCTATCGCGGCGCCACGGCGCTGCTCTTGTAGCGATGCGTGCCGTCGTCCTCGCGGGCGGCTCGCACCACCTCGCGGACCACGCGGGCGTAGCCGAGGATCGCCTCGGAGTAGTCGCGGCGTTCGAAGGCGGCGTCGGCCTCCTCGTGCGCTGGCCGGTGCGGGGTCCAATCGATCATGAAATGGCCGTTCAGCGAGCCGTTGTCGCTCGTCACGTGCGAATCGCCGCCCGGCCGGACCGTGTCGTCGTCGCTCTCCAAGTCGGCGAGTTCGCGAACGAGGTCGTGCAGGTCGCCCGCCGCGGCGGCCTGCTCGCCGCACTCGATCCGGCGGTAGGGTCCGTTGCCGTAGGGCCCGCCGAGCGATCGGTTTGGCGCCGGTTCACTCGACGGCTTCCGCATGACGAAAGCGTAGGCGAGCGCCGCCCCCAACCCGACCGCCGACGCCAGCATCCCGGTCGTCTGGCTTTGCATGAAGAACCAACCGCACGCCAGCAGGCAGGCCGCCGCGGCGGCGAGGCCGAGGGCGTTGGGACCGCCATCGCACGGGAGCGGAGCATGCACGCAGGGTTGATCGCTATCCGCTTTCTCAACCCGGGCGACGACCACCGAAATGTTATCGGGCCCCCCCCGCAGGTTGGCGAGGTCGACTAGCGTTTGGGCCGCTTCGTCCGGGTCCATCGTGCCGAGCACCCCGCCGGCGAGCGTGTCGTCCACGACGCCGGTGAGGCCGTCGCTGCAAATCAAGAAGATGTCGCCCGGCTTGAGGGGGTGCGGCCCTTCGAGGTCAACGATGACGGTCTCGTGCGGCCCGAGCGAACGCGTGATCACGTTCTTCGGGATGCAGGAAGGGACTTTGTCCTCCGACACGTTGCTGGCGGCCGCCATCTCCCAGACGAGGCTGTGGTCGAAAGTCAGTTGCTCCAGCACCCCGTCGCGCAGGCGGTACACACGGCTGTCCCCCACATGCCCCACCAGGGCGGCGCCCTGCGTGATCACCAAGCAACTGCACGTCGTGCCCATCCCCTGGAACTCGGGCGACGAGTTCCCCTTGCCGTGGATCGATTCGTTCGCCTCACGGATCGCCTTGCGGAGGGCCGAAGGGGCCGACTCGGCGGCGGACTTTAGGTAAGCGAGGGGGACCGTGTCGGTGGCCATTTTGCTGGCCAGCTCTCCCGCGGCGTGGGCGCCCATGCCGTCGGCCACCATCAGGAAGGCGTCGCCGGCGATCGGCTTGTCGCCCCCTTCGGGCACAACGGCCAGCGAGTCTTGATTGGTCGCACGCCGCATCCCCACGTCGGTCCGCGAGGCGGCCCGGACGACGAGTGCTGGCGATGATGGCTTGGGTTCGGGCATGCAATCGGTCCTAGCCTACCTATCGTACCTGCCGGATTCGCGGGGCGACAGCGGACGGCAAGCCACGACTCGCGACGCTGGCCTGGAGCCCGGGGGCGGGCGTCGCTAGACTCCGCCGCCCCTGTTTTCCGCCTCCCCGGTACGCCAGCGGATGTTCCTGCCCTTCCCAACCGCCGCCAGTCGCCCCGCGTCCACTCGGATCGCCCTGGCCGTGTTGCTGATCGCCCTGGCGACTAGCGGATGTGTCCGCCGGCGACTGACCGTGCGGAGCAATCCGCCGGGGGCGATCGTCCATGTCGATAACCAAAGAATCGGCACGACGCCCTGCTCGATCGACTACGTCTACTACGGCACGCGCGAGATCCGCCTGTCGCTGCCCGGCTTCGAGACGCTGACCGTCAACCAGCCGCTGCCCGCCCCCTGGTACGAGACGCCCGGCATCGACTTCATCAGCGAGAACCTCGTCCCCGCGCGGATCGAGGACGCCCGCACCGTCAGCTTCAACCTGCAACGCACACGCCTCGAAGCGCCGGAGACCGTCATCGCCCGCGGCGAGGAGCTGCGTCGGCAGATGACGCCGCTTGGCGCGGCGCCGGTCGTTCCCGCGGCGGCAGCCATCCCCACGACGCAACCTCCGGGCGGCTACGTCGGCCCGCCCGTTGGCGTGAGCCCCGGGCCTCCGCCCGCGGCGCCGGCGTTCGCCCCGCCTCCTGCGGGAGGCTATGCGCCGCCGGCCAGCGCCTCACCGACTCCGGCCGCGCCCGGCCTGCCAGACGCGTTCCGGTACTGAACGCTACTTCAAGCCGGGGCCACGATTCACCGCACCGCCGATCAACCGGCCCGGCTCGCGGGCGATCTTATCGGAGAAGACCCGCGCGTCGTGCAAGATGGGGCGAATCTCCTTCAGCCGCTCGTTGAGCTGCCGCAGCACCACGTCGGCGTTGTAGATGACATTCGCGACGTTCTCGTAGAGCTGCGGATCGTTCAGCAACCGGTTCAAGGAGCCGCGGCTGTCGGTCACCGCGGAGACGAACGTCGAGGCGTCGGTGAGCGTCTTGTTTAGGTTCTCGATCGATTCGGCCAGCAGCTGAGAGAGCTCCTCGCCCCGCTCACCCAGCGGTTCGGTGAAGCCCTCCAGGTTCTTCAGATTGGTCTCCGCACTGGTCACGACCCCACCGAACGAGTCGAGTGTGTTCGTCGCCTTATTGACAGTGCTCCTAGCGTCCGCCAACAGTGCGGGCACCTCATCGAGGCTCTCCTTCAACGCCGGGTCGGAGACCAGCTTATCGAGCTGCGTCATCGTGTCGGTCATGACCTGCATGGTCTGCTGAAAATCGGCCAACGCCTGGGAAGCCTCGTCCGCGAGGCTGATCATCCGGTCGCCGCCGAAGTCCTCGCCGAGCGCCGAGTTCACACGCGTGGTGAGCTCTTCGATCGACTCCGCGGCGCGGCCGATCGACTCGATCGTAGGGCCGATATCGACTTGCAGGCTGGTCAGAGCCTCGACCGGGTCGGGCAGCGCGGCGGCGGTGACCAGCGAGTCGGCCGTGACCTTCTCGACCGGGCTGCCATCGCCGGCGTAGACGAAGCTGATGACGGCGTCCCCGAACAACGACGACGGGCGGATGCGGCAGGTGTCCGATTGGTAGATGGGCGAGCCGGGCTGGATGTCCGCCGTGACGAGCACGCCCCCCTCGGGCAGGAACTGGGTCGAGACGACACGTCCGATCACGACGCCGTCCTTGCGGATCGGCGTGTTCGGCCCGACACCCGGCGCGCGGTCGGTGCGGATCTTCAGCGTGTAGGGCGAGGGCCCCAGGCCCAACGGCAACGAGACGCCCGTGCCGACGGTCGCCAGCAAACCGCCAACGCCCGCCAACGCGAGCGCGACGACGCCGACGCGAAACTCTTGGGATCGACTGGACATGACGTTCTGGGGGGACCGTGTCTGTGGGCTAAACGGTTGCGAGTTCTTCCAAACGATCGCGGGCTTCGCCGCGGATAAACTGGGTGACGCGTGGGTCCTTCGAGTTCTCGATCGCCTCGGGCGAACCGTCGTAAAGGATCTGCGACTCGCCCGGTCCGAGCCGCGACACGGGGTAGAGCATCACGATGCGGTCGGCCAGCTTGCGAGCGCTGTGCATGTCGTGTGTGACAACCACACTGGTGACCGGCACGTGCCCAAGGCGGGGGGTGCGGGTCCGCAGGATGAGCTCGTTCACCACGTCGCTCATGATCGGGTCGAGGCCGGTGGTCGGCTCGTCGTAGAGCAAGACCTCCGGGTCCATCATCAGCGCCCGGGCGAGTCCGACGCGCTTCCGCATGCCGCCCGACAGCTCCGCGGGCTTCTTCTGCATGACCGAAGGGGGGAGCCCGACCTGCTTCAGCCGTTCGACGGCGAGCCGGTAGGCATCGTCCCCGCTCATGCGGCCGTGCTCCTGCAGCGGGAACATCACGTTCTCGGCGATCGTCGACGAATCAAAGAGGGCCGCCTGCTGGAAGACGAAACCGTAGCGGGTCCGCACCTCGGTGAGCCGGCGGTCGTCCATCGCGTTGAGGGACTCGCCGTTGAAGCGGACGTGCCCCTTGCTCGGCTCGATAAGACCGATCAGGGATTTCAGCAGCACGGTCTTCCCGCAGCCACTCTCGCCGATGATGACCAGCGTCTGGCCACGCTCGACGCGCAGCGTCAGGTCGCGCAGCACGGTCTGCGTGCCGAAGCGGACGCTCATCCGCTCGACGGCGACGATCGGCGTATCGTCCGGCTCGTTCACACGCGCCACTCCTGCGGCCAAACCGCCGTGTAGAACCGGTCGAGCGCGATGCTGAGCACCAGGTCGAGCACCAGGATCATGACGAACGACTGCACGAAGGCGACCGTCGCCGCGCGGCCGACGCCCTCGGCGCCCGCGCCGGAGTGGAAACCGCGATAGCAGCTGATGATGGCGATCGCCCCGCCGAAGAAGAAGCTCTTGATCACGCCGTAGGCGATGTCCCAGGGGCTGGTCCCGTCGCGCGAGTTGGCGAGATAGAAGTAGGGGTCCACGTCGAAGACGTAGATGCAATAAAAGGCCCCGCCGATCACGCCCATCGCGATGGCGGCGATCGTCAGCAGTGGGATCATCGTCAGGCAAGCGAGGAACCGGGGCAGCACCAGGTGCTGGATCGGGCTGGCGCCCATCGAGGCGAGCGCGTCGATCTGCTCGGTCACCTTCATCGTGCCCAGCTCGGCGGCGATCGCGCTGCCGATCCGGCCCGCGAGCATCGTGGCCGCGAGCACCGGGCCGAGCTCGCGGAACATCGACAGGTTGATCATCACGCCGAGGCGCGACTCCATGCCGAACGCGCGGAACTGGTAGTACGACTGCACCGCGAGCACCATGCCGATGAACGCGCCCGTGAGGGCGATCACCGGCAGGCTCCGCACGCCGATGCGGTACATGCTGTCCACCATCCGGGCCCGACCGGGCGGCCGGCGGAAGAGCCAGGTGAGGGTCTGCCCGAAGAAGAGGGTCATCGCGCCGATCTCGGCGACCGCGTCGAGCGCGCGCTCGCCGACCGACGCGATCGCGTCGGCGATGCCGAGTCCCCGTTTGGCTTCGGGCGTGGCGGCCATGCTTCCCTGACGCACGTTGAATCCGTCCGCGGCCGCGCACACCGAGCGCGCAGCCGTCCGGTTAGATCGACCGGGCAAAGGGCTCCGCTTGAGTCAACCTTGCGGGCCGCTAGCGTCGCTGGCGACCAAACTCAGCAGAGAAAGGGCTCCACCCAGCGAAACGTTCCGGCTCGGATCCAGCCAACTCGCCGTACGGTATCGACTCCCCATCCGACGCGGCGAGGGCCTCGTCGCGCGGCGCCGGGTCGTTGATTAGCAACAGCTCGGCAAGGCTGGCCGACGAATCGATCGGTCGGACGCCTCGGCTTTGAGATCCCGCCGCATCGGGGGCTTGGGCGAAGGCGATCGCGGGCGCGAGCGTCGGCGAGTCGAACGCTTCGTCCACTGCCTCGTGGGAGACAACGACCGGGGCTTCCGCAACGCCGGGCGCCGGGACGGTCGCCCCGTAGTTCAGCCGCCAGTAGTCGTAGTCGGCATCATTCACGTAGCCGTCGTTATCACCGTCGGCCGGGTGGTCGCCCTCGAAGCGCTCGACATCACGCCAGACGGTGTAGTCCGCCGCGTTGACGACGCCATCGTCGTTGTAGTCGCCGACGAGTTGGGGCAGGTTAGCGGTGAAGTCGACGCGGACGATCTGGGCGTCCGCGTTGTTGCCGGGGAAACCCGTCCCCCACTCGATCAGGTAGGCGGCGCCGTCGGGGCCGAACTCCATCTCGATCGGGCGCGTGAACGTCTGGTCGGTGAAGACCGGGTTGATCTTGAGGATCTCGCCCACATCGTCGAGCCGGACCTCCCACACCCCGCCGCGTGCCCAGTCGTAAACGAACAGCGCGCCGTCGTAGTACTCGGGGAGCTTGCGGTCCGAATCGAGGGAAGCGTCGTACTGGTAGACCCCGCCCACCATCGCGGCGCGGCTGCCGCTGCCGAACTCGGGGAAATCGGGCGAGTTGGCGTAGGGGTACCAGATGAACGCCGGCTCGGCGTCGGGCAGCGCCGTTGGGCCCGTGTTGTTGGGCGAGTCGTTCACCAAGTTGTCCGGGTCGAACGGGGCGCCGGAGACGTTCGTGGCGAAGTCGTGGTCGTTGTAGGCCTGGTTGTCGGCGATGACGTAGGGCCAGCCGAAGTTGCCGGCCTGCCGGGCGCGGTTGATCTCGTCGTAGCCGCGGGGGCCGCGGTTCGGATCGTCGCCCCCCGCGTCGGGGCCGACATCGCCCCAATACAAATCCCCGGTCTCTTGATCGATGGCGATACGGAACGGGTTCCGCGAGCCCATCACGTAGATCTCCGGCCGCCCCTGCGAGCCGTCGGCGGGGAACAGGTTGCCGCCGGGGATGGAGTACGAGCCGTCGGCCTCCGGCTTGATGCGGAGGATCTTCCCGCGGAGGTCGTCGGCGTTGGCGGAGGTGCGTTGGGCGTCGAAGGCCTCGCGGCCGGGTTGTTCGTCGATGGGGCCGAAGCCGTTCGACTGGAACGGGTTCGTGTCGTCCCCCAACGAGGCGTAGAGCAGACCGTTCGGTCCGAAAGCGAGCGAGCCGCCCGTGTGACAACAGTTCTCGTCGGAGGGGACCTCCAGCAGCGTCACGTCGGTCGCGCGGTCGAGCGTCGAGCCGTCGTAGGTGACCCGAGCGATCCTCTGGACGTGCACCGCCTCGTCGGGCGTGTAGAAGAAGTACATCCAGCCGTTCGTGGCGAAGTTCGGATCGAGGGCGAGGCCGAGCAGGCCGTCCTCGTTGCCCACATCGACCGAGAAGACGCCGATCGTGCTGGTCACGCCGGTCACCGGATCGATCTTGCGGACGCGACCATCCAGTTCGACAAAGAAGACAGTCCCGTCGGGCGCCACCTCCAGGCTCATCGGGTCGTTGACTTCCGTCTCGAGGACGGTCTTCTCGAAATTGGTCGCGACCCCTCCGCCCCCGTCCTGCGGCGTCTGCCCCGCGGCGAACTCGATGCCGCCGAGCAGGTGGTCCAGGAACCGCTGGTCGTTGTACATCGGCTCCCGATGGCCGAGCCCGGTGTACCACGAGCGGCCCCCCTCGAAGTGATGCCGCCAGGCGATGGGATGGTCGTAACCCATGCTGCCGCCCGAGTAGCTCGACTCGTCGATCGTCATGAGCACGTGGACCTCGCCGCGCGGGTTGCGATCGTAGTTGTACCACTCGTCGGCGAACGTGTTGCGATTGTTGAGGTGAGCGGTCGAGGGGTCGAGCTGGTCCGCCACGAGCAGCGAAGCGCTCTGGATGGCCGGGTGGTTTTGGAACGCGGCGCCTACCAGATCGACGTACCAATCCCAGTTCTTGTGCGTGTCCGCCGCCGCGTGGACGCCGACGAATCCGCCCCCCGCTCGGATGTAGTCCTGCAACCCCGCTTGCTCCGCCGAATTGAGCGGCGTGCCGGTCGTGTTGAGAAAGACGACCGCCTCGTAGTCGTGGATCGAGGCGGAGGCGAACACCGACGAGTCCTCCGTGGCGGTCACGGAGAAGTCGTTGGCTAAGCCGAGCGACTGGATCGCGGCGATGCCCTCATCGATCGACGAGTGACGGAAGCCGGTCGTCTCCGAGAAGACGAGCAAATCGAACGCCGCCAACAACCGGCGGTCTTCGAGGGGCTCTACGTAGAAGCGTTTCGCGTGCGGGAAGCGGCGGAGAGTAGCCATCGACGGCGGCCCCGGGGGAAGAGTGGGAGGGCCATCAGTTTACCACCCCGGGAGCACGAGAAACCGCATCGATCGCGAGAATCAGTTCCGGTTCCTCCGCTGCGCCAGAGGCGCTAGCAGCAGACCGAGCAGAGCCAATCCGCTCGGCTCAGGAACGGATAAGGTCAGGATGACCTCGAACACCTCGCCGCTCGCGGAAGAGAGCCCGACCGGATTGCCAAACACGTGCTTCGCGTTGGTGATCAGTCCGCCGAAGATGTACCCCAGGCGGACTTGGCCCTGGTCGTCGGCAAGGCTGTGCAGCAGGTCCATCGGGATGACGCCGTTCTCGTACGTCATGACCGCGTGATCGGCGAAGAACTCGGCGTTCGACCCGAACCGCATGCGGTTGCCGTCGTCGGCCATCAGTTCAGGGTACTCGCCGAGGTAGTGCTGCTCGTACGAGCCGTCCGCGTTGCGGATGACGCTCGTGATCTGGTTGGTGTTGGGCAGCGCGTTGTCGGTGACAAAACCGTCGGCGTCCGCCGCGGCGTCGCCCGGCAGGTACTCCTGCAGCGTGATGCCGCCGAAGAGCAGCTCGTGCATGTCGCCGGTCGCTTCGGAGAAGAGGCCGAGCTTGGCGGAGTGGTAGTTGTTCATCGCCTGCTTGAAGACCTGGTCCGACGCGTCGAGCACGCCGCCCGTGTTCAACGGATCGAGCCCGTTGTCGATCTGCTCGGGATTGCCCGAGGCGTCAATCTCGACCGGGACCGACCAGGCGCCGCGGCTCTCGGTGAAGACGCCCGACAGGACGGTGAGGCCCTGCTCGAGCGAGCCATCCCCCTGCTTCTCGAGCGTCGGGTAGACGTTCAGGTCACGACGGCGGAAGTGATCCTCCGGCGTGGTCGATCCGACGTGCGTGAAGCCGAGCGTTGAGCCGTCGTCCTGGATCGTGAAGGTCCGCACCTGTTTGGTGTACTCGCCGTTCAGGCTGCCGCGGTACCGGCCCTCGTAGTCTTGTCCGAAGACCAGGTGCACCTGGCCGTCGATCGCGTACATGTCCCCGCCGGTGACCTTGAAGAGCGGGTCGTCCACCTGACGGATGTGGTCGGCCGCGGTTCCGGCGCCCCCTTTGGCCCAATCGACCAACCCGGGCAAATCGAAGGCGGAAAGCGTCGAGAAGGTGCTGCGGGACGTGTCGTCCAGCGGGTCGTTGTCGCCGTAGCCACCCGTCATGTAGAGGCGATCCCCCAGTTGCTCGAACTGCGAGTTCGCGGGCGTGAGCGAGAGGACCTGCTCCTCGGTGAGCCCGCTGCCGGCGTCCGAGGGATCGATCGTCCGACTCCACGACTGCTTGCTCACCGGGTCGATCACCCAGACCGAGCGGTTCTGCTTGCGCTCCGGGATGCTGCTCTGGTCGATGTCGAAACCGTGCAGGCCGTTTGTCATGCCCGCGACGACGACCCATTGCCCGTTGTGCTCGCCGGCGGCGAACGAGTGCAGGCTCGGCATCGACGCGGCGCCCATATCGTACTGGCGCAGTTCCACCGCGTACGGCAGTTCTCCGCCGACAATCACGGGGGTGACCGTGTCGGTCTGATTGGCGGCCGGGGCAATCCCCGCGAGCACCGCCAGCAGAGCGCCGACTTGCAGCGAGCGCGTAAGACGATCAGCCATCTTGCTTTCCAAGGTGTGCATGCGATCTCGATCGAGGGGCGTACGGTGTGAAGCGGATCAATGGACAAACGAACGACGGCAGAACACCCCGCCAAGCACCAAGGCGGCCGCCACCAAGGACGACGGCTCGGGAACGCCAACGGCGCGGATGTTGTCGAGTCCGATTGAGGCGGCAATCACTTCGCCCTGCAGCCCCCCCGTGCCACCAAAGCTGACGGTCGGGAGTCCAACACTCGATATCAAGCGCACACGCCCTACACTCCTAGCTACGGCGGAGAAATCACTCAGTCCCGCGCCGACGCGTGTCATCGCGTCGGCGGCAATCGAGAACGCTACTGAGGTCCACGCACTGTTGGCTCCGAGAAAGACAGGCTCTGTGGAGACAAACCAGGTCGTGCCATCGGCGATCCCCAAACGAAGCGAAAGGTCCGTATCTCCAGCGTTGAGGGCTTCCGCGCTGATAGCGGCCACGCCGGACGCAAGGTAATCACCTCCCCATTGATTGCCAGGACCCTCGTTAGGAATCACCATCCGTGAGTTCGGGCCACCGAAGCCGTTCGACTCGTAGGCGAGGTACCTGTCGCCAGCGAGCTGCGGGCCGCCATCCGCGGTGACCAGCAAAGACTGGGTGCCCGCCCCCCACCCCGCTGTAGCGCCGTCCTGAAAATCATCGACTTGGCCGATCGTGACCGCCAAGGCCGGCGAGCAGAGTGTCGTGAGCAACATGAGGCCAGGTACCGTGCGAAGCATCGTTCATTCCGTGCTGGGGTGATGAGCGGCGACAGCGGCATGGCCACTGAAAGGGAGAACCAACCATGCACTCGGAGAAAGAGCGCAAGATGCCCGTCCAAATAATGACCCCATCTCAAGTGAGAGGGGGCGGGACGAACCGGGTTACCACGCCGCCATTAGACGGGGGACCATCAAAGTAGGGAGGCCTAGGAGTGAGGCTTCATTATGGTTGTGGCTTTCCCCACGACAACCTCCGGCCACACAATTTCCTAGCTCATTTGCGGCGTATCCATCAAAAAAGGACGGGCCGTGTCACCACGGCCCGTCCAGCAAAAGACTGTCTGTGAGCTGAGGCTCACCCCTCGCTCTCGGGGGCGGGCTCTTCGCCGTCGGCGACGCCCGCGGCGACCGGCTCCGGGTCGGGCTCCTTGGTCTGCACGCCCTCGAAGGTCAGCTGCTTCTTGTCGCCGACCTTCTTCACCTCGACGCGGATCGTGTCCTTGCCGGCGAACTCGCCCTTGAGCAGCTCCTCGGCAAGCGGGTCCTCGATGAACGATTCGATCGCGCGACGGAGGGGCCGGGCGCCGTAGTCGGTGTTCGATCCCTTCTTGACCAGGAAGGCCTTCGAGTCGTCCGAGAGTTCGAGCGTGAGGCCCTTGTCGGCCAGCCGCTCGCGGACCTTGGCGACCTCCAGCTCGACGACGTGCTTCAGGTTGTCCTCGGTCAAGTGGCGGAAGACGATGACGTCGTTCACGCGGTTGATGAACTCGGGACGGAAGACCTTCTCGATCTCGTCCATCACGCGGGCCTTCATGCCGTCGTAGCTGGCGTCGTCGTCCGGCTTGGCGAAGCCGAACGCCGATTCGTTCTTGATCGCGTCGGCGCCCGCGTTGGTCGTCATGATGACGATCGTGTTGCGGAAGTCGACGTTGCGGCCGAACGAGTCGGTCAGCCGACCCTCCTCCATGAGCTGGAGCATCATGTTGAAGACCTCCGGGTGGGCCTTCTCGATCTCGTCCAGCAGCACGACCGCGTACGGCCGGCGGCGGATCTGCTCGGTGAGCTGGCCACCCTCTTCGTAGCCGACGTATCCGGGGGGCGCCCCGATCAGACGGCTGACGTTGTGCTTCTCCATGTACTCGGACATGTCGATCTGGATGAGCGCCTCGGCGTCGCCGAACATGAACTCCGCGAGCGCCTTCGCGAGCAGCGTCTTACCCACGCCGGTCGGGCCGGCGAAGATGAAGGTGCCGGTCGGCCGCTTCGGGTCTTGCAGGCCGCTGCGGCTGCGCCGCACCGCCTTGGCGATCGCCTTGATCGCTTCGTCCTGGCTGATGACCTTCTTGTGCAGCTCGTCCTCCATCCGCATCAGGCGGAGCGAGTCCTCGGTGCTCATCCGCGTGAGCGGGATGCCGGTCATCTTGCTGATCACCTCGGCGATGACGTCCTCGTCGACGACGCCGCCGTTCTCGCGCGACTTCTCGCGCCATTCCTTGGTGATCGTGGCCTTCTTCTTCTTGAGCTTGTCGGCCTGGTCGCGGAGCGCGGCGGCCTTCTCGAAGTCCTGGTTGGCGACCGCCTCTTCCTTGTCGCGGTTGAGGGCCTCGACCTCCTCGTCGATCTCCTTGAGGTTGGGCGGCTTGGACATCGTCTTCAGCCGGACGCGGGCGCCCGCCTCGTCGATGACGTCGATCGCCTTGTCCGGCAGGCAGCGGCCCGTGATGTAGCGGTCGGAGAACTCGACGGCCGCGGCGATCGCGTCGTCGGTGATCTGCACGCGGTGGTGCTCCTCGTACCGCTCGCGGAGGCCGCCGAGGATCTCGATCGTATCGTCGGGCGTGGTCGGCTCGACCAGGACCTCTTGGAACCGGCGGGCGAGGGCCGAGTCCTTCTCGATGTACTTGCGGTACTCGTCGAGGGTCGTGGCGCCGATGCACTGGATCTCGCCGCGGGCGAGGGCCGGCTTGAGGACGTTCGACGCGTCGATCGCGCCTTCGGCTCCACCGGCACCGACGAGCGTGTGCAGCTCGTCGATGAACAGGATCGTGTTCTTGGCCCGGCGGACCTCGTTCATGACCGCCTTGATGCGCTCTTCGAACTGGCCGCGGTACTTCGTGCCGGCGACCATCATCGCGAGGTCGAGCACCACGATCCGCCGATCGAGCAGCAGCTCGGGGACGTTGCCGTCGATCACACGCTGCGCGAAGCCCTCGACGATGGCCGTCTTGCCGACGCCCGCCTCGCCCAGGAGGACCGGGTTGTTCTTGGTGCGGCGGCAGAGGACCTGGATGGCGCGCTCGATCTCTTTCGCGCGGCCGATGACCGGGTCGAGCTTGTTCTGACGCGCCAGCTCGGTGAGGTCGCGGCCGAAGCTGTCGAGCGCGGGCGTCTTGCTGCGCGAGCCCTTGCGGCCGCTGCGGCCCGAGCCGCCACCTTCGTTCTCTTCTCCCTCTTCCTCTTCGGCGGTCCCACCGCGGCCGGAGCGCTCATTCTCTTGCCCCTCGATGCCGTGGCCGAGGAGGTTGAGCACCTCGTCGCGGACCTCTTCGAGCTTGAGGCCGAGGTTCATCAGCACCTGAGCCGCGACGCCCTCTTGCTCGCGCAGGAGGCCGAGCAGGATGTGCTCCGTACCGACGTAGTTGTGGTTGAGGTTGCGGGCCTCTTCCATCGAGTACTCGATGACCTTCTTCGCCCGCGGGGTCTGGGGCAGCTTGCCCATCGTGACCATGTCCGGGCCGCTCTGGACGAGCTTCTCGACCTCGAGGCGGATCTTGCGGAGATCGACGTCCAGGTTCTTCAGCACGTTCGCCGCGACGCCGGAGCCCTCTTTGATGAGGCCCAGCAGCACGTGCTCGGTGCCGATGTATTCGTGGTTGAATCGCTGGGCCTCTTGATTGGCCAGCTGCATCACCTTGCGGGCGCGGTCGGTGAAGCGTTCGTACATGCTCTACTCCGTGTCGTTAGCGGGCCCGGCGGCGCGCTGAGGGTTGGGTCGTTTCAGCTCGGCGGGCCGGGGTGGCCCGTGCCGGGTCGCTTCGCGGGGAAAGTCGGTTCGTGGGGATGCTGTCTTTGCGTCGTATTGTAGGCGTTTGTTCGCTTCGCCACCAAGCGGGCGTTTTTAGGCCGCCGGTCGCTCCTCCCGTCGGGACTCCGCCGAGGCGATCGGCAGGATGACCGGCGGTTGGTCCTCTTCGCTCGGTTGGGTCGCTCCTTCGGGGGTCTCTCCGGGCGGGGCGAGCACGTCCTCGATCCGCCGGCGTTCGTCTCGCAGCTCGTGGCGCCAGCCGGCGGCCGCGTCGAGCCGCTCCAGCCGCCGCAGCAGCCGCTCCGCTTGCCGCAGGCGTCCCGAGCTTCGCAGCACGCTCACCAGCCAGAATCGCGCCTCGAAATCGTCGCGGTCGGCTCGGATCGCGGCGCGGAGCGGGCGTTCGGCGTCGAGCCAATCGCCACGCAGATAACTGGTTTGAGCCTGCCGGAGCAGGGCGTCGTTGGCGTTCTCCTCGGGGTCGCTCGGGTTTTCGGTGGTTTGTTGGTTCTCGGCCGCTTCGCGCTCCGCAGCCAGCCGCCGCAGCTCGCCGCGGGTCTCCCACAGGGCGGCGATCCACAGGCCGAGCGCGGTGACCGCACATGCAAACTTAAGCCGCGATTCCAGCCACGCCGGCCAGACCAGCGTCGCGAGAACCAGCACGTTCAGCAGGACCGAGAAGGCCAGCGCCAACGTCAGCCCGGCGAGGGAGCCACGCACCCATAAATGCGGCAACCCGGGCCACAAGTAGGCGGCCCAGTGCAGGCGGCGGCGGGAGGGGCGACGCGGCAAAAGACCGTCCTATAGCGGGGTCGCGAGGCTCGGGTGAGCCGACGGCGTGAGTAAACAGGAAGCAAACCGCGGGGCGCATTCGGCCGATCGAACCGATTCGCCCCCATCTGCGGGCGGCGCGGAGTGTATCGGTCGGCTCGACTGTCAACAAGACAAACCCTGCTATCATGGAGAGTTACGGCGATTCCCGGGCGCCAGCAACGCCCGAGGAATCCTGCTCCAGTTTTCTTGCCGTCACGGGCGTCCGTAGCGCCCTATCAAGCCGCAAACCCGCCAGATTGGCAGCCCACCCCCTCGTTTGGCTGCTTTATTAGCCCTCCGCCGATGCCTAACCCCTCCAGCGGCGTGACCCGGTTGATCGACGCCTCGCTCAATCGGGCGAGTGAGGGCGCACGCGTCGTCGAGGACTACGCCCGGTTTGTGCTAAACGACGCCCACCTCTCGCGGCTCGCCAAGGAACTGCGGCACGAGCTTTCAACGGCGGGCGGGGCGATCCCGATGGATCAACGGCTCGCGGCTCGCGACACGCCTGGCGATGTCGGGACCGTGATCTCAACCGACTCCGAGGCTCAGCGCGCCAACGCCGGTGAGGTCTGCCTCGCGAGCCTCGGGCGGCTGCAGGAGGCGCTCCGCTCGCTCGAAGAGTACGGCAAGACGATCGATCCGGCCCTCGGGGCGGCGTTCGAGGGGCTCCGCTACCGCGCTTACACCTTGGCGAAGGGGCTCGGGGCGACCCAGCGAGGGCAGGAACGCCTCGGCTCGGCGCGGCTCTACGTCCTGATCGACGGGGGCGAATCGCCCGTGGCGTTCAACGCCAACGTCGAATCCCTCGCCTCGGCGGGAGCGGACGTCCTTCAACTGCGCGACAAGCGGCTCAGCGATCGCGACCTCGTCGAGCGCGCCCGGGCGCTCGCCACGATCTGCCGCCGGCGGGGGGTGGTCTCGATCGTCAACGACCGAGCCGACCTCGCCCTCGCCGCGGGGGCAGATGGGGTTCACGTCGGTCAGGACGAGCTCTCGGTTGCGGATGCTCGGGCGGTCGTCGGGCCCGGAGCGATCGTCGGCGTCTCGACGCACGCGATCGAGCAAGCCCGCGCGGCCGTGCTCGCGGGCGCCGATTATCTGGGTGTCGGGCCGACGTTCCCCTCGCCAACCAAGTCGTTCGACGCCTTCCCGGGGCTCGACTACGTCCGCCAGGTCGCCGCGGAGATCGCCCTGCCCGCGTTCGCGATTGGCGGGATCCGGGCGGATAATCTGGGGGAGGTGACGGCTGCGGGCGCGACGCGCGTCGCCGTCAGCTCGGCCGTGACCACCGCCGTCGATCCCGCCTCAGCCGTTAGCGAGCTGAAAGAGCGTCTCGGCGAGGGCGATCCCAACGGCTAAGATCCTGGCTCTGGTCGCTCCCTGACGGTCGCGGCTCTGCGATTTCCTGCCTACCGCCCTCTGCTTACTGCCTACTTCCATGCTCCACGCGATCATCATGGCCGGCGGCTCCGGCACCCGGTTCTGGCCCGCCAGCCGCCGAGCGACCCCGAAGCAGTTGCTCTCGCTCGTGGGCGATGAGTCGATGATCGCGCAGACGGCGGCCCGCTTCGGCGAGCTGGCCCCGCCTGAACGGCGGATGGTGGTCACGAACCAGCGCCTGGTCGACGCCTGCCGCGAGCAGCTGCCCGACCTGCCCACCGCGTCGATTGTCGGCGAGCCGTGCAAACGGGACACGGCGCCCTGCATCGGGCTTGCCGCGCTCTTGGTGACCAAAGTCGCTGGCGACCCGGACGCGACGATGCTCGTCTGCCCCGCCGACCACGTGATCCCCGACACCGCGGCGTTCCAGTCGGCCGTCAAGCAGGCGATGGCGCTCGTCGATGAGGAGCCTTCGCGGATCGTCACGTTCGGCATCAAGCCGACCTACCCGGCGGAGATCTTCGGTTACATCCAGGCGGGCGAGCCCCTGAAGAGCGACGGCGCTCCGGCTTATCAAGTCG